>DAITAW010000014.1:0-43697 GCA_036824055.1 Gaiellaceae bacterium | reverse complement strand
ACCTCGGTCTCGTACGCGCGATGTTCATGCGCCGCACGGAAGACCTGCAACTGGCGCCGATTGGCGGCTCACCGCCGCGCGAAGCGCTGCTGCAGACCGCGGTCTTCACTTGCTTCGTGGTCACGGTCGGATCGTTCTTCGCCGTCCAGCCGCTGATCGACGTGGCGAAGCACGCCGCGAGTTCCCTGCCGTTCTAGGCGGGCTCTGTCACGGGCCGCGCCTCCGGCACCGGAACGCTCGGCTGCGTCCGCAGCGGGCGGGCCGCCCAGGCCGGTAGCCACCAGTTCCAGCGGCCCATCAGCATCATGATCGCCGGAACGAGCAGCGCGCGGATCACCGTCGCATCGAAGATGATCCCGGCCGCGAGCCCGATCCCGAACTGCTTGATGTCGGTGCCCGGGCTCGTCGAGAGCACGAAGAAGGCGAACATGAGCACGAGCGCCGCGCTGGTCACGAGCTTGCCCGTGCGCGCCAGCCCGAGCGCAACCGCATCGCGCGTGTTCTTCGTCTCGTCATACGCCTCGCGCATGCGCGTCAGCATGAAGACCTCGTAGTCCATCGAAAGCCCGAACAGGAACGCGAAGATCATGAGCGGGATCCACGGGATGATCGACTGGGTCGCCGGGACTCCCCAGATCGCATTGGAGCCGTGCCCTTGCTGGAAGATGAACACGATAATCCCGAAGGCGGCCCCGAGCGAGACCAGATTCAGGATCACGGCCTTCAAAGGAAGCAAGAGCGAGCGGAACGCGCGCGCCAGCAGGACGTAGGTCAGCAGCACGACGAAGAGCAGGACGTACGGGAAGTTGCCGTACACGGCGTGCACGAAGTCCCGGTCCTCTGGCGCAACACCACCCAGGCTGGCGGAGGCGGGCAACGCGTCCTTGACGCGCGAGATCGTCCCTCGGACCGACTTGCTCGAGCCGTCGACGCTCGGAATCGCCTCGACGAGCGCAAGACCGTCCTTGCGCCAGGCCTGTGGAGCCGTCGCGCCGGCGACGCCCTCGACGCTCCTGAGCCGTTGCGCGACCTGAGTCGCGCCGGCCGCAGGCGTCAGGACGACGAACGGCTTCATCGCGCCCGGAGAGATCCCTGCGCTCGCGAGCACGCCGCGACCCGTGATGGCGTCGCCTTTCCCGGGAAAGTCCTTCGCTTGAGCTTCACTCGGGTTCAGCTGGGAGCCGAGGGCGAGCAGGACGCCGACGATCACGAGCCCGACGACGGCAACGGGAAGGGGTCGGCGGCTGACGAGACCTGCCCACTTGCCCCACCAGCCCGATTCCGGCGCTGTGACCGCGACGAAGCGCTTCGGCATCACGCGCAGGCTGTTGATGCGGTGCCCGAGCAGCGAGAGCAGCGCGGGCAGGAGCGTGATCGACACGATCACCGAGACCGCCGGAATCAGCATCCCGCCGATCCCGATCGACCTGATGAAGGGCAGCGGGAGAAGCACCATGCTCAGCAGGCCAACGGCGACAGTCGAGCCAGAAACGATGACCGACCTGCCCGCATGCGTCATCGTCTCCACCAGGGCCGTCTCGACGTCCTCGCCGGAGGCGAGCTCCTCGCGGAACCGGAAGATCATCAGCAGCGCGTAGTCGATGGCGACGCCGAGCCCGACGAGCGCGATCAGGAACTGGACGATGATCGAGACGTTCGTGACGTACGTCAGGAGCCACACGAGCGTGAACGTGTTGAGGATCGCCGTCAGCGCGATCGCGAGTGGAATCCCGACTGCCGGCAGCGTCCCGAACACGAACATGAGGATCACGAGCGCTCCGACGCCGCCGATGAGCGCCTCCGTCAGCACGCTCGGCCCGGTCCCACCCCCGCTCGACGCTGCCTGGAGCGGCAGCAGGCCGGTGAGGTGCGACTCGACCCCGGGGGGCGTGCTCGCCTGCAGGGCTGCGCGCACGGCCTTGATGTGGGGCTCGTGGGAGAACGTGTTCTGGCCCGGGGGATAGATCTCCGCGAAGGTCATGTGGCGGTCGCGCGAGACGAAGTAGCCGGCATGCGTATCGAAGAAGGAGTTGACGCGGGAGCCGGGGTTGACCGCCGCAGCCTTCTGGATCGCCGGCGTCAGGTCTGCCTTCGTGACGTCACCGCTGGAATGGAAAACCGCTACGAGCGGCGCCTGCTCCCCCGTCCCGAAGGTCTTCAGGGCCTTCTGGTTCGTCTCGTAGGCGGAGTAACCCGGAATCGAGAACGACTCGAACCAGCGCTTCGAGACCCGCGTCGTGGCGAAGACCCCGAAGGCGGTCAGGACGACCCAGAGGACGATGAAGCGGCTGCGGCGTCGGTGAACGAGATGGGCCAGGCGGGTGAGCACGGTTCGCTTCTACCAAGACCTGCGCGCGCAGCGCAACTGTGAACGCCTCAGGCGGACTTGGGAACGCTGCGCGGACGGGGAAGCAATCCGCCGAGCAGAACGACCGAATAGAGCAAGAGCGCGACGACGAGCACCGACACGGCGAGCTGCGGGACCCCGCCGAGGACGGCGGGACTTCGGAGCGCAGCACTGAGCACCAGGAGGGCCAGTGATAGCCCGGCAAGAGCCGGTCGAACGGCGCCCGACCGCGCTTCGAGGAGGTCGCCGTAACAGTCCAGCATGAGTACGAAAGCCGCCGGGATCCCGCAGAGCAGGAAGGCGAGCGCCAGGCCGTGTGCGCCGCCGCCGACATCCGAGAGCAGGGTCAAGAGGACGAACACGACGGGAAGCAGGCGGCGGGCCATCCTCACCAAGCTTCGCCCTCAGCTCGGACGTTCCTTTACGCTCCGCGCCGCCACCTGCAAACGAGAGGAGACCGATGGCTGCAGCGTCGCTGACCTGGTTGGGACACGCCTCATTCCGCCTGGATTCCGCCGGCGGCAAGCGCGTTTACGTCGACCCGTGGCTCGATAACCCGAAGTGTCCCGAGACGGAGAAGGAGCCGGAGCGCTGCGACGTGATCGCGGTGACGCACGGCCACTCGGACCACGTTGGTTCCGTCGTCGCGATCACCCAGAAGCTCGGTTCGATGCCGATCGTCGCCATGGTCGAATTGAAGGGCTGGCTGAAGGGGCAGGGCGCAGAGACCGACGATTTCCCCGGGCCCAACAAAGGCGGGACCGTCGAGGCCGAGGGCATGAAGTTCACGCTGACGAACGCGTTCCACTCGAGCTCGGCGGACGACGGAACGTACCTCGGCGAGGCCGCGGGGATCGTCATCGAGCTCGAGGACGGCAAGAAGATCTATTTCGCCGGCGACACCTGTGTGTTCAGCGACCTGCAACTGATCGGCCGCATCTACTCGCCGGACCTCGCCGTCCTGCCGATCGGCGGCCACTTCACGATGGATCCGCGGGAGGCTGCGGTCGCCTGCGAGCTGCTCGGCGTGAAGCGTGTCGTGCCCTGCCACTACGGGACGTTCCCGCTCCTGTCCGGATCGCCCGACGAGCTGAAGCGCTTGGCGCCGGGCGTCGATGTGCACGCCCTCGATCCGGGTGGGTCGCTCGAGCTGTGAGAGAGCGCTGGTTCGGTGCAACGGGACGCCGCGTCCCGGAGATCGCCGTCGAGGGCGAGCTCGAGCTCGACGAGGCGCTCGTGCTCGACGACGTCGTCGACGCACACGCCCTGCACGAAGCGCACGGGGCCGGGCGGCCGATCGTCGTGCGAGCCGCCTCGGCGGAAGCTGTCAAGGCGGCGCTCGCGCATCCGGAAGTCGCGACGGCGCTCGTTCCGCCCGATCGCCGTGACCTGCTCGACCTCGATCTCCGGGAACTGACCTATGGCCCGTAGCGACGTCGTCGCGACGTACTCGATCGTCGCGTGCGACCTGGATGCAGGTCAGTGGGGCGTCGCCGTCCAATCGAAGTTCCTGGCGGTCGGCTCTGTCGTTCCGTGGGCCGAGCCGCAGGTCGGCGCGATCGCGACTCAGGCCTACGCGAACCCCCGCTACGGGCCCGACGGGCTCGCCCTGCTGCGCGAGGGCCGCTCAGCCGAACAGGTGGTCGAAGCGCTGACCGCTGCGGACGAGGGCCGGGCCGAGCGGCAGGTTGGAGTCGTCGATGCGGTGGGAGGCGCGGCCACGTTCACCGGCGAGGACTGCAACGACTGGGCCGGCGGGAGAACGGGGAACGGCTACGCGGCTCAGGGGAACATCCTCGTCTCGCAGGAGACGGTCGACGCGCTCGCGTCCACCTTCGAGCAGAACGGGCACCTGTCACTGGCGGAACGGCTGATCGAATGCCTCGCAGCCGCGCAGGCTGCGGGCGGGGACCGTCGCGGCCAGCAATCGGCGTCGTTGTTGGTGGTCGAGAAAGATGCCGGCTACGCGAACCTCTCCGACGTCGTCGTCGATCTGCGCGTCGACGACCACGCGCTCCCGATCGTCGAGCTGCGGCGGTTGTACGCATTGCACGACGAGCTGTTCGGGATCACGCCGCGCGAGGACTGGCTCGCGGTCGACGAGGCTCTGGCCGCAGAGTTGCGCGACCGCCTGGTCAGGCTTGGCTACGAGGGCGAGTTAGCCAAGGCTTTCAACGACTGGGCAGGCACGGAGAACCTCGAGGAGCGTGTCGACGGCGTCGACCGGGTCGATCCCGTCGTGCTCGGCGCGCTGCGCAAGCAGTCACCTTGAGCGCTAAGGCGCGCGGATGCCGCGCAGCGTGACGAACCGGTAACCGCGCGCACGCACGCGTCGAATCACCGCGGGAAGAGCACGTGAGTCGATCGTGCTACGGTCGCGGGCCGCGCCGAGGTGCATGAGGACGATCTCGCCGGGCACGAGGTGGTCGAGAACGCGGCGCTCGGCACCCGCAACCGTCTGCAGGGTGAGGCCCATCCAACCCCACGTGTCCACCGTCCAGCGCACCGACGCATAGCCGAGCCGATGCACGATCCCGAGCGTCCGCGCGTCCCGTGCGCCGTACGGAAACCGGAACAGCGGCCGCGGGTCACGGCCGGTGGCGCGCCGAATCATCGTCTCCGCCTGCGTGACCTCACGCGTCGCCGCCGGGGTCGACAGGCGTCTCAGGTCGAGGTGGTCGACGGTGTGGTTCGCGACCGGATACCGCCGACCGATCGCGCGCGCCAGGAGCGGATACGTCTGCACGAAGTGCCCGGTGAGGAAGAACGTGCCGGGCACCCGCTCCCGCTTGAGGACCGCGAGCACGTGCTTGGCAGCGTCTGCGTTACCGCCGCCGTCGAAGGTCAGCGCCACAACGTGCTGCCTGGTCTGGAGCCGGACCAGCTCGCCTGCGACGACCGGCGGAGGCAGTGCCTGGATCATGCGTCGCCCGGGAGGCGCAGACCATCGGCACGAGCGCGCAGGGCGGGAATGGGATCCGCGGCCGGTTGGGCGACGAGCAGCACCGCGCCGTAACCGTCGCCGATCAGCGAGTCGACGAGCAGCTGGAGCCCGAGCGCGAGCGCAAAGGCCTTGTGCGCGTGCTCGCCACCGAAGGGCACCAGCTCGTCCTCGGACGCGGCCCCGGCGATCACGTCCCCGTAGGTCACGCGTCCCATCGAGACGTCGCTGACGATCGGCCTGCCGTCCGAGCTCGGGATCGCAATGGCCAGTGGATTCGTCCCGGTGAGCTTCGGGCCTCCCTCCGGATGGCCCAGCCGCGGCGGTGAGGTGGCCGTGAGCACGGCCAGAAGACCTCCGGTGGCGAGGCGGCGGGCCCAGTAGCCGAGCATTCCGGTCGGGAAGCAGTCGTGCGCCACGACCAGCCGAGCGGCCTCGGGCGGATCCTCGAGCTGCCCCGCGCAGATCGCCGCGAGCGTCAGATACCCGAGCGCCCCACGGCCCTCCCAGCGCTCGTAACACGCCTCGGCGGCCACGCACTCGGGCTCTGCCGACGGATCGAGGCCCGCGAGCGTCTCGAGCCAGTCGACTCGCGCAAGACCGTGCCCGCGCTTGCCACGCCGTTCGGCGTCGAGAAAGTGGTCGGCAAGCGTCCGGGCGTCCTCTTCCGAGAAACCGAGCGCGCTGAGCCGCTCCTCGACCTGCACGGCGGCGAGCATACTTACGCGATGGTTCCGGAGGCGAAGCTCGACGACGGCGTGCCGCAGGGCGAGGGCTGGTTCGTCGTCAATGCCCGCGAGGCACGCTGGCTGCACAACGAGCTCGGTGCCTACTGCGCCTTCGAGGGCAAGGGCGACGCGAGGTTCGAGCAGATCGGAATCAACCTGAACGTGCTACCGCCGGGAATGCCGATGGCGATGTACCACGAGGAGCCGGGACAGGAAGGCTTCCTCGTCTTGCGCGGTGAGTGCCTGCTCGTCGTCGAAGGTGAGGAACGTCCGCTCGAGACCTGGGATTTCGTCCACTGCCCGCCGCGGACGAAGCACGTCATTCTCGGTGCGGGTGAAAGCCCTGCACTGGTCCTCGCGGTCGGAGCGCGCAAAGGTGGCGCCAGCTATCCCGTCGACGAGACCGCGGTTCGGCTCGGTGCCGGGGTCGACCAGAAGGTGGCGTCACCCAAGGAGGCGTACGCGAGGTTCTCCCCGGTCGAGGAAGGACCGGCGCCCGAGCTCTCCTAGCGCGCGACGAGTGTGAGCGGCTTGACGATCGTGCCGCGGTCGAGCGCGAGCAGCTGGTTGGAGATCTGACGCAGCTCTCGTGCGCTCTGCGAATCGGGCGCGGTCGCCATCAGCGGCTCGCCGGCATCGCCGCATTCGCGCACCAGTGGATCGAGCGAGACGCGACCGAGCAGCGGAACTCCGAGCTCGGTGGCGAGACGTTCGCCGCCGCCGGACCCGAAGACGTCGCCGGTCATGTTCTCGACCACGCCGACGAGCCGCATGCCGGTCTTCTGGGCCATCACGCCGGCGCGCGATGCAACTTCCTGTGCGGCCGGCTGTGGTGTGGTCACCACGATCGTCTCGGCGCGTGGCAGCAGCTGGCCGAGCGAGATCGCAACGTCTCCCGTTCCGGGCGGCATGTCGACGACGAGCACATCGAGCTGTCCCCAGTGCACGTCGGACAGGAACTGCTCGAGCGCTTTATGCAGCATCGGCCCGCGCCACATCACCGGCTGGTTGTCGTCGAGGAAGAAGCCGATCGACATCAACTTGAGGTCGTGCTTCACCGGCGGGACGATCATCTTGTCCACGAGCACCGGCTTCTGGCGGATGCCGAGCACGTGCGGGATCGAATGGCCGTAGACGTCTGCGTCGAGCACGCCTACCTGCTTCCCTGCCTGAGCGAGCGCAACGGCAAGGTTCGCGGTCAACGTCGACTTGCCGACGCCGCCCTTCCCGCTGCAGACCGCAAGCACGCGCGTCGATGCGTCGAGCGAGAGACCCTTCGAGCGCTCCTGCAGGCCGCCACGCAGTTTCGTCGTCAGCGCCTGGCGCTCCTCGGGCGTCATCACGTCGAACCCGAGCGCAACGCGCTCGACGCCCGGCACGTCCCGCAGCACCTCGGCGACTTGCTGCTGGAACGAATCACGCAAGGGACAGCCGGCGATCGTCAACGCGATCGTCACGCGCACGTCGCCGCCGTCGATCTCGACGCCGCGCACCATGTCGAGCTCCGTCACGGGCTTGCGTAGCTCCGGGTCGATGACGCGCTCGAGCGCCTTCATGATCAGGTCACGGTTGGGCTCGCTCACGAGTCTGAGCCTAGCCGTTCCAATTTCTTGGCCGCCGGTGCGAGCGGACGCGGATCCTCGAGCACCGGCGCGTAAAGGTCGCCGTGCTCTTCGATCCGCTGGAGCGCCTCCTTCATGCCGAAGTCGCGCGGCCTGATCGTCGGGGTCAGCTCGTCCCAGTGAAGGGGCGTCGAGACCGGAGCGCCTGGCTTGGGGCGAACCGAGTACACGGAGGCGATCGTCTTGCCGTGACCGTTCTGCCGGTGATCGACCAGGACTCCTTCGCGCTTCTTCTTCAGCCACTCCGTCGTGACCTTGCCCGGATGGCGCTGCTCGAGCAGGCGTGACGCCTTCTCTGCGAAGTCATAGGTCTGCTTGAACGTCGACCGTCGTGTGATCGGCGCGACGACGTGGATTCCATCTGCGCCGCTCGTCTTCACGTAGCCCGGCAGCTCGAGCTCAGCGAGAAGCTCTCGGATCAGGTGAGCGACCTCAATTGCAAGCTCGAACCCGTCGTCCGGCGGGTCGAGGTCGAAAAGGACGAAATCCGGACGGTCGGGCTTGTCAACGCGCGAGTACCACGCGTTCATGTCGATGCAATTCATCTGCACCGCCCACAGGACTGCCTCGGGGGAATTGATGAGCGGGAAGTCGACCAGCCGCGACCCGCCTTCACGCGGCCACGTCCGGAACTGGCGCGTCGGGATCCAGTCCGGCATCCCTCTCGGCGCCTGCTTCTGGAAGAAGACCTCGCCGGTGATCCCGTGCGGATAGCGCTTCATCGTGAACGGACGATCTCTCAGGTGCGGCACGATCGTCGGGCCGACCTGCTTGTAGTACTCGAAGACGTCGCCCTTCGTGATCCCATCCTCGGGATAGAGGACCCGGTCCGGTGAGCTCAGCTTGACGGTCTTCGGTTCAGCCATCCAGCTCGACTCCCATCACCGAGATCGTTCGCCCCCACTCGGTCAGCTCGCTCTCGCGCAGGTGCCGCGCGCCCAGCTTCTCGTAGAAAGCGAACGAGTTGGGCTCCGCCTCCCACTCGAGTCGCTTCGCCCCCGCCCGCTGCGCGTGCCGCGCGCCGTGACGAAAGAGGCGACTGCCGACACCCTTCCCGATCCAGTCGGGCTCGACCCAGAGATCGGCGAGCCACCACACCTCGCCCCTCGGTTCGAGGGAGCACCAACCGATCGCCCGTTCATTGGCCTCTGCGACGAAGACCGTGAGCTTGCCCAGCTGCCCGGGCGAGAAATCGCCCCGCTCCGCCCACTCCCTCACCTTGTCCAGCTCGTAGCCCCAGGATGCCTTGGACGCGATGGCGATCTCCTTCAGCCGTGCGCCCTCGGCCGGAGCCGGGGCCCGGATGGTCACGCTGTCCATCCGGAACAACCTACGCGGACAGGGCGTGGGCCAGCTGACGGCATAGCTCAGCCGTTCCCGCTGCGACGACCCGTGAACGCCCCTCCACGTCCAGCGGCGCGGAGGAGAACGGGGGCGCGTCGGGCAGGTCGATAGCGAGACCGCGCTCGCGGACGAGCAGCTGGGCCGCCGCGATGTCCACCGCCCGGGCCGGCTTGAGCGAGCAGACCGCGTCGATCCGGCCGGCGGCGAGGTGACAGAGCGAGAGCGCCAGTGAGCCCATGATTCGCAGGCGGTAGGCGAGGTCGACGACCGCCGCTGCCTTCTCCGCGACCGAGGCGGTGCGTGTCGCCTCGAAAGCGAGGATCTCGATCCGCTCCTTCGGTGGCTCCCCGTCGAGCAGCGCCCCGTCCAGCCGCGCTCCCTCGCCGCGCTTCGCCGTCCACTCCTCCCCGGTGCCGAAGTCGTGGACGAAGCCGAAGTCCACGTCTCCCATGGTGGGGCCGGAGGCAACGGCGATCGAGAGGGCGAAGAAGCCAATGCCGCGCTTCGCGTTCAGCGAGCCGTCGATCGGATCGATCACGACGTGCGTGGGCCCGTTGCCGAGGATGCCGACTTCCTCCGAAACGATCGTGACATCGTCGAGCCCTTCGAAGTGGGGAAGAATCACGCGCTCGGCCGCTGCATCGATCGCGGTCGTTTCGTCACCGCCCATCCCCGCACCGACCACCGGCTCCCGGTCGGACCGCTGTGGCAGCTCGGCGAGCACGCCGCGGACGTCCTCGACCGCGGCGCGGCAGAGGGTGACCCAGTCAGTCAAGTGGATGGAAGAGCAGGCCCGAGGTGAGCTTGGGATAGAAGTACGTGCTCTTCTGCGGCATCGTCTCACCGCGTCGAGCGACTGCCCAGACGTCCTCGATCCGTGTGGGACGGAGAAGGAATGCGGCTTCCGCGTCGCCGCGGTCCACCGTTGCAACGGCGTCGGCGCGTTGAGGCGTGTACGTCACGCCCTCGGGTGCGATCTGCTCGACGATCTCGACGTCGAGACCGTCGCCGTTCAGCAGCTCGTACTTCCCGTCGCGATACAGGACGACCCCGGGCAGCTCGTCCCCCGGCTCGTCGATCGGCGTGCCGCGCGCACCGTTCACGTGCGCAGCCAGCCGATGAGTCGGAAAGATCGTCAGCCCTTCCTGCTTCGTCGGCACGAGGACGACCATCAGGCACGGCGAGCCGCCCTCCTGCGCATACGCAACCGCGGTCTCGTAGCGGTGATGGCCGTCTGCGATCAGGAGCTCCGTGTTCTCGAAGTCCGGCGCCTCGCCGATGCGCCACAGCTTGTCGCCACCGCTCTGGAGATCGGGAGCGCGCCCGGGAGAGGGGAGCGGGTCGCCTTCGTAGAGGAGAAAGATCGGCTCGAGCTGAGTACGGGTGGCGCGAAGCAGCCGGAGGCGACCCTCCATGGGGCCACGATGCGTACGCTCGTGCGGAAGGACGGCGCCGTTCTCGTACGGTTCCGCTCGAAGCGAGGCGACCAGCCCCGACCTCGTTCGGGAGACGCCGTCCGGGCCGACGTAGTCCTGTGAGAGGTACCAGTAATCGGGCTCCTTCTCCCTCGCGAGCACTCCCAGGTCGCGCCAGGCCGCCAGGTCCCGCCCGGCCTCCTCCTCGTCGTCAGGAAGCGTGAGGTGGACGACGTTGTACGGGCTGCGCGCGAGATACTCCTCGCGCTGCTCGGGCGAGATCACGTCGTACGGCGGCGCCACGAGGCGCTCCAATGGGCCCGCCTTCGACTCGTCGTAACGCTCGGCTCGGAACGGCTTGACCTCGGCCATTTGCGGCGACCCTAGCATCCGAGTTCGGACCTAGACTTGCGTTGTGAGCGCCATCGCAGAGCTGGCTGAAGAGCGAATCGTCGAGGGCACCTATGCGGTCGCGCGCAAGCAGCGGCTGCGCACGAAGGGCGGCGCTCCGTACCTCGCGCTCGAGCTCGTCGATCCGAGCGGCCGGATCGAGGCGCGTGTCTGGCACGACGTCGAGCTGCTCGACGCGCGCTTCGCAGAGGGCGACGCGGTCCGGGTGCTCGGCCGAGTCGAGAAGTTCCGCAACCGGCTGCAGGTCGACGTACGGACCCTCGAGGCCGCGCCGGAGGCCGACCCTGCCGAGTTCGCTCCGGCGCTACGGCGGGACGCAGACGAGCTGGACGGGTTCCTCGAGTTCCTTGCCGGCGAGATCTCGCACGACGGTCTTGCCGGTGTTGTGACGCGATTCTTCTCTGACGACGTGTTGCGCGCGTCGCTGCGTAGGCTGCCCGCGTCGGAGACACATCACTCCTACGCGGGCGGGCTTCTCGAGCACACCGTCGGGGTGACGACGATCTGCCGCGAGACTGCGCAGCTGCATCCGCGACTCCGTTCGGACCTGTTGCTCGCTGCGGCGCTTCTGCACGACGTAGGGCGCGTCGCCGAGCTGACCGCCGGCCCGACGTTCCGGCAGACGGATGAGGGCCGCCTTCTCGGGCACGTCCATCTCGGGCTGCGGCTGGTCGAGGAGCGAAGCACGGGCATCCAGCCCGATGCGCGCTCCGAGCTGTTGCATGCAATCGCATGTCATCACGACGCGCGGTCCGCGCGCACTGCCGAAGCGTCGGTGCTCTATTACGCGAACCAGCTCGACGCGGTCGCCGCGACGCGACCGATCCCCGACTAGCCAAGGCGCCGACTTGGCGGCGCCGTATAGAGGCCTTGCGGGCTTCGCCCGTCCGGCTATCTAACAAACACGCCGTCGCACGCTTCCACTGCTGAGCATTCCCTTGCAACTAGGTAGCGTCCGCCGATGAGGTCGATCGCGCTCGCGCTGGGCGCCAGCCTGACGTGGGGTGTTGCCGACTTCTTCGGGCCGCTCAAGGGGCGTGTGCTCGGTGCGCTGCGGGTACTCGTCTACGTGCAGATCGGCGGGCTCGTCGTGATCGCCCTCATCGTCGCGATCCGGGGCAAGGGACCCGCAGGCTCCGAAGCGCTCCTTGCGATCCCGGCCGCGATCTCGGGGACGCTCGGGCTGTTCGCGTATTACCAGGGTATGGCCGTCGGCGCGATGAGCATCGTGGCGCCGATCGCGGGCATCTCCGCTGCCGTGCCCGTCGTCTTCGGGATCGCGACCGGCGACCGTCCGTCGCTCTGGCAGTGGCTCGGCATTGCCGCAGCGCTCTGCGGTGTCTTCCTGGCCTCGCGAGAGCCCGGCCGCAACAGCAAGGTGGCGGCGGGCGTCGGCCTTGCGCTGTTGGCGGCGATCGGGTTCGGCGGCTACTTCCCCGCGATGCACGCTGCGGGGAACGCCGATTACTGGTGGGCGTCCCTGATCTTCCGCACGACGTCGACGTTCGTCATTCTCGCGGCGGTCGCGATCCGGCGGCCGTCGCTTGCGATCCAGCCGATCCAGATCCCAATTTTGGTGCTGATCGGGACCGGCGACATGCTCGGCAACCTCTTCTTCGCGGCGGCGTCCACGAGCGGCCTGGTCAGCATCACGTCCGTGCTGGCGTCGCTCTATCCGATCGTCACGGTCGTCCTGGCCCGCTTCGTACTCAAGGAGCGCGTCGCGCGCTCGCAAGAGGCGGGAATCGCGTTGACCCTCGCCGGCGTCGTGCTCATTTCAGCCGGGTAATTGCAACGCTCTTGTCACACCTTCGGGGTCAGACCCTAGATGTGCCCGTTCCGGACCTGGCTTCGTGTGCCGAAACCGAAGCAGTTCGTCAACGCATCGCGCGATCCGTCTCGAAGTCGTGACAGATCCTGCACCGTTCTCGGGTCTGACCCCACGGATGTCGTTTGCGGACACGGAATTCGTGCCGGAAGCGAAACGTTCTTGTGCCGAATTAGAGCGGGAGCTCGGAGACCCGACGCTCGATCTCGTCGCGGATCTTGCGGACCGTCTCGAGGTCCTGGCCGGCCGGGTCCTGCAGCTCCCAGTCGATGTACCGCTTGCCGGGGATGACTGGACAGGCGTCGCCGCAGCCCATCGTCACGACGATGTCCGCCCACTCGGCGTCGGCGATGTCGAGCTGCTTCGGAACGCGGCCCGCGAGCTCGGGCATGAGCTCGACCACCTCGGGATGCACGTGCGTGGCCGGGGTCGTCCCGGCCGAGCGTGCGTTGCCACCGCGTCGCTCGTAGAGCGCACGCGCCAGCTGGGAGCGACCGGCGTTCTGCCTGCAGACGAAAAGGACGTTCACGCGCCCAGCGCGCCACGCAGCGAAGAGATCGCCTCCGGAACGAGCCGGTAGTAGGCCCAGGTTCCGCGGCGCGACGATTCCACGAGGCCGGCGTTACGGAGGATCTTCAGATGATGCGAGATCGTCGGTTGTGAGAGATCGAACGTCGCGGTGAGGTTGCACACGCAGACCTCGTCGGCCGCCGAGAGGGAGTTGATGATCGCGACGCGCGTTGGGTCCGCGAGCGCCTTGAACCGCGCCGCGAGCTCATCGCGCTCGGGCGCCGTCAGCGGCTCGGTCTCCGGGCCGCAGCAGATCGTCGGGAGGATGGCAATTGACTTCATCGACCTTTTTCAATATATAACATCGACGGATATCGATGAAAGGAGGCGAGATGGCCGGGTCCTGCGACTGCCCACCTGACAGCTGTCCCGACGACTGCTGCAGCTAGACGTTGAAGCGAATGTTCAGGACGTCACCGTCTTGAACCACGTACGTCTTCCCTTCGAGACGCTGGAGGCCGCTTCGCGCGGCCTCCGCGTGTGAGCCGGCCTGCACGAGGTCCTCCCAGCGGATCACCTCGGCGCGAATGAACCCGCGGGCAATGTCCGTATGGATCGTCTCCGCCGCCTCGAGTGCAGTTCGTCCGCGTCGCAGCGACCAGGCCCGCGTCTCCTTGTCCCCGGCGGTGAAGAAGCTGATCAGCCCGAGCTCGTCGCTGAGACGCCGAACCACTTCCTCGAGCGCCGAGGCTCCTTCCCGGAACGCGGCGGCCTCCTCCGCAGGCATCTCTGCGAGCTCGGCCTCGAGCTTGAGGTCGATCCCGCCGGGCCCGTTCTCGACCGCGAGCAGCGGCTTCGTCGTGAGAGGCTCGAGCCCCGACGGCAGCTCGGAGGGCCAATCGGCCAGCGTTCCGCCCGCATCCACGTGCGCCAGGACCCGCTCGAGCTCGGCGACCTCCTGCTTCAGCTTCTGCTCACCGGACTTGGCCTGCTTGGTGACGCGCTCGAGCCGGCGCTCGACATGATCGCGATCTGCAACCAGCAGCTCGAGCCGCAGTGTCTCCAGATCGTCGGCGGGAACGCGCGTGCCGGAGAAGCCGTCCAGGACGACGAGGAGCGCATCAACCTGACGCAGATTTCCGAGCAGTTCAGGTCCAGTGCCTCGCACCTCGACGACTCGGATCGCGGCGGGCGTGACCTTACGTGGGTGGATGACACCGGCGATCTGCGCAAGCCGCGGATCGGGTACGCCCGCCATCCCGACGTCCCCGGTCGCACGCGCCCCCGTGAGCGCATGGAACAGTGTCGACTTGCCGGAGCTCGGCAGCCCGACGATCCCGACCTCCAGGGCCAATCTCTATGGCTCCGGGGCCTGGGAAATCTGCTTCTGCAACGAGACGAGTGCGCGATGCTGCAGCGATTTGACCGCGCCCTCGGTCTTGTCGAGGATCGTCGCGACGTCGGCATTGGGCAGATTGAAGACGAACTTGAGCGTCAGGACCTGCTGCTGCTCCGTCGACAGCCCGTCGATCAGCTCGAGCATGCTCTGCCGCCCGATCGACTGCAGTGCCGTTGCCTCCGCGGAAGGCTCGCTCTCGCCCTCGGGCTCCGGCACCTCTTCCTCGGGCTGCCAGCGGCGGTTGGCACGGAAGTGGTCCATGGCGAGGTTGTGCGCGATGCGGAAGAGCCACGCGGAGAACGGAGCAGACTGCCACCTGAACCGTTTGATCGATTCGAGCATCTTGAGAAACGTCAGCGTCGTCAGGTCCTCGGCGTCATGTCTGTTGCCGACACTCATGTGCAGATAGCTGTAGATCCGGTCGAAATGGATCAGGTACAGCTCCTCGAGCGCTCCGCGATCGCCCTGCTGGCCACGCTCGACGAGCCGCCTGATGTGAGCGGTCGAGTCCTTTGCCGGACGCGCAGCAGCCTGGGTGGCTTCGTCGGCCATCAGGTTTGACGTGCCCGTGCCGGCAGAGCTTGTAACTCGGAGGCCGCCCTCAAGCGACGGCCGAGCCGAACCCCACACGACTTTCGCGCGCGAACCGCTTCACATAGACGACCCGCTGCAGGGCGATCGTGTAGCGCCCGTCCTCGGCCTCGAGCGCCAGCGCGGCCTCGCCGGTGCCCGCGCGAAGCTCCGCGGATGCGAGCGCCTGTTCGAGCGCATCGGCCCCTGCCGGTGTGACGAGGGCGCCCATGATCTGACCACCGTCGAAAGCAATCTCGATCCGTACCCGCTCCGGTTCAGCCACCTGCAACCACCTCCGAGAGAACGCCGTGGACGGAATCCGGATGGACGAACGCGACCTCGAGCCCGAACAGGCCGGCACGAGGCCGTTCGTCGATCAGATCCGCGCCCGCGCCCGCGAGCTCCACCAGCGCCGTGTCGAGATCGCTCACCTCGTAGGCGACGTGGTGCATTCCGGGTCCCCGCTTCGCAAGAAAGCGGCCGACCGGCGTGTCTTCGCCGAGCGGCTCGAGTAGCTCGACTCGACTGTCGCCGATGCGGACCGACGCAGCTTTGACACCCTGATCTGCCACCGTCGCGCGATGCTCGACCCGAGCGCCGAACAGCCGCTCGTAGGTCGCGAGCGCGGAGTCCAGGTCCTCGACCGCGACTCCCAGGTGATGGATCCCTCGCGACTGCACGCGAGCGATGCTATCCGCTGAGCTGTCTACCCCTCGCCGGGGAGCGAGATCACTGCGCGAGGAGTGCCTACAGTCTCGGACGCTCGCGACTCGGGCTCGACGTCCGTCAGGAGGAGCAACACCTCTTCGCGCATCAGGGTCTCCTTCTCGAGCAGCGCCTGGCTCAGGCGGTCGAGTGACACGCGATGCTTCTCGATCAGGCGCACGGCCTCGGCGTAAGCGCCGTCGGTGAGATGAGCCTGTTCGTTGTCTCGCACTCGCTTCGTCTCCTCGGAGAGGGCGTAATTGTCCGCGCGCAGCGTGCGCGACGTGACGAGGTCCGACATTCCCCACTCGAAGACCATCGCGCGCGCGATCTCCGTCACTTTCTCGAGATCGCTGGCTGCGCCGTTCGTGACCCGCCCGAAGACGACTTGCTCCGCTGCGCGACCTGCGAGCGCGATCTTGAGGAGGTCAATCAGCTCTTCCTTCGACTCGAGGTAGCGATCCTCGTTCGGCAGATGCAGGGTGTAACCGAGCGCGGTGCCGCGCGACACGATCGTCACCTTCTGGAGATGCCCGAGCTCGCCCATCAGGTGCGACATGAGCGCGTGCCCCGCTTCGTGGTACGCGAGGATCCGGCGCTCCTTGTCCGTCAGGACCTTCTTCTGCTGCAGACCGGCGACCACCCGCTCGAGCGCGTTGTCGAAGTCCAAAGCCGACACATACTTTGCCTCGCGGCGCCCGGCGAGGATCGCCGCTTCGTTCGCGATGTTCGCGAGATCGGCGCCGGTCAGCCCGGACGTCTGGCGCGCGATCAGGTCGAGCTTCACGTCCGACGAGAGCGGCTTCGTGCGGGTGTGGACGTGCAGGATCGCCTCTCGCCCCTTGCGATCCGGCGGCGCGACGAGCAGCTGGCGATCGAAGCGGCCCGGCCGCAGCAGCGCAGGGTCGAGATCCTGCAAACGGTTCGACGCGCCCATGACGACGACCTGGTCGCTCGAGGCGAAGCCGTCGAGCTCGACGAGCAGCTGGTTGAGCGTCTGATCCTGCTCGCGGTTGAAGCTGTTGCCGGTGCGGGCGGTGCCGACCGCGTCGAGCTCGTCGATGAAGATGATGGCGGGCGCGTGCTTCCGTGCCTCGGCGAACAGCTTGCGGATGCGAGCCGCTCCGAGGCCGGCGAACATCTCGACGAAGGCCGATGCGCTCTGCGCGTAGAACTTGGCACCCGACTCGTTGGCGGCCGCGCGCGCGAGCAGGGTCTTCCCCGTTCCCGGCGGGCCGTAGAGCAACACGCCTTTCGGCACGACCGCACCGAGCTCCTGGAAGCGTTTCGGGTCGCGGAGGAACTCCACGATTTCGAGCAACTCGGCCTTCGCCTCGTCGGCGCCCGCGATGTCACCCCACTCGATCGCCGTGTGTGGGTCGACGATGACCGTCGCCGGCTTCACGCGCGGCATCAACTGAAGCATGCGCCAGAAGATGTAGAGCAGGACGGCGTAGAACGTCAGACCCAGCAGTGGCCACCAGTTGACCACGAAGTCCCTGAGCCCGGCCATGTAGCTATGTAGATCCACCCCCGGCATCCCTTACTCATCATCTCCAGGGACGAGCCCGCGTCAACTGGAAGGTGCCGACGATTCCCTCAACGGTGGTGAATTCGACCCCGTTTTCGGGTCAGGAAGCCTCTGATCCCTGCGTCGAGAGTCTTTACGTCACAAGCTCGAGCCGCCGGCTCGGCTTGTACTTGCGGCCGATCTTCGCGGACGGGCGTCCGTCGGTCAGCACGACGTCCGCGGTGAAGTCGTTCGAGCCGCGGATCAGCGAGGAGCCGACACCGTAAGCGTCGACCGGCACGCCGCGCTCCTCGAACTCCTCGATCTTCTCGATCGTGAAACCACCGGACACGACGATCTTCACGTGCTCGAAGCCGTCGTCGTCGAGCGCGTCGCGCACCTTGCGCACGAGCCGCTCGTTCACACCGGTCGGCTTGAAATCGCCCAGCTCCTCCCACAGTGAACGATCGACGAGCATCTCGGACGTATCGAGGCGCACAGCCCAGAGCTTCGGCCCGAGCGTGCGAGCGACGTCGAGCGCGGTCTGCACGGAGTTGTTCTCGAAGTCGACGAGCACGGTGATGTTGATGTCGTCGGAGGCCCATTCCGCGAACTTGGACGCGGCGAGAACCGTGTTGCCGCCGTACGACGCGATCAGCGAGTGCGGCACGGTTCCGATCCCGCGGCCGCCCCACCAGGAGGCCTGCTCATCGGTTGTGACTCCGATCGGCGCGCCGACGACCCGGCCGGCGACGTGCGCCGCGTAGCCGTCGCCGGTCTGCACGCGGTGATGGTCGTGCCGAGCAGGCATGAAGATGATCGGCTTCCCTTTGGCGGCCTCGAGCACCCGCACGACGTTCGTGGTGATGAGCGTGCGGCGCGAGAGGACGCCGAGATAGGCGGTCTCGAGATGGGCGAACAGCGTGTAGTCGCCTTCGATGGTCAGCACCGTCTCCCACGGCGCGACGCGATCGCCGTCGTAGAGCGCGTGCACGGTGAGCTGGTCCCAGTCAGGGGAGCACAGCTTGAGGATCGCGATCGCCTCGTCGATCCCGCCGACGTAGGCGTCCTTCTTCTGGAACACCTGCATCACGACGCGGGGATGGCGGCCGTCTTGCAAGAGCGTCGCGCGCGCGTGATTGAAGTACGCGTCGGCGTAATAGCCCTCGCGCATCTTGTCGACGGGAAGCTCGAAGATCTCGGGCGGGAGCCGCGCGTGCGTCCGCTCCTGCAGGGAAGACACGGCTACTCCTGTTCGAGCTTGAGGCACGCGGCGAGCGCGGCCTCCGCGACTTCGATCTGCTCCGGCGTGGGCTCGGCTGTCGCGAGTCGATGCTGGAGCTCGTGCCCGGGCTTCGCGAGGGCGCGCGCGAACTGGTTCTCGGGATTGCGCACCATCCAGCCGAAGATCTCGGTCGATGCTGCGAGCGCAACGAGCTGCGCGCCGAGCCGCGCGGGCCCGCGGAGATGGGCCGGCGCGCGTGCCGCGAGCGTGTTGCCGATCGCAGTGGTCGCGAGCAAGGGACCGATCAGGTGCGAACCACAGCGGTTGTGCTCCTTCGTCGCGCGCTTCCCCTGCTCGTACGAGCCGATCGAGATGTGCTCTGCACCGTGGTAGGCGGCGACGTCGGAGCCGCGCAGGGCGAGCGCGGCGGGCGCAATCGAGAGCAGGCCGCTGATGAGCTCCTGGGCCGCGGGACCGACCGACCGCGAACTGCGCAGCAGCCGCAGGACCGTCGCGCTGCCGACCATCGCAGCGATGACGACAGGCCGCTGGAACGGCAGCTTCGCCTCCGGGAGCGCGCGCTTGATCTCCGGGATGATCGCCATGGCATCCAGCAGCCGCACCGGACCGCGCAGCAAAGGGCTCTCGACCTTGCTCGCCCGAAGGCGCTTGCGGTGGGCCGCGACCTTCAGCCGTCCGTCCTCCGTGCGAATTGCGCAGGCCCAGGACTTTGGCCCGTGGACGAGCACGCCGTTCGCGAGGGCCATTCCGCCGAGCCGGATCTTCTCGTCCGTCATACTTTCGAGGTTATCGACTCAGAGTCGAATTCCGCAAACTCCTACGACAGCATCGCCCGGGCGATGTGCCGAAAACAGTCCACGCCAAGCTCCAGATCCTCCACGGGAATGCGTTCATCGGCCGAGTGGATCAGGCGCGCCGCGAGCTCGGCGGACATCGCGCGTGAGGGGAAGAAGCCGTAGGCCACGGTGCCGAATGCCTCGCGGAACCAGTGGCTGTCGGTGAAGCCGGCCACACAGATCGGCGCCGGTTTCGCCTTAGGCTCGACCTCGCCGATCCAGCTCGTCACGGCGTCCCACAGCGGCGTCTCGATCGGGGAACGCGTGCCGCCGTGCGCCTCGAGCGACTCGAGCTCGTAATTGCCGTCGCCGAGCACGGAGCGCACGATCTCCTGCTGCTCCGCGGGTGTCGTTCCCGGGAGCAGTCGCGAGTCGACGACGACGTCGCAGATCGCCGGAATCACGTTCCGCTTCTTCGAAGCGCTGATCATCGTCGGCGCCAGCGTCAGCGACAGCAACGGCTCGACCATGTCCGCGAAGAACTCGCCGATCGCTCGAGCCTGGTCGAGTGCTTCCCCTGGCGAGGCAGGCCGCTCACCGGTGACCGCTTCGAGCAGCGCCTTCACCTCGGGAGTGAGCTGCTGCTCGGGTACGTATTCACCGAGTGTGGAGATCAGCGGAGCCGCCTTGACGAGCGCGTTGTCGGCGATCCCCGGCATCGATGCATGGCCGCTGCGGCCACGCACGCGGAGCCGGAAGGGCGCGCTCATCTTTTCTGCGACCGAGCAGATGTAGAACGGCTTGCCGCCGAGCTCGAGGCGCTCACCGGATCCTTCGTTGATCAGGTAGTCGCAACGGACGGCATCCGGGTGGGTCTCGCAGAGCCACTGCGCACCGAAACCGTCGCCAACCTCCTCGTCGGCGGTCGCCGCGAAAACGAGATCGCCCGCGGGCTCGAAGCCCTCCCGCGCAAGGGAGGCAATGGCAACAGCGCTGGCGGCGACCTGCCCCTTCATGTCGAGCGCGCCGCGGCCCCACACTTCGCCGTCACGGAGCTCGCCACCGAACGGGTCCGCGCTCCACTCGGCTGCATCAGCGAGCACCACGTCGGTGTGCGAGAGGAAGAGCAGGGTCGGCCCGTCGTCGCGTCCCGGGATGCGCGCAACCAGGTTTGCCCGTTCCGGAACTCGCGCGTACAGCTCCACCTGCGCGCCGCTGTCCTCGAGGTAGTCCCGAAGCAGCTCGGCCGCGGCGGTCTCGTTTCCCGGCGGATTGGTGGTGTCGACGCGGATGAGCTCCTGCAGGAGCTCGGTGACCTCGTCTCGGATCGAAACCGTCGCCACCGCTATCCCTCCTCTTCTTTCGCACGGGCGGTCAGCTGGTTTCGCGCGCGCCAGAGCGTCGGGAAGAAGTTGTGGTGGATCATCTTCCCGAGCACCTCGACAGGTGTCCCCTGTGTGCCGACGACCTGGTCGCCGATGATGCGAGCGACGACTTTGTAATGGCGGATCCGCCACATCGTGATCCGCTCGTCCCATTCGACCAACGCCTCCGCGAGCTGGTAGAGCTCCTCGTGCTCGCGCCCCTGCACGTACACCTCGACGAGGTCGAGCCCCGCCTCCGACACGGCCGCCTCGAATGCTTCGCCGAGCGGCGGGGTGACCCGCCGAACGTCGCGGAAACCGGGCGAGTCGAAGCCGCTGCCGTGTCCCAGGACGCGGCGGACGATCTGATACTCCCACGGCGACATCTGCTCGAGCATGTCGAGCTGGCGCGTGACGAATTGCAGGCAGAGCGACGCACGTCCGAGCAGACGTAGTGCGGCCGCAAGCTCGCCCGCTCTCAGATGCGCAGTCGCCCGAGCGACCTCCGAGGTGCCGAGCTTGAGCCAGAGCTCAGACGACTGGTGCACCGTCTGGAACAGCAACTCGTCCGGGTGGACCCGCTCGTCCGGCGACTTCTGCAGCGCCAGGAGCTCGTCCGTCCGCAGATAGCGCTCGTAGTCCGATGCTCCCTTCCCGGGCAGGATCGGCTCGGCGAAATCCTCGTGAGTCTCGGTCGCCAAGGCCCTGCGGAGCATACTTCTCCTGCAATGAGCGACCTCTTCTCGGATGCGGCGGAGCAACAGCTCCCCGGTGTCGCGCCCCTCGCTCTGCGGATGCGACCGCAGTCGCTCGACGAGTTCGTCGGGCAAGAGCACGTGCTCGGCGAGAGCTCAGCCCTGAGGCTGGCAATCGCCGAGGACCGGGTCCGGTCGGCCATCTTCTACGGGCCCCCGGGCAGCGGAAAGACGACGCTCGCGCGCATCATCGCGCGCGCCACCGGCGCGGAGTTCGAGGAGCTTTCGGCGGTCTCGGCAACGGTCGCCCAGGTGCGAGCGGTGCTGGCGAACGCAAGGGAGCGGCTCGGTGCCAACGGACAGCGCACGATCCTGTTCCTCGACGAGATCCACCGCTTCAACAAGGCGCAGCAGGACGCGCTCCTGCCCGGTGTCGAGGAGGGGGTGATCACACTCATCGGCGCGACGACGGAGAACCCGTACTTCGAGGTCAACTCCGCGCTGCTGTCGCGAGCGCAGGTGTACGAGCTCTTCCCGCTCTCGGTGGCGGAGCTCGAAACCGTGGCCCGCCGGGGGGCCGCCGAGCTGGGCCACGAGATCCCGGACGAGCTGCTCCGCTTGATCGCCACGCGCGCGGGCGGCGACGCCCGCTCGGTCCACAACATCGTCGAGCTCGCTCTGCAAACCGCTCAGGCCGCCGGCGAGCCGCTCTCGGAAGCGCACGTCGACGATGCGGCGCGAAAGCGGCCGCTCCTCTACGACAAGACCGCCGATGCGCACTACGACTTCATCTCCGCGTTCATCAAGTCGATGCGCGGTTCGGACCCCGACGCGTCCGTCTATTACCTCGCCGCAATGCTCGAGAGCGGTGAGGACGCGCGCTTCATCGCGCGGCGCATGATCGTGCTCGCGTCCGAAGACATCGGCAACGCCGATCCGCGCGCACTACTGGTAGCGGTTGCAGCCGCGCAGGCTGTCGAGCACGTGGGGCTGCCGGAAGCGCGGCTGAACCTTTCGCAGGCGGCGATCTATCTCGCGCGCGCTCCGAAGTCGAACGCGAGCTACGAGGCGATCAAGCGGGCGACGAAGGACGTCCAGGAGCGGGGAAACATCAAGCCGCCGAAGGCGCTCGCCGACGGGAGCTACTACGGACGCAAGCTCGGGAAGGGAGAGGGCTACATCTATCCCCATGCCGATCCGGCCGGCTTCGAGGTCGACTACCTCCCGGACGAGCTGAAGGGCACGACGTACTACGAGCCGTCGGGGAGCGGCGAAGAGACGGCCGATTAGTCCGAGCCGCGGCGAACCCGCTGCGCCACGAGCTTGCCGAAATCGCCGCCGACCCGCTCCCAGGCGAGCGCGGCGCGCTCGACGTCGTACTCGACCCGGCGGAATTCGAACTCGCCGTCGTTTCCGCGCAGCGCGTAGGCCGCGCGCACGTCGCCGTCGAGCGGCATGCCGGCGCTGCCGGGATTCACCAGCGTCGTGCCGTTCGGCCCCGGCCGTAGGAATTGCTGATGGCTGTGGCCGAAGACGACCGCCTTGTCGTGAACGCCGTTCAGCATCCGCTCATCGTCCTCACCTGGCTCGGGAGGAAAGCTCTCGACATCCGAGAGCGGCGAGCCGTGGACGTAGAGCACGCAGTCGAGCTCGAGCTGCGACTGAAGCGAGTACAGCCAGCCCTCGTCGGGGCCCAGGCCGGAGTCGCGCTCGGCGAACGCTTGCAGGACCTCGGGCCGGTCGAGCGGAGGCTCTCGGAGCCAGCGCTCGCCGTTGCCGCGGATCCAGGTCGCATTCGGCAGGCCGCGGAGCCGCTCGATCGTCTCGCGCGGCCACGGCGACCACGATGCGAAGTCCCCGCCGAGGAGATAGGCGTCGGCTCCCGCATCCTCTGCGTCCTTCAGGACTTCCTCGAGGGCAACCAGGTTGCCGTGGATGTCGTACAGGAGAGCGAGCACCACTCATTAGGCTGCCACAGGTGAAGATCGTCTGTCTCGTCAAGCAGGTGCCGCGCGCCGACGCGATCGAGTTCGACCCCGAGACGAAGTCGCTGCGGCGCGAGGGCGTGCCCCTCCTCATCAACCCATTCGACGCCGCAGCTGTCGTCCGGGCGGCCGAGCTGAAGAAGCTCACCGGCGGCGAGGTGATCGCGATGACGATGGGCCCGCCCCAGGCCGGAGACGCACTACGAACGTGTATCGCGCTCGGCGCCGATCGCTGTATCCATCTGTCCGACCGGGTATTCGCGGTCGCCGACACACTCGGCACATCACGGACACTCGCCCTGGCGATCCGGAAGGAGGGGGACGTCGATCTCGTCCTCTGCGGGCGTAAGACGCTCGACTCCGAGACCTGGCAGGTGCCGCCGGAGACTGCTGCGTTCCTGGGCTGGCCCCATCTGACGAGCGTGGTCGACATCGAGCTCGCCGACGACCGCGTGCGTGCGACGTGCGAGACGGACGCCGGCTACGACACCTACGACCTGGGTCCCCCGGCCGTGCTGTCGCTCGCCGCCGCACTCGAGTCGGAGCGCTCGGCCGACGGCAGGATCGATGTCTGGACCGCGCACGACCTCGTAGACGACGTCCAGGAGAACGACAAGCGGTTCGGCCAGAGCGGATCGCCGACTCGCGTGCTCGCAGTGCGCAACGTCACCCCCGAACGCGCGGGCGAGCTCGCGAGCAGCGCGGACGAGGTGCGCACCAAGGTGCGAAGTCTGCTGGCCGAACGCGCTACCGAGGCCACGCAGTGGGAGAAGCCGGAACGGTTGGGCGAGAAGCCCGGCAAGAGCTACGACGCGTGGACGTTCGTCGAGACAGTGGACGGCCGTGCCACGAGGGCGTCTCTCGAGCTGATCGCCAAGAGCCGCGAGCTTGCAGGCAAGCTCGGCGGGGAAAGCGTCGCGCTCGTGCTGGGCAGAGATGCCGGCGCCGTCGGCGAGACGCTCGGAAGACACGGTGCAGAGCGCGTCGTCGTCGTCGACGATCACCGGCTCGACCGCTACCAGCCGGAGATCTGGAACGCGGCGCTCGTTCAGGTTCTCGAACGGCTGCGGCCGCACGTCCTCGCGATTCCTGCAACGGCGACCGGACGGGACCTCGGCCCGCGGGCAGCAGGAGAGCTCGAGCTCGGCATGACGGGCGACTGCGTGAATCTCGGCATCGATCGAGCCGGCCGCCTGATCCAGACGAAACCAGCGTACGGCGGCAACATCGTCTCGGTGATCATGGGCTCGACGACGCCGCAGCTCGCAACCGTGCGGCCGAGGATGTTCGGCGTGCTCGAGGCGCGCGACCAGACTGCGGAGGTGGAGCGCTTCGAGCTCGAGACGCTGCCGGACCCCTGCTGCGCGCTCGTGAACCACAGGCCGTCACCTGCGTTCGATCTCGACGAGCAGGACGTCGTTGTCCTGCTCGGCCCCGACGCCCCGGCCGGCTGGACGCCGACAGGAGTCGCGGTCGGAGGGACGCGTGAGGTTTGCGCGCGGGGCGGGCTTCCCGGCAACCGCCAGATCGGCCTCTACGGCCGCCCTGTCGCACCTCGCGTCCTCATAGCCGTCGGCGTCCCCGGCGACTTCGAACAGCTGACCGGGATCGTGAAGGCGGCGGTCATCGTCTCGGTCGGCGGCGGCGAAGGGATGGAGCAGGGCGCAGACGTCGTGTACCGCGGGGATCCGGGCGACGTCGTCGCCGCGCTCGCACAGGAACGCTGATGGAGCTGAATCTGCACGAGTGGGGCGACTCGGCTGCGCCCCCGGTGGTCTGTCTTCACGGCGTCAACGCGCACGGCCGCCGCTTTCGCCGGCTCGCCGAGGAGCGGCTCGCACAGCAGTTCCGTGTGCTCGCTCCGGATCTGCGCGGGCACGGGAATTCAGGCTGGGAACCTCCGTGGACGTTCGCCACACACGCGCACGACGTGCTCGAGACGCTCGACGCGGCCGGAGTGAGCCGGGCGCAATGGGTCGGCCATTCGTTCGGCGGCCGGCTCGTCCTCGAGCTGGCCGTCCTCGCACCGGACCGGATCGAGCGAGCCGCGCTGCTCGACCCGGCGATTCAGCTTCTTCCGCACGTCGGCTTCGACTTCGCCGAGCGCGAGCGGGCTGACCGCTCCTTCGACTCGGCGGAAGACGCAATCGCGGAACGCCTCGTGACCGGAGTGCCGACGCAACGCACCCATCTGGAAGAGGAGATGCGCGAGCACCTGGTTGAGCACCGCGACGGCCGCTACCGCTTCCGCTACTGCCAGAGCGCAGTCGTGTCGATGTACGGCGAGCTCACGACGCCGCCGCCGGCACCGGAGACACTGCGCGTTCCTACCTTGCTCGTTCACGCCGGCGAGTTCGGACTCGTGCGCGCGGATCAGATCGACGCGTACCGAACGGCGCTCGGCGACCTGATCGAGGTGATCGAGGTTCCCGGAGGTCACATGGTCTACTGGGACGCGTACGACGAAACCGCGGACGCGGTCGAGCGGTTCTTAGAGAATCCTGGCTCCTAGGCGTCGACTCGGCGGCGCCGCTTAAAGGCCGTGCGGGCTTCGCCCGTACGGCCGTTCAACGCACGCTTTAGGTCAACCGCCGTCACGAGCCCTACAAAATTCGGGCGCCCAACGCGCTTGCAATGAGCTCGACTGCGAGCTTCCCGGTCTGATTCTCTCGGTCGAGCACGGGATTCACCTCCACGACGTCGAGCGACGTCGCGAGGCCTGATTCCGCCACGAGCTCCATGGCGAGGTGCGCCTCCCGATAGGACAGTCCGCCGCGCACCGGCGTCCCGACTCCGGGCGCGACATCGGGATCGATCGCGTCCATGTCGAGGCTCACGTGGACGAAACCCGGCCCGGCCACGTGTGCGAGCGCCTCGCGGACCGAGCGCTCGACGCCGAGGCGATCGAGATCGCTCATCGTGAACACCTTCACGTCCTGGTCCCGCAGCAGCTCGCGCTCACCGTCGTCCAACGAGCGCACTCCGACGAGAGCGACCCGTCCAGGCTCGAGCGCGGGCAGACCCCAACCCTCGCCGCGGAAGCGATCTCCGGCGAGACCGAGCGCAGCGGCGAGGACCATTCCGTGCACGTTGCCGCTCGGACTCGTCTCGGGACTGTTCAGATCGCCGTGCGCATCGATCCAGATGGCGCCGCCCGGGCCGCGGACCTCACTCAGGCCCGCCAGGGTTCCCAGGGCGACCGAGTGGTCACCACCCAGAACGATCGGAACGAAATCGTCTGCCGCCGCGCGGGAGACGAGCTGCGCGATCCGCTGCGACGTCTCCTTGATCTGGGACAGGAAGCGAGCGTGCTCGTCACCGGCCTCCGTTGCCTCGGGCACCGCTGTCTCGACGTTCCCCAGGTCCACGTACTCGTATCCCAGCTCGTCGAGACGCGCCGCCAGCCCCGCATAGCGGATCGCGGAAGGACCCATGTCAACACCGCGGCGCCCGGCTCCCAGGTCGAGGTTCGCGCCGATGACGGCGACTTTGCGTCGAAGTGGTTGCAAAGACATGAGCAACAAGGCTAACTTGCGAACCGATGCGGGAGGCCGATGCGGCAGGCACGATCCGGGTTCTCCTCGCCGACGACGATGCACCGTTTCTCGAGGCGCTTTCGCCGCTGATCGAACGTCAGCCCCAACTCGCGGTCGTCGGCACCGCCCTGGACGGCCTCGCCGCGATCGAGCTTGCGGAAGAGCTGTCGCCCGACGCGGTCGTCATCGACTTGCACATGCCGCAACTCGACGGCGTGTCCGCCGTCGCGCGGCTGCGGCGCGACCATCCCAGCATGTGCGTGATCGCGCTCACCGCCGACAAGCACCGCGCGCTGCACGACGCGGTCACGGAGGCCGGAGCGGACGCGGTCCTGATGAAGGACGAGTTCGTCGACGTCCTCGTGGAAAGGCTCGCTGCCGCCAAAGCGGTGATCTAGCGGCGGCTAGACTGCGGCCCGCCGGGCGAGGTAGCTCAGTTGGTAGAGCACACGGCTGAAAACCGTGGTGTCGCCGGTTCGATTCCGGCCCTCGCCATCACCCGACGAAGTCCGGCCGGCGCTTTCGCGCCGACCATGATGACTTCGTCGGGTTTCTCGTTTCGATCCGGCGCGTGAGCGGCCACGACGGGCACAGCCCGCCGTGGCGGCGGATGTGTCCTGGCCGGATCTAAAGGATTCGTTAAGACTCCCTTCGCCTTCCTGGGGGTCTGGTACGACTGTCGCCGTGAGGGGCGGACGTTTTCTGGTGTTGGCTTGCCTTGCCTGCGGACTTGCGGGCTCCGTGCCGTCTCTCGGGCTCTCACGCCCGGCGCCCGGCCTCGCTTCGGCTCAACAGGCTTGTGGACGTCTCGAGTTCATCAGCGGGCTGGAGGCGGTTTTCGGGCGCAGAAAGACACACCAGCAGGCGCTGGCATTCCGCGGCCAGGTCACCGGTCGCGGGTTCGTGAACGCGAACATCATCGAGGGCTGCGACGGCTTCCGGGTCGTGGTTCGCGGCATCGATACCTTCGACGTGGGCGTCGACCTCCAGAGCGAGGCTCGGCGCGAAGGCTTCGCCGTCACGCTCGAATGCATCCAGGCGAAGCCGCTAGGCCGGCTCGAGGCCATCTTCGGCCACGGTCGTGACCGGCCCAGCGCGACTGCGATCGTGGACAGTGCCGCTGCCGCAGGCTTTCCGGGCGTCAAGCTGCGCAGTGACCCTTGTGGCGGGTTCGAGGCTTACCTGGCGGGGTTCGAGGATCAGCGCGAGGCCAATGCATTCGTCGCCGAGGCCAAGACACGCGGCTTCAACGTCGTCCTCGAGCGCAACTAGACGCGGTATCTCCAAAAAGGAAGGCCGTCCGGACCGGTGATACCGCGCCGCGAACGACCTTGTGCCCTGGAGCTTAGATGCGGTGCCCTTTGCGGGCAAGCAACGCTGTGCCCTTGCCCGCGGCGAACTCCGCAAACTCCGTGAAACCACGGCGCTCGAGCTCGCTCCGGAGCCGCTCGGGCGTCACGTAGATCGGCGTCGACGGGCCGAGCGAGAACGCGAACACGGCCTGACCGCCGGGCGCGAGCACGCGGTCGAGCTCGTCGAAGAAGGGGATCATGTTCGCGTGCGCGACCAGGCCGAACGCCGCGTCCGGGAATGACAAGGCGGACGCGTCGCCACTCTCGAAGCGGACGCGGTCCGCGAGCTCCACCGGTGTCTTTCGTCTGGCTTCCGCCAGCATTGCCTCTGCGAGATCGACTCCGACGATCTCCGCACTCGGAAAGCGGCGTGCGAGTGCGAACGCGCCTTGACCCGTGCCCGTGCCGAGATCGAGCGCTCGGGCCGGCGCCGGGTCGACCTTCGCCAGCGCTGCCTCATACGGTGCGAGATGCGTGGGGTCGCGCATCGTGTCCCACTCTCCCGCGATCGTGTCGAACTGCTTGCGTACGAGCGGACGAAAGACGCGCCAGAGCCGCGGGTTGCGCAGGACTGCATTCGTCGACAGGCGCGCGAATTTGCGTCCGAGCTCGTTGCGATTCAAAACACGTCCAGGTGGATGCGAACGTCTTGTCCTTCGTTGATCCCGAACATCGCCGCTGCATTGCCGCCGCTGATCGCGATCGAGATGTTCCGGTAGGCGTCCTCGTAGAGGATGATGTCGCCCGGCCGCGCGTCGGCGAAGGTGCGCGCCGCAACCGCGTAATAGCGCTCGGTTCCGGCCTGCAGCTCGACACGTGTCCCCGGCACGACACCCGCCTCGTCGAGGTGCGAGCGGTCGACGTTGAGGCCGATGTTCCCGAACCGGTCGATCGAGATGACCGTCGAGTGGATTCGCGTCGAGCCGACGTCCGGCCGCGGGATGTCGAGCCGAGCCAAGGCGTCGGGATCGATCGGCGGCCCGAGCTCGCTGAGTGGAACGCCGAGTGCGAGATGCGCGGCTGCAGGTGCGAAGAGGTCACGGCCGTGGAACGTGCGCGAGACGGACTCGAGCGCGTAGGCGGGATTGGCAAGCTCGTGCGCATCGGTGATCCCACCCAGCTTCTCCGCGGCGGGAATGAGCAGCCCGTTGTCCGGCCCGACGTAGATGCGGCCATGACCGTCGCGAAGCGCGAGCGCACGCCGTGCGCCACCGACCCCAGGATCGACCACAGCGAGGTGCACACCCTCAGGCATGAAGGGCAGCGTGTTCGCCAACGTCAGCGCTCCCTGCAGAACGGCCTGCGGCGCGATGCCGTGGGTGATGTCGATGACTTCGACCTCCGGCGCGATCCGCTTGATCACACCGTGACAGGTGCCCACGAAGTCGTCCTGCAGCCCGAAGTCCGTCAGGAACGTGATGAAGCGCGCCACCGCGCGGCGGAGTCTACGAGGCCCGGGACATCCGGGGTGTCCGCTTCCGCCACGACCGTCAACCCCGCGGCGAGCGCGGCCGCCGACGTCTGCGGTCCGATCGTGATCGCGGGGACCGCCGAGCCGAGCTTCGCCCAGGCATGCGCCGCGGAGGGCGAAGCGAGCAGGACGAGGTCGCCGTCGGGAAGAGCCGGCTCCAGCTCCACGGTGCGGTAGACGGCGCGGAAGTCGGCCGGCAGCTCATCGACGAGGAGCCGGCGAGCGCGCTCGGCGCCCACGAAGAGCGCACGGCCTACCGGGCGCGGGAGCTCGGCCAGCAGGCCCTCCTGCGAGGCCAGGGACGGCACGAAGTCGACCGCGATTCCATGCGCGGTCAGAGCCGCGGCCGTCGTCTCTCCGACTGCCGCGACACGCGGCAGCTCACCGAGCTGCCGGGCCGCGAGCTCTGCGGCGCCGTTGACGCTGGTGACGATCACCCAGTCATAGCCGGACACCTCGATCGGGCCGTCGCCGATCGACTCGGTGTCGATCACCGGGCAGGCAACCGCCTCGAATCCCTCTGCGAGCACTGCGGTGAGCAATGGCTCCGCCTGCGCGCGCGGCCGCGTGACGATCACGCGCATGTCAGGTCGAGACGAACGGCATCAGCGCGGCTGCGACCTCCCCGGGCTCCTCGCCGCTTCGGCGCTCGATCCAGCTGCCGTCGTCGGCTGCGACGAGCGCGGTGAGATGCACGCCGTCGTGATAGGCGGCGATGGGCGCGAGACAGCCGCCCCCGATCACGGCGACGCACGCGCGCTCGGACTCGACCCGCCGCCGCGTTTCGCCGTGGTCGGTTGCCCCGACGAGGTGTTCCTCGCCCGCCCGCACCTGCAGCGCGAGCGCGCCCTGTCCTGCCTCCGGGACGATCTCTTCCGGGTCGAAGCGGCGGCCGATCTCACCTTCGAGCCCGAGGCGATCGAGACCGCAGGCCGCCAGAACGATCGCATCGAGCCCACGCTCGCCGCGCTTCCGTAGCCGCGTGTCGATGTTGCCGCGCAAAGGCTCGATCGACAGCGTCGGCTCGAGGGCGAGCAGCTGCGCTCTTCGCCGGACGGAAGCTGTCCCCACCCTTGCTCCGGGGCGCAGCTCCGATAGGCCGCAGAGCGCGTCACGAGGATCCTCGCGCTCAAGGTATGCCCCGACCACGAGGCCCTCCGTGTCGGTGGAGGTCATGTCCTTCGCGGAATGGACGGCAACGTCGATGCGTCCGTCGAGCAATGCCTCCTCCAGCTCCTTGACGAAGACGCCGCGCGCTCCGATCTCGCCGAAGGGGCGAGTGCGGTCGCGATCGCCGGCGGTCGTGATGGGAACGAGCGCAATCTCGATACCGGGCCCGCGCAGGCGGGCCGACGCGAGCTCGGCCTGCGTGAGCGCGAGCCTACTGCCGCGGGAACCGACGCGGATCAGCACGGCACCAGGTGCGCTTGACCCGTGCCTGCCCGCACGGCCTGCGCCTCCGTACGCGTACGAAGGCGGTCGGCGCCTGCACGGGAAGCGGCCGCCCAATCAGGTTCGCGGACTTCAGCGCTCGTCCTCGAGACCGAAAAGGTGACGCACCGCATCAGCATAAATCACCCCATCGGCCGCCGCGGCGGCCTGTTTCATTCGGATTGTCGGGAGATGCAGGAGTTTGTTCAGAACGGCGGCCGTCACGGACTCCGCGGCGCGGCGCTCGGCATCGTTCAGCTTGGCGCGCCTCAACTCGGCGTCGCGAATCTGCTCCGCCCGGGCGCGCAGTGACGTTATCGCCGGAACGACGTCGAGCGACGCCTGCCAGGCGCGAAAGCGATCCGCTTCTTCGGCGACGATGGTCTCTGCACGCTCGGCTTCGCGACGCCGTCCGGCCAACGTCTCGGCCACGACGGCTTCGAGGTCGTCGATGTCGTACAGGAAGCAGCCCTCGAGCTCGTGGATGGCGGGATCGAGATCGCGCGGCACTGCGAGATCGATCAGGAAGAGCTGGCGACCTTTGCGCGCGGGTAGTGCCCGCTCCACTTGCTCGCGCGTCAGAATCCAGCCCGGGGCGCTCGTCGACGACAGCACGACATCCGCACGTACGAGCTCTTCCTCGATGCGTTCGAGCGGCAGCGCATCCCCGCCGAAGCGCTCCGTGAGCTCTTCTGCGCGCTGCCCGGTGCGGTTCGCGACGGACACGATGGTCGCGCCGCGCGAAACGAGGTTCCGGATCGCCAGCTCGCTGACCTTGCCGGCGCCGATGACGAGGACGCCGCGTCCCTTCAGATCGCCGAACACCTGCTCCGCGAGCGCGGCTGCTGCCGACGACACCGAGGCCGGGCTCTCTCCGATGGCGGTCTGCGTGCGCGCCTTCCGGCCCGCCTGCACGGCCTGTCGGAAGAGGCGATCGAGCAATGGTCCCGTTGCGCCGGCCTCGTGCGCGATGCGTACCTGCCCCAGGATCTCTCCCTCGCCGGGGATCATCGAGTCGAGCCCCGCCGCAACGCGGAAGAGGTGGAGCGCCGCCTCTTCGTCGCGCAGCCGGTAGAGAGCCGGTCCGAGCTCGGACTCGAGGGCGAGCAGCGCGGCCTCCGCCTTCGCTTCGGCAGCGTCCGCGGACTCGTCCGCCAGGTAGAGCTCCGTGCGGTTGCACGTCGACAGGCACACGGCCTCGCTCTGACCACCTGCAAGAGTTTGCGCGAGCTCTGCCGCGCGCTGCCGATCGAGGGACGCGCGCTCGCGCAGCTCGACGGGTGCCTGGTGATGCGAGACGCCGACGAGGACGATGCTCATGTCGAGAAGTGGGTCACGGGCAGACCGAGGCGAACGACCACGACGAGGACAAACCCTGCGAGGACGAGGTATGCAGCCCGGCGGCCGCGCCAGCCGGCGAAGTGTCGCAATGCGAGATAGGTGGTGTAAACGCTCCACGTGACGACGGTGACGGCCATCAGCGCGTCGAAGCCGCCGCCGCGATCGCGCAGCCGTGCGATACCGACGGCGATCCCGAGCGTGAGCGCGGGCAGGGCAATCGCGATCGTGCGCGCCGCCACCTCGTCCAATCGTGAAAGGGCAGGTGCGCGCAGGCGCAGGATCGAGCTCTCACGGCGCTTGAGTCGCCGTTCCTGCCAGAGGTACAGCGCCGACAGACCAGCGGCGAGCGTGAACCCCGCGAACGCCGCGAGCACGAGGCCGACGTGCAACACGAGGAACAGGTTCGAATAGTGGCTGCGCGCGCCGACGCCCGTCCCCCCGCCGATGCGGGCGACGATGAAGAGCACGACGGCAAGCGGGAGCACCGCAAGCCCGAGGAGGCGGTAGCGCGGCTGGCAGCCCCAGATCAGGTACGCCCCGACGACGAGCCAGACGAAGAGGTTGAGCGAGCCTCCCCACGTCGACCAGGGAAAGCCGTTCGCTCGCGCAGCCTGCACCCCGAGCAGGGCCGTCTGGACGAGCCATCCCACCCGGACGCCCCAGGTCGCGAGCCGTCCGGCCAGACCGGGATGGCGCGCGTCATTCAGGTACGCGACGGCAGCCTCGCCGTAGGCGAGCAGCGCTGGCCAGAAGAGCAGCTCAGCCAACTGCGACCGCCCGCCTTTCCTCCTGTTTCACCCGCGCCAGCTCCGTGAGCTCACTCAGCTCGCGCTCGAGGCGTTGCAACTTCAGGGCGATGATCACGACGTAGACGAGCACCACGGCGAAGATGACGAGGTACGCGGCAGCGACGTACTTCTCCTCGGTGCTCATCGCAGGGCCTCGCGCAGCTCGCGCAGGCGCACGTCGATTCGCTTGCCGGTGAGCTCGACGTGGTACAGCGTCGCGGCGAGAACGAGCATTGCAGCCCACGAGACGCAGAACGTGAAGAACTGCGACCCGGCCATGTCGGGGCCGTGTCTGTCGAACGCCACGGGATGGATGAAGCGTTGGGACAGCCGAATCGCGAGAATGCTGACCGGCACGAGCGCAACACCGAAGAGCGCGTAGACGGCGCTGAGATTGGCGCGCCGCGGTCCGGCTGGAACCGAGAAGCGGAGCATGAAATACGCGGCGTAGAAGAGGAACAGCACGAGAAAGAGAACGAGCTGGTCTTCGTGCCATTCCCACCAATGGCCCCAGCGGTAGCGGGCCCAGATCGAGCCGGTCACGAGCGTGAGCGCACCGAAGATCACGCCTTGATGAATCGCGACGTAACTCTCGAGGTCGGCTTTCTCGTCTCGCTTCCACAGCACGCGCAGCGCTTTCCACCCACCCCACGCGAAACAGGCATACGCAGTGAGAGCAATGCCGACATGGAAGTAGAAGATCTTCTGGTTCAGTCCGTCCGCGTCCACGGGTGCGTAGAAGAAGACCAGCGCGATCGACGCGGTGATCAGGGCGCAGGCGAGCGCGGCGAGCGCCGGCAGACGGTTATTCGGTAACCACGTACTCAAAGGAAGCCCAGCAAATGATCGCAAAGAGCGCGTCGTAGAGGGCCAGGAACCCGATGTACCGGCCGGGGTTACCGGTGACGCTGGCGCCGACCCCGCCGACGATGATCGGAATTGCGAGCGGCAGGAAGAGCAGAGGCAAGAGGAGCTCGCGGGCGCGGCTGGCGGCCGCCATTGCCGCGAGCAACGTCCCCACCGCGGCTATACCGACATCGGCGAGAGCGATGCCGGCGATCATCGCGCGGTCGACTCCGCCAAAGAAGAGCGCGAAGGCGGGCAGCGCAACGAGTTCCGCAAGCACGAGGAAGGCGAGAACCGACAGCGCCTTGCCCAGCCAGATCGCGCTGCGGTCACTCGGCGCCAGCACGAGCCCGTCGATGACACCTTGTTCCCGCTCGGCGGCGAACGCGCGGGAGAGACCGAGGAGTGCGGTGAAGACGATCGCGACCCAGAGCAGCCCTTTCGCCGCGAGCTCGGACGAGTTGCCCGGAAGGACGAAGTGGAACACGACGAGCGTCGAGAGGACGAAGAGCAACATGGCCGGCAACGTGTCGCGGGCGCGCAGCTCGAGGATCAGATCCTTGCGCGCCAGAGCCCCGACGTCCGCGAGATACATCATGCGAGCGCGAGCTTCGACGTGGCGAGCCGGTCGATGCGCGCGGGATCGTGGGTCGCAACGACGAACGCACAGCTCGGCCTACGCTCCTCCAACTCACGGTCGAGGAGCGCGGCGCCCTCGTCATCCAGTGCGCTGTAGGGCTCGTCGAGGACGAGGAGCTCCGGGCCGTGCAGAAGCGTGCGACAGAGCGCGAGCCGTTGCAGCATTCCGCGCGAATAGGAGTCGGCACGATCGTGCCGCGCGTCCCAGAGCCCGAAGCGCTCGAGCAGCATTCCGATCCGTTCCCGCCGTTCCGCGACCCGGTAGAGCCGCCCGTAGAGGTCGAGGTTCTCGAGTGCGGTCAGCTCGCGATAGACGAGCGGCTCGTGCGCGAGATAGCCGATGCGCCCACGCTCGAGCGTGACTTCGAGCTCGCCTGCGGAAGGGATCGCAAGTCCGGCGCAGAGCCGAAGCAGCGTCGTCTTCCCGGATCCGTTCGGCCCCGTGACGAGCAGGAACCCGTCCCGGGCAAGCTCGAACCCGACGCCGCGCAGAACGCGCTTGTCGCCGTAGCGCTTCTCCACCCCCCGGGCCCGAATCACCATGCCACTGTAGTCGTGCCCAGCGAGAACCACAGCACCGTCCGCGTCCCTTCCGGACGAGGCGACGCTTCACACGTCGGGGACTGTCCCAGACATGGGAGCCAGTGACATGGCCGGGGCTGGTTCCTCCGGACATGGAGTTCGTGCCGAAAGTGTGACTTTTCGTCCACTACCGGCTGCAGCGGCCCTGACCGCGGGCACCGGGCCTCGTAAGTTCGGCCAATGCCGCGGATCCCACGATCGGTGTTCCCGGATGGGCTTTTTCACGTTGCTTCTCGCGGCGTCGCGAAGGTCGCGATCTACCATGACGACAACGACCGCCGGAACTTCCTCAGCCTCCTCGCATTCGTGGTTAACCAGTACGAGTGGACCTGCCAGGCGTTCTGCCTGATGACGAACCACTATCACCTCGTGCTCGACGCGACTCGCGAGAATCTTTCGGACGGCATGCAGATCCTCAACGGTGACTACGCCCAGGGTTTCAACGGCAAGCACGGGCGTTGGGGACATTTATTCGGTGACCGCTTCTGGTCGAGGTCGCTCGCCGAAGAAGAGCTCGAGCACGTCTGCCGTTACGTCATGATGAACCCCGTCCGCGCCGGCCTCTGCGAGGAGCTCAACGACTGGCCCTGGAGTGCTTGCCGCTTCGAGCTCGGCTAGAGCGCCGCTTCCGCCAGCACGAACGCGAAGAACACGACGCTGATTACGCCGTTCACGGTGAAGAAGGCAGCGTCGAGACGCCTGAGGTCCCCGGGTCTCACCAGCGAGTGCTCGTACGCCAGGAGCGCCGCGACTATCACGACCCCAAGCCAGTAGAGCCAGCCGAGATGGAGCCCGAGACCCACCGCGGCGAGCAACACGACCGTCAACACGTGGAGCAGTCGCGCGCCCCAGAACGCGCCCTCCACGCCGAAGCGCACCGCCACCGAGTGCAGCCCGTGCTCGACGTCGAACTCGCGATCGAACAGCGAATAGAACAGATCGAAGCCCGCGATCCAGACCGCGACCGCGCCGCCGAGTGCCCAGGCTTCCCACGGCAGCCGGCCGGTGATCGCGACCCACGCGCCGACCGGCGCAAGACCGTCGACGAGCCCCAGCCAGAGGTGGCTCAGCCATGTGAAACGCTTGAGGTACGGATAGACGACGAAACCGACGAGCGGAATCGGCCACAGCCACCGCACGATCGGGGCGAGCTGGAAGCATGCGACGAGGTACAGCGCAAGCGCGAGCGCGCAAAACAGGATGACCTGCAGCCGCGACAGGCGCCCGGCCGGCAGTTCGCGGTCCGCAGTGCGCGGATTGCGCGCATCGATCTCCGCGTCGATCGCGCGGTTCAGTCCCATGGCAAGCGAGCGCGCCCCGAGCATCGCGAGCGTGATCCAGACGAGATCGTGCCCGGAGGGGATGCGGCGGACGCAGAGCAACGCGCCGATGTAGGCGAACGGCAACGCAAAGACGGTGTGCTCGATCTTCACGAGCGACGCGAAACGACGCGGAAGCGCAGCTGCAGTCGTCACGTCACGTCTGCTGGTGCTCGGAGCGGCCGCCGGCGATCAAGTCGACCGCGTGCGGCAACGCCGGCTTGATCAGCTCGAAGCCGTCGCGGCAACCGCCGGGCGATCCAGGGAGGTTCACGATCAAGGTGTGGCCGCGCACGCCGGCGAGGCCGCGACCGAGCAGCCCGTGCGGTGTCTTCCGAATGGCGTCGGCGCGAAGAGCCTCGGCAATGCCCGGCACGTTCCGCTCGATGACCGACTCGGTCGCCTCCGGAGTGAAGTCGCGAGGCGACACTCCGGTCCCTCCCGTCGTCAGGATCACGCTCGCATCCGTGGACAGGGCCCGCAGAGCCGCCGCGATCTGCGGCCGCTCGTCGGGAACGACGCGATGCTCGACCTCGTACTTCTCGCCCTCCAGCAGCTCGACGAGAAGCGCACCGCTCTCATCCTCGCGCTCACCTGCCGAAACGCCGTCGGAGATCGTGAGGACGGCAGCCTTCATGCGGGCTCTTTCGTCTTCTCGACCAGCGTGACGTCAGTCACGGCCATCCCCCTGTCGATCGCCTTCGCCATGTCGTACACGGTCAACGCCGCGATCGAGACCGCCGTCAACGCTTCCATCTCGACACCTGTCTGCGCAGTCGTCTCGACAACGGCCAGAATCTCGACGCCCTCGGCACCCACCTCGAGCGAGACCTCGATCAGGGACAACGGGAGTGGATGGCACAACGGGATCAGTTCGCTCGTTCGCTTGGCGGCCATGATCCCGGCCACCTGTGCGGTCGCCAACGCGTCGCCTTTCGGCAGCTCACGCAATCGCCGCCGCGTCTCCGGAGCCATCCGCACGACTCCGCGCGCCACTGCCCGTCGTCGTGAAAGCGGCTTGCCGCCGATGTCGACCATGCGGACGTCACCCGCCTCGGTGACGTGGCTCAACTCGCCCATGCCGGACTCGATCCTAACCGTGGGCCGGTGCAGCCACGCGATCGAGGGCGGCGAACAGCGTGTCCGTCCACCGGTTCAAATCGTGCTCGCGCACATGCGCGCGAATGGCTTCGAGCCGCGCGTGGCGCTCGCCCGCGTCCATCGACAGGGCACGCGCGATCGCTTCAGCCTGGCCCTGGACGTCGAACGGGTTGACGGTCAGCGCCCACTCGCCCAGCTCGGCATGAGCGCCGGCGTTTTCAGATAAGACAACGATACCGTCTAGCTCGTTCACGAGCGGCGCTTCTTTTGCGACGAGATTCATCCCGTCGAAGATCGCGTTCACGAGCAGAGCGTCGAACTGCTTGTAGGCCGCGACCGACTTCGGGAAGTCGTCTGCGATCTCCAGGTCGATCGGCCGCCAGCCGCTCTGCTGGAAGCGATCGTTCACGCGGCGCGCCTCGCGCTGGATGGCCCCGAGATACTCCGCGTACTCGGGAATGTCCTGCCGCGACGGATCGAGGAGGGCGAGCATCCCGACCCGCCGGTGAGCTTCAGGATGCGCGTCGAGATAAAGCTCGAAGGCGCGAAAGCCGCGCACGATGTTCTTCGAAGGATCGGTCCGATCGACTCGCACGACAAGCTTCTCCGGACGGCTCGCGACGATCTCCCGCTCCGCACTCAGCACCGCTTCGCTCTGCGCGAGCTCCGCGAACTCCGCTGAGTCCACCGAGATCGGAGCGGTGACACTCTTCGCCGCGGCGTCTTCGCCGAGCAGCTCACGGACGCCGTAGATGAAGTTCGTGCGCCAGCGCTCCGTGTGGAAGCCGACGACGTCGTTGGCCATCAGCCCATCGTGGATGGCGCACCTCGCATCCCTCGGCAGGATGCGCCAGTAGTCGGGCTGTGGCCACGGGACGTGCACGAAGTGCATCAGGGCCGCGTGCGGCCTCCGCTCGCGCACCATGCGCGGCGCGAGATAGAGGTGGTAGTCGTGGAAGAACACCGCGGCATCGGGTGTCCGCTCGAGCTCCGCGTCGACCGCAGTCGCGAAGCTCTCGTTGACCGTGACATAGCCCTCGGCCCAGGCACGGTGAAACGCCGCATCGATCTTCGGGGCGTACGGAAGCTCCCAGAGCGAGTGCTGGATGAACCACAGCATCGGATTCGAAACGACGTTGTAGTACCAGTCGTACGCCTGCCTGTCATGCGCGACGAGGCGGAGCTTGTACGGGGACCCGTCACGCGCAGTCTCGTCGAGCGTCTCACCGGCGGCGAGCCGGTCCTCCTCGGTGATGGCGCTCGCGATCCAGGTGACGTCGTGGTACTGGACGAGGCTGCGCAGGGCGGTGACGAGCCCGCCGCCGCCGCGCTTCGCGGTGCGCGTCCCGTCGGGACTGCGTCCGTACGACACCGGGCCCCTGTTCGAGACGACGATCAGTTTGCGGCGCACGAGAGGGTCAGACGGCGGCGACGACGGGAATCTCGGCGCCCGACGTGTCGTTGCCGAGCAAGCGGTTCATGAGGACGAGCCAGTCGCGCAGCAAACGCGGCGTCAGGAAGTGACGCCGCACGTACTCCTTCCCGCGCAGGGCGCGCTGCCGCGCCTCCTGTGGGTCACGCAGGATCTCGATGCACGCCTCCGCACACTCTGTCGCCGAATCCACGAGCCAGCCGGTCTCGCCGTCCTGGATCTGCGTGATGATCCCACCCACCCGGCCGGCGACCGTCGGCCGTGTCTTCCACAGTGACTCGGTCACCGTGAGCCCGAAGCCTTCCTTGATCGACTTCTGGATCACCGCGGCGGAATGAACCTGGAACGCGTTCACCTCGACCGAGCCGACGTTGTTCAGGTTGGAGAGGATGTAGATGTCCGGATCGCCGCCCGCGTAGGCGACCGTCTGGTTGTAGAAATCCCAGCCTTCCGGGTCGTCGTGCGCCATCGAGCCGACCAGTGCGAGCTGCACGTCGGCGAACTCCTCCTTCACGAGACGATACGCATCGATGACTCCGAGCGGGTCCTTCCAGGGGTCGAAGCGCGAGACCTGGGTCAGCAGCGGGCGCTCGACGTCGATCCCGAACTGGTCGACGATGTACGCCGCATCCTCGGGTGATAGCGCCATGTTCTTCGGCGCCAACGGATCGATCGCCGGCGGCCAGATGTAACAGGGTGGCAGCCCCTCCGCCTTCGGCACGTACTCGCGCATGTGGAAGATCGCGGCGTCGTAGCGCCGGATCGAAGGCAGGATGAAGTCGAAGACGTCCCGGTTCGGTGTCGAGAAGTCGATGTGCCCGCGCCAGATCCAGTGCGCGCGCGAGTCTTCGAAGTAGTCGATCATCCCGGCCGGCTGCGGGTCGTGGACGATGACGAAGTCGTAGTCGTCCTCGAACTCGCGCGCGTTCAACTCCTGGTAGCGCACGAAGATCTCACGCTGTTCCTCGGTGAGGCCTTGCGGATTCCCCTGGAGCGCATTGTGGATCGTCTTCGTGACGTTCCAGAATTCTTCCGCGCCCTTGATGATCCGCCACTCCGTCTGGAGCCCGGCGTCCTGCATCAAAGGGATCAGCGTGTAATTGATCTCCGCGACGCCGCCGCCGAACGCCGTGGCCGACAGGTGCACGACGCGCTTTCCCTCGAGCGGCTCGGCCAGACGCTTGATCTCGTCCATGAGCCCACGCGTCGCGATCGTCGCGTAATCGGCGAGCGACTTGTGTCCGGCGTTGACGAGTTGGAGCATGGTCTGGGCGCGTTCCTACGGTCGAACGGTCGCGAGAATACAGCCCCGAGCGGGCTAACTAAACGCTTTCTCGAAACGGAGGCGCGATCCTTTGCCGCCGGGCTGGGGGCCGATCTCGACCTGGTCCGCGATCGCGCGGATGATCGCGATGCCGAGACCACCTTCCGAGAGCTCATCGGGACGACCCGCGGCTTCCGTCGGATCGAACCCCTCACCGTCGTCGGTGACCTCGATGACGAGCCGGTCGGCATGGAGCTCGTACGCGATCTCGACGACACCCACGTCCTGGTTTTCACCGTACGCGTGCCGGACCGAGTTGGACGCCGCCTCGGTCAGCGCCAGCTTGAGGTCCGCGAGCAGCTCGTCAGACAGCTCACGCAGCCGGCCGATCCCGGTGAGAGCGAGCCGGCACAGGGTGATGTACTCGGCTCGCGCAGGGATCGTCAGCCGAACCGTCACGGCATTGGCCTCAGCAGTGGTTGTCATCGAATGGTGAAAAGACTTGCATAGAAAGACGCAGAATCAACTAGTGAAACTTTACTGAGAGCGCCGGACCTGCCGCCTCCTGTCGAGGCGCTTATGCCCCGCCGGCACCCGCTCTAACCCGTCGGGAGCCGCCGCTCGGCAAGCGTGACGGCAACCTTCTTGCGCTGGCCCCCGGGCTTCAGGATCGTGAACACGGCGACATCCTTCGGTCGCAGCGAGAAAGAGACGAACCGCACGACGTCGTCGGCGCCGTTGATGGGCTTCCCGTCGATCGCAAGGATCACGTCCCCGCCGGTCTGGAGCGTCCGCCCGAGCACGTACGCCTCCCGATTCCCGCCGCGGAGCCCCGCTTGCTCCGCCGGGCTGCCTCCGTTGACGCTCTCGATCAGCGCGCCGTGCTGGGCCTTGTACCGGAGCGCGCGCGCGAGGGACGGCGTCAGGTCCTCGGTCGTGATGCCAACGTACGCGTAGGTCACCTTGCCCTTCGAGATCAACTGCGCGACCGAATGCTTCGCAGCGTCGATCGGGATCGCGAAGCCGATGCCGCTGTCGTTGGTGCCCGTTCCGTTCGTGCTCCGGATCTGGGCATTGATGCCGATCACACGGCCGCGCGCGTCGAGCAGAGGCCCACCTGAGCTTCCGTGCGTGATCGGTGCATCGGTCTGGATCGCGTCGACGACCCTGTACTTGCGGACAGTGATCGCGTCGATGGAACGATGGATCGCCGATACGACCCCGACGGTCAGCGTGTTGACGCCGATCTCGCTCCCGAGCGGGCTCCCGATCGCCGCGACCGGCTCGCCCACAGCAACTGCCGCCGACTCTCCCAGCGGCACCGGCGTGAGCGAATGCCCGTGCGGCTGAAGCCGGAGCAGGCCAACGTCGTCATAAAGGTCCCAGCCGACGACCTTCGCGTCGGTTCGATCGCCGTCGGCGAACTCGACGAAAACGTGGTCGGCGGCGCGAACGGTCGACCCATCACCGGCATTCGTGATCACGTGCGAATTCGTGAGGACATAGCCGCTCGGGGAAATAACGAAGCCGGATCCCTGCGACACGGCGGTAACGGACGAGCTCGGATTGCCGAAATACGCGAAGATCGTGACGACCCCCGGCGAGCGCTCGGCGAAGATCCGCTCCGGATCAAAAACGTTGCCGGGCAAGGGGGCGACCTTCGAGGTCGCAGAGGCCGGCAAGGCCGCGGGACGCGGGGCCGCCGCGCGCACGACGACCGTCTTCGTGCCCTGGTCGAGCCAGCCAGACTCTTTGCCGATCCCCAAAGCGGCACCGCCGCCCAACACGGCGGCGGCGACTGCCACGACGGCAAGGGCCGGAAGCCGCATCCGGCTCACTGTAGCGACGGTTCTTCCACGCGTTCGTTTTCCGGTGAAAACGACAGCGCCTCCGAAATGGCCGGAAGGACGAGGGCAAATCTCGTGGTCCCATCCTTCACGTCGAGCTCGACCGACCCGCCCATCAGCTCCGCCAGCTCCCGCGCGATCGCGAGCCCAAGACCGCTACCGGACGCAACGGAGCCCTCGATGCGATAGAAGCGGTCGAAGATCTGCCCCGCGTGCTCGGCCGGAATCCCGGGGCCCTCGTCCTCGACTGTCAGGAGAGCCAAGCCGTCCCGGCGGTCGGCAGCGAGCCTCACGGCCGTCCCCGGCGGCGTGTGCACGATCGCATTCTCGACGAGGATTCGCCCGATCTGGACTGCCCGCTCCTCGTCTCCCATCCCCTCGGTCGGACGGTCCGCTTGGACCGAGAGGTGATGCCCTGTCGAGCGGGCGACGGCGCGGAACTCTTCCGCCAGCGTCTCCGCGACCGCGGTGAGATCGACGGGCTCGCGCTCGACGCTGAGCCGCCCCGCGTCGAGACGCGAGAGATCGAGCAGTTCGGTCGCGAGCTTCGTCAGCCGCTCGACCTGCTCCCGCATCGTTCCCATGAATTCGGCCTGCGTCTCCGGGTCGAGCTCCTCGTCGGTCATGAGCTCCAGGAAGCCGCCAAGGGAAAAGAGGGGCGTCCGCAGCTCATGGGACGCGTTCGCTATGAACTCCCGCCGGGCGTGCTCGAGCTGGGCCAACCGCTGCCTCATCCTCTCGAACGCCGCGGCCAGCTGGGCGAGCTCGTCGCGGCCCGGATCGACCACCGGCTGGCTGAAGTCCCCGCTCGCAATCCGGTCGGCGGCGCGCTCCAGCCGGCGGATCCGCCGCGCGAAGATGGATGCCGCCACGTAGCCGACGAAGAGGGACATGGCGAGAGCGATCAGCCCCGCGACGACGAGCCGACTGCGAACGAGTTGGATGCTTCGGAGTGAGTCGTGCAGCGACGCGCGCAACAGGACGACGGAGCCGTCGATGAGTGGATAGGCCGCCTCCGCATATCTCACCCCGCCGGTCGTCACCGTCCCGCTCGTGGCGCGAGCATCCGCGAAGGCCCGCAGGGCGAGCCCGTCGTTCTCGACGTCGGTCGACGTCAGCGTGTTGGAATCGCCGTAGACCCTCAGCTTCGGTGGGGAGGCACTGAGCGGCTTGTAGTAGACAACCCGGGCGTCCGAGCTCTGCTGAGCCGACTGCAGGGTGTCGTCGAGCGTGAAGCTCGAGCTGAGCAGGAGCTGGGAGCCGACCGACGGCGCCGCCTCCCGGAGCTGCGACAGCTTCGCGTTGATCAGGTTTCGCTCGAGAGACGGCACGACGATCAGGTCGACCAG
>DAITAW010000082.1:0-11429 GCA_036824055.1 Gaiellaceae bacterium | reverse complement strand
GCTCACTCCGTCCACCTGACGCGTGAAGCGCACGAGCTCGGTGTAGACGCCTTCCTCATCGTCACGCCGTACTACAGCAAACCCCCCGCCCGAGGAATCGTCGAGCACTTCCGTGCGATCGCGGACGTCAGCGACCGGCCGATCGTCGTCTACAACATTCCCGGGCGCGTCGTCGTCAACATCGAGCCGGAGACCATCGTCGAGCTGGCCGAGATCCCGACCGTCCGTGCGGTCAAGCAGGCGAACGACGACCTCGTCCAGGCCAGGCGCATCGTCAGCGAGACTGACCTCACCCTCTACGCGGGAGACGACGTTCTGATCTTTTCGTTCCTCGAGCTCGGAGGCGTCGGCGGTGTTTGTGTACACACGCACGTCGTTGGACCTCAGGTCAGGAGGATGATCCGGTCCTTCCACGAGGGTGACGTGGACGCGGCGCGCAAGATCCACGAGGAGCTCCAACCGGCGTACGAGCTGCTCCAGGTCCAGACCAACCCCATTGCGATCAAGGCGGCGCTGAATCTTCTTGGCCATGACGTCGGCGGCCTCCGTCTACCGCTCGTCCAGGCGAGCGAGGGCGAGGTCGCGCTCGTGCGCGACTGTCTCGAGCGGCTCGGCGTCCTGAGCGGCGCGCCCGTCTAGCTCCGGGCGATCCGCAAGGGCGAGCCCGATCTCGTCGAGCGACTCGAGCAGGGCCAACTCGACATGCCGCGGGGGGAGCTTCGGCGCCGCGACGACCAGGAAGCCCACGAGCGCGCTGTTGTCGCGACGCAACGGCAGAGCGACCACGACTCCGCTGCACCCCAACTCCGCTCCTGCGGCCACGATCGCATCACGACCGGATTCAGCCTCGCGCACGAGCAGGCCGGTCAGCGCGGCAGCCGGCAGAGGGTCGTCCCCGACCGCCTGCTCGATCGAGCCGCCGAGGCCGTCCTCGTCCCAGGACGTCAGCGCGATCCAATCGTGCTTCCAGACGCGCGCGACGGTCTCCGCCAGTCGCACGAAGACGCGCTCGCGCTCCTCGCCGGTGTCGAGCGCGCGATGGAGGGCCGCCGCCGCTCGCTCGGCCCGCAGACGGACGATCGCACGCAGCGCCAGTCCGCCAACCGCGATGCCGCCGCCGGTAGCCGCGAGCCAGCCCTGAGCGAAACCGAGGCCGGCGAGCGCTACGACGACTCCGACGAGCGCGACGAGCTCCGGTCGTTCCTTCAGTTCGCCCGGACCCGAGAGACCAATCCTGTACGGGGCAGTGGCACCGCGCAGCTCGGCCAGTTCCTCCGCCGACAGAACGGTGGCAGGGTCGGTTCCGCGCTGCACTGCCACGAACGCCTTCGCGACGGTCGGATGGAACTGCGTTCCCACGTGTCGCTCGATCTCCAGCAGCGCGAGCTCGTGAGTGAGCCCTTCGCGGTACGGGCGGTCGGTGGTCATCGCGTCGAAGCTGTCGGCGACGATGAGGAAGTGCGAGGCGAGCGGCAGCTCCTCACCGCCGACGCCGTAGTAGCCGTGGCCGTCCATCCGCTCGTGGTGGAGTTCGACCGCGCGTGCCTGAGCAGAGACGAACTCGAAACGCTGCAGCAGGCGCGCTGAGAGCCGCGGGTGCCTGCGCATCGCCGCCCATTCGGCTCCGTCGAGCCGTCCGCGCTTGCGAAGCAGCGACGCGTCGACTGCGACCTTGCCGAGGTCGTGCAGCCGCCCGGCCCACCTGAGCCGGTCGATCTCCGAGAACGGAAGCTCCAATGCCCGCGCGAGCTCGTCCAGATAGCCCGCGACACGGAGCGAGTGTCTATAGGTGGAAGGGTCGCGTTCGTCGACGATGTTGGCGAAGGTCTCGAGCGCGCGGAGGGTCTCGCGCTGCAGGCTCTTCAAGCGCAATTGCACCTGTTGCACGGCGAGCGCCAGCGGCACGAGCACCGTCACGTCCCAGGGATGACCGATCGCGAGGAGCGCGATCGTGGCGCCGAGACCGACCTCGCCCGAGCCGGCCACGAGTCGCGGCTCGAACGCCTCGCGGCCGCGAACGACGTCGAGCAGAAGCGCCCGCGCGGTCAGATAGGCGAGCGCGAGGCCGGCGAGCGCGACAAGGTCCTGGAGGAGATGAAGCCTGCCGACGCTGCCACCGGCGACCTCGAAGGCGAGCCCGCCCAGGCAGGCGGCGATCGCGCCCGCACTCGCGTCGAAGGCAATGCTGCGAAGCGGCCGGCCGCGGAACATGCCGCCGGCGAGCACACCTGCAGCTGCGACCATGGCGCCGGCCCACGGGCCGAGCATGATGATCGCGGCGATCTGCACGGCCGCGGCAAGTCGGAAGCGGTCCCACTGCATGGGCTCGCGCGCACGCTCGCCATCCGATTCCTCGAAGAGCTCGACGAGGATGACCGCTGCGAGGAAGAGCGCGAAGGCGGTGTGCCCCGTGTGCCCCCAGATCTTGACGAGGGCGATTCCGAGTACGCCCAGGCCGAGCACGATCGTGACCAGAGACGAGCGAGATGGCCGCATGCAGCCCTTATCGGTCAAAACCATCGTCCCGCTTAGACTGGGAACCCAGATGGCTGATACCTGCAGGATTGTCGCCCTTGGCGGCCTCGGCGAGGTCGGGAAGAACATGACCGCCTACGAGTGCGACGGCTCCATCGTCGTGGTGGACGCCGGCCTCGCGTTTCCGCGGGACGAGCACCTCGGCGTCGATCTCGTCCTGCCTGACTTCTCATACCTCCGCGAGCGGGCCGATTCCATCAAGGCCGTGATCCTCACGCACGGGCACGAGGATCACGTCGGCTCGCTCCCGTACCTCCTGCGGGAGGTGGCGATTCCCGAGGTCTGGGCGACGCGGCTGACGCTCGGGCTGGTCAAGTCCAAGCTCGACGAGCACGGCCTGCTGCGCGCGGCCGAGCTGCGTGAAGTGCATCCGGACGATCCGCCACGCGAGCTCGGACCATTCCGGATCTCGTTCGTCCGCATGGCGCACTCCATCCCGGACTCGGTCGCCGTCGTGGTCGAGACGCCTGCCGGACGGATCGTGCACACGGGCGACTACAAGCTCGACCACACGCCTGTCGACGGGCTCAAGACCGACGTGGGCAAGCTCGCCGAGCTCGGCAACCAGGGAGTCGACCTGCTACTCGGCGACTCGACGAACGCCGAGCGCCCCGGGTTCACGCAATCCGAGCGGATCGTCGGCGAGGCCTTCCGGCAGATCTTTCCACTCCGGGAGGGACGCATTCTCGTCGCCTCATTCGCATCGAACGTGCACCGCATGCAGCAGGCCGTCGACGTCGCCGTCGACCTGGGTCGCAAGGTCTGCATCGTCGGCCGCTCGATGCGGAAGAACACGAACATCGCGCGCAATCTCGGCTATATGGACGTGCCTGAGGGCGTGCTCGTGCGCCCCCCCGAGCTGGAGGAGATCCCGCCGCGCGAGCAGCTGATCCTCTGCACAGGCAGCCAGGGAGAGCCTCTCTCCGCGCTCACGCGTATCGCCTACAACGATCACCCGGCGATTCACGTCGAACGCGGAGACACGGTCATCATCTCGGCGAAGCCGGTGCCCGGAAACGAGCTTCGCGTGCACGACACGATCAACCAGTTGGCAAAGACCGGCGCCGAGGTGTTGCACCAGGAGATCGCGCCCGTGCACGTCTCGGGTCACGCCTGCGCCGAGGAGCTGCGCACGCTCTTGGCACTCGTCCGACCCAAAGCTGTGATGCCCATTCACGGTGAGTTCCGCATGCTGGCTGCACATGGTCAGCTCGCACGCGAGGCGGGAGTGCCGGCCGCGAACATCGTCCTCGCCGAGAACGGCACGGTCGTCGAGCTCTCTCCCGACGGCGTGCGGATCGTCGACGAGGTCAAGACCGGCGTGACGTTCGTCGACGGTCTGGGAGTGGGGGATGTGCACGACGTTGCGTTGCGGGACCGCCGACGGCTGTCCGAGGATGGCGTCCTGATCGTCGTGGCGACGGTCGCCGCCTCGGACGACGGGACTGCGGGCCCCACCGAGCTGATCGCCCGCGGCTTCGGCGACGGCTCCGGCGGCTTGCTCGAGGAACTACGGGAAGAGGCAGACCGCGTTTTGCAGGACCTCTTGCGCAACGAGATCGTCGAGATCAAGCTTCTACAGGAGCATTTGCACGATGAGCTCGGACAACTCGTCTACGACAGAACCCACCGCAGGCCGATGATCCTTCCGGTCGTGGTAGAGGTCTAGGCACCCATGTCGACGATTCGCGCCAGAGAGCCCGGCTGGGCCGACGTGCTCGAGGACCACGCAGCGGAGTGGTCGACCGCGCGCCGGCTCGTCGGCCAGCTCGGAGCCTGCGAGGCGGCGGCTCTCGCGTTCTGCCGGCTGCTCGAGCGCTGGGCACGCGGCGACGCCTTTCCGTCCACGGCTGGTGCGCGCGACGCAGCGCTGCGACACGCGGCCGATCGCGCCGAGACCGCGCTGACCGGGCTCGAACATCCACTCGACCGCTACTTGCTCGAGCTCGAGTCCGACCGTGCAGAGGGCCGCTCCTGGTACGGCGGGCCGGGCGCAGGCGAGCTGCTCGAATGGGAGCCCGTCTTGAGGCGCGCCGGCGTCGGAGTGAATGCGACGCGCGTTGCACAGGCGTACCTCGAGCTCGCAGTCCTCGTGCGCGCGTTGCAAGGCCTCGCCGACATGGCCCGCATCGACTCGGTGCCCGACCGCTCGTCACTCTGGGCCGGCCTCTTCGACCTCCGCGAGAATCTCGAGCGCGCGGCGGTCGACCTGCGCGCGCTTGCTGCGTAAACGGCCGCGCCGGCAAAGCCGCCGCAGCCTTCTCTGGTCGGCTTCGCAAGCGAGAGCCTCAGACCTAAGCCTCACGGTTGTCGGGTCGATCAACCTCGACCTCGTCACCAGGGTCGAGGTTTTACCCCGGCCCGGGGAGACGCTGAGCGGAGCAACGCTGGAGCGCGTTCCCGGCGGGAAGGGCGCCAATCAGGCGGTCGCCGCGGCCCGGCTCGATGCAGACGTCCGGATGGTGGGCTGTGTCGGTGCGGATCCATATGCCCGGGACGCACTCGCCGGTCTCCGCGCAGCACGAGTCAGGCTCGACGTGCGCGAGGTCGACGCGCCCACCGGTGTCGCGATCATCCTCGTCGCCGACGACGGTGAGAACGTCATCGTCGTCGTCCCAGGCGCAAATGCTCTTGTCGGCGGTTTCACGGTGCATGGAAACGTCCTCTGCCAGCTCGAGATCCCGGACGAGGCCGTGCGGGAAGCCCGCGGCCAGGCCGAGTGGCTGTGTGTGAACGCCGCACCGGCGCGTGCGCTGCCGGTCGAGGCCGACCTCGTCGTGGCGAACAGCTACGAAGCCGAGATCGTCGGCGACCAACCGCTCCTGGCCGTGACGATCGGTGAAGAGGGCGCCATCCTGCTCGAACGCGGAAAAGAGATCGCGCGCGCCCGTCCCCCGCAAGTGGTGGCCGTCGATGGGACTGCTGCCGGGGATGCGTTCACCGCCTGCCTCGCCGTCTCCCTGCTCGAAGACCGCGACCCCGACGAAGCGCTGGGTCGCGCGTGCGCCGCGGGAGCGCTCGCCGCCTCCCGGTTCGGCGCGCAACCGTCACTACCGACAGCGGACGAAGTAGACGCGATACTCGGCCTATGAGCCCGACGCCGATCCTCATCGACTGCGATCCCGGGCACGACGATGCGATCGCACTGCTCCTCGCGATCGCATCGCCCGAGGTGGAGTTGCTCGGCGTCACTTCCGTCGCCGGCAACCAGACGCTCGACAAGACAACGGCGAATGCGATTCGCGTGCTCGAGTTCGCGGGACGCGCCGACGTCCCCGTCGCCGCCGGTGCAGATCGACCGCTCATGCGTGAGCAGTTCGTCGCAGCCGAGGTCCACGGCGAGACCGGTCTCGACGGGCCCGATCTCCCGCCACCACAAGGCAAGCCGGTCCCGCAGCATGCGGTCGACTTCCTTGCCGAGAAGATCCGGAGCTCGAAACATCCGGTGACGCTGATCGCGGTCGGCCCGCTCACCAACGTGGCACTTCTGCTTGCACTGCATCCCGACGCGCGCCCCGAGCGGATCGTCCTGATGGGAGGAGCGATCGCCGAGGGAAACGTGACTCCGGCCGCCGAGTTCAACATCTGGTGCGATCCAGAGGCGGCGGCGCGCGTCTTCGCGAGCGGGATCGACGTGACGATGGTCGGCCTCGACGTCACTCACAAGGCGCTCTTCACCCAGGCGCACATCGGCCGGCTCGCCGGACGGGTGGGGGAGATGGTCACGGAGCTGCTCCGCTTCTATGGGACCTTCCACCGTGCGATCTACAACTTCGACGGCTCGCCGATCCACGACGCGCTCGCCGTTGCGCTCGTCCTCGATCCGAAGCTCGTGGGAACCCTCGAGCGCAACGTCGAGATCGACACCGAATCCGAGCTCTGCCGCGGCCGCACGGTCGTCGATCTCTGGCAGAGGACGGACCGGGAGCCAAATGCGCACGTCGGAGTCGAGGTCGATTCGGAGAGGTTTCTCGAGCTGCTGATCGAACGCATCAACTCGATCGAGTGACTCTCGTCTTCGGTGCGATCGCGCCGCACGGCACCCTGCCGGAGGCGCCGGTACCAGGTGCGGACAGAACGCACGAGGCACTCGCCGAACTCGGGCGACGATTCGATGCCGCAGCGCCCGAGGTAACCATCGTCCTCTCGCCGCACAACGTGCACGTCGAAGGGCACTTCGCCGTCGTTCTCGCGGGCACGCTGTCGGGCTCGCTGGCCGAGTTCGATGCCCCCGAGGTCAAGCTCTCGTGTCCCGTGGACGTCGAGCTCGCGGCGCAGGCGATCGTCGCGCTCCACGACCATGGCATTCCCGTCGTCGGGGCGAGCTTCGGAGCGAACGATCCGGCAGCCGCAACTGCGCCCATGGACTGGGGGGTGCTGATTCCCTTGTGGTTCATGGGCGGCCGCTCGGAATCGCAGGTACCGGCGGTGGTGGTCAGCCCGGCACGCGACCGTCCGATCGAGGAGCACGTTCGCGCGGGCCGAGCTCTCGCCCGGGCCGCCGAGGGGTCGCCGAAGCGGATCGCCCTGATCGCGAGCGCCGATCATGGGCATGCTCACGACCCCGAGGGCCCATACGGCTTCGACCCGGCCGCGGCGGCCTACGACGAGGCCGTCGTTCGGCTCGTTCAGGAGAACCGCTTGGGCGGTCTCACCGAGCTCGATCCGGCCTTCGTGGAGGCTGCCAAGGCCGACAGCTGGTGGCAGCTGGCGATGCTTCACGGAGCGCTCGAGGACGGCTGGCGAGGAGACTTTCTCTCTTACGAAGCATCCACCTATTTCGGGATGCTTTGTGCCGCCTATGAGCCGAATTAAAGACGGGGGCTTTCCAGGCCGAAATCGTCCTGGTAATGCCATCCAGTGGAGAATTGCGGCTGCGAACGCTCATGCTTGCGCTGACGGCGCTCGGCGGGATCTGGATCGCTCTGGTGATCCAGCGAACCCACCATGCGCCGGCAGCTGCATCCGCTTCCGGCGCTCAGCCTTCCGGCTATCCGGCGCCGAAGCTCGTTCGCGTTCCCGGGCTCAAGCGGCCGGCCGCCGCTGCGCCGGTCGCCGCCTCGCCCCGCGTGCGGCCGTTCACGCGGGTGCCGACGAAGCAGACGCCGGATGCACCAGCTCCGCTCGCCGCACCCAAGCCCGCCAAGCCCGCACCGTCTATGGTCGAAGTCGTGCCGCAGCCGGACCGTTCGTACGCTGAATCGCCGCCGCCGCCGCTCGAACCACTTGCGATCTCGGACGCTCAGGTCGTTTCCGTCGACTCCTCCAGCGCACGAATCACCTGGCAGACCAACGTGCCGGCCCAGACCCAGGCCGCCTACGGCCTCGACGCGCCGACGATCTGGGAGCAACCGAGCACCGACAGCCTTGTCGAGCACCAGAGCGTCCTGACCGGCCTGGAGTTCGGCACGACCTACCAGGTCTATCTCCATGCGATCGACGAATGGAACCGTGCCCAGACCACGACCGTGACGATCACGACCGCGCCCATGCCCGACCGCAGCGTCGCCGCGACGAACGGCAGCCAGATCATCGTCGACAACCGCGCGTTCTTTCCCACCGCGGTGTGGTCCCAGTGCTCCGACGGATTCGACAGCAACATCAACGACGGGATCAACCTCTTCATGGGCCAGGGCTGCAGCCCGAACGACGGCACGCTCGCGACGCGCCTCGATGGGCGCGCGTACTCGATCGTCAACGCGGACGACGCCGCCGCCGCTGACGGACGCGGGTCGATCGGCTGGTACTACCCGGACGAGTGGGACGCTTTCCTCCAGAGCACGGTCACGCGACAGGATCTCGCGAAGAGCATCACCCCGCCGCAGACCGGTCGCATCAGCTTCCTCACGCTGACGAACCACTTCTACAGCCTCGCGACTCCGCTTCCCCAGGGGAAAGGCATGTACCCGACGCTGATGTCGATCCCTGACGTCATCGGCTTCGATCTCTACCCGCTGCAGGTGTGGTGCCGCCCTGCCTTCGGTGACGTCATGGACGCGCAGCGCGAGTTGGGCACCTCGTCGGGCGGCAAGCCGACGTTCCAGTGGATCGAGGCCGCGCCGATGGAGCAGAAGTGCGCCGAGAACAAGCAACTCGATCCGACGCCGGCGACGGTGCGGGCAGAAGCATGGCTAGCAGTCGCAGGCGGCGCGAGCGCACTCGGCTACTTCCCGAACCACTGGTCGACGACGATCGGCGAGGAGATCGCCCGGACGAACCGCGAGATCAAGTCACTCAGCCAGGCATTGCTTACTCCGGTCGGCGCCACGACTTCTGACGCAAGTGCCGTACGCGTCTCGACCCGAACGCTCAATGGAGCAACGTACGTGATCGCCATCAACACGAGCAGCGCCTCGGTCCAGGCGAAGATCTCCGTCGCCGGCATCTCCGGCCGCTCTCCCGTGGTGGTGGGCGGCGGGCAGGTGATCGGCGCCGACGACACCGGCTTCTCGGACAATTTCGGGCCCCTGGCTGCCCGCGTGTACATCATTCCTCCCGCGGGCTGGTAAAACCGAAAAGTGAGCGCTCGACCTGCAGAGCGACCAAGGCCGGAGGCTAAGACCAGGCGAAGCCGGGCTTAGCCGGAGGCGAACTGATGCGGGCGCGGACGCGAAGCGCCCGCGCCCGGACGGAAGGGAACAACCGCCAAGCGCGAGCACAAAGGAGTGCGCGGGCTCCGCCCGCGCACGTTCTCCGCGAAGCGGCGTTCCCACCCCCTACGCGAAAGCGAAGCTTTCGCGTAGGAGCCGGAGGCTCTACGGCGAAGTCGCGGATATGGCGCGACGCCGCAAGAAGCGCACGCTGAAGCCGCGCCTGCCCGCGCGCGTCCGCACGAAGCGGCGCAAGGGGAAGGTGAAGAACCAGCAGCACCCCGAGCTGATCGGCCTCGGGCTCGTCGCGCTGGGACTGTTTCTCGCGTCGATGCTCTATCTCGGCTGGGGTGGAGGCATGGTCGGCGGCTGGATCGCCGCCGGCTTCACCGCCTGCATCGGGGCCGCCGCCTACGTCGCCCCCGTGGCCTTCGTCGCCGTCGGTGCTCTGATGGTTACGCGCAGCGCACTCGTCGACGTGAGCCCGTTCCGCACCGGCTTGGCCGTGACGAGCTTCGGCCTCCTCGCAGCGCTCGGGTCGAATCATGGGGGCGCAGTCGGCCGGGGGCTGCAGGGGATCTTCGGGATCCTCGTCGGGGTGACCGGTACCACGATCATCGGCGTCCTCGCACTCGTGATCGGGTCGCTGCTCCTTTCGGGCGCCTCTGCCGGTGCATTGGTTCGGCGCTCGGGACACGCCGTCCGGCGCGCACACACGCGTGCTCGGCGCGCCCGGCCGCTCGAACATGTGGAGCCCGCGCCGGTGATCCCGCTGCGCGCGCTCGAGCCGCCGGTGGACGTCGTACACGACTTTCCGGACGTGATCGGCGACACCCAGCCGGCTCCGCTCCTGATCGAACCGACCTCCATGGAAGGCCCGGATCAGCCAAGCCTCTTCGACGTCGGCACCGTCGAGACACACGAGGAGTATCAGCTTCCCGACCGGGGCATTCTCCGCCGCTCGTCGACGGCCAACGAGGTTTCCGGGGATGTTGCCCAACGGACGGCGGCCGCGCTCGTCCAGACGCTCAAGCACTTCGGCATCGAGGCAACGATCAGCGGCCAGATCTCCGGCCCACGCGTGACCCGATACGAGTTGCAGCTCGCGCCGGGCACGAAAGTCTCGAAGGTTGCTGCACTGAAAGACGACCTCTCCTATGCGCTTGCGACGACGGAGATCCGGATCCTCGCGCCGATTCCGGGGAAGCAGGCAGTCGGGGTCGAGGTCCCGAACCTCTCGCCGAATCTCGTCACGCTCGGCGACATCTTCGACGACCTCCCTGCAACCGCCAGCCCGCTCGCCGTGTGGCTCGGAAAAGATATTTCCGGCACTGCCGTCTGGGCGGATCTCGCACGGATGCCGCACCTGCTCATCGCCGGCACGACGGGCTCGGGAAAGTCGGGCTGCATCAACACGATGCTGACCTCGGTGCTACTGCGCTCGACGCCGGACGAAGTGCGGATGATTCTCATCGACCCGAAGCGAATCGAGCTTGGGTTCTACGAGACGATCCCGCACCTGTTGACGCCGGTCGTGTCGAGCCCGAAGCAGGCGTCCGCAGCGCTCACCAACGTCGTCGCCGAGATGGAGCGACGCTACGAGAAGCTCTCCGTCCTGCGCGCGCGGAATCTCGCTGAAGCGAACAGGACACTCCGCCAGCGCGGCGAGCAGTCTCTGCCGTATCTGCTCGTCGTCATCGATGAGCTCGCAGACCTGATGATGACGTCGCCGCAGACCGTCGAGGACGCGGTCATCCGCCTCGCCCAGAAGTCCCGTGCGGTCGGCATCCACCTCGTCCTCGCGACCCAACGGCCGTCCGTCGACGTGATCACGGGCATGATCAAGGCCAACGTCCCATCTCGCATCGCGTTCGCCGTCTCCTCTCAGACGGATTCACGCGTCATACTCGACACCGCGGGTGCGGAGAGCCTGCTCGGGCAGGGCGACATGCTGTTCAAGCCGCTCGGAACGTCGCGGCTACAACGCGTCCAGGGCGCATACGTCTCGGAGGAGGAGATCGCTCTCGTCGTCAGCCAATGTGGCAACCAGCGCGAGCAGGAGCTGGACGAGTCGCTGCTCGAGCTCCCGGAGCCGTTCGCAGAGGACGTCGACGGTGATGACGGCGAGTTCGACCCGGACGAGGATCCGCTGCTCGAGAAGGCGATCGACATCGTCGTCCAGACCCAGACCGCGTCCGTCTCACTGCTGCAGCGGCGTCTCCGCGTCGGCTACACGAGAGCGGGTCGGCTGATCGACATGCTCGAGCGGCGCGGGATCATCTCGGGCTACGAAGGCTCGAAGCC
>DAITAW010000081.1:0-11622 GCA_036824055.1 Gaiellaceae bacterium | reverse complement strand
CTACTTGACGATCATCACCGGGCAGACGGCGTGGTGCGCGACCCGGTCGGCGGTCGAGCCGAGCAGGTAGTCCTCGAGGAAGTGGCCTTTGTGGCCGACGACGACCAGGTCGCTCTCGATGTCGCGTGACACATTCGACCGGTACGTGCGCGACGAGCTGCGCAGATGCCTGAGCAAGCAGTTTCCTTCCTCGTCACGAAGCTGGGCCCGTCACCACTCCCGAACGACCCGGCAAGGCATGCTCGGCACCGGCGGCCCCGCGGCGCGGCAGTCGCGGCCGCGGTACCACCACGCATGCGAGCACTGTGGTCTGATACGAGCGATGTCGCCGGTTAACCAGATGAATCTTCGTGGCGTCCGCTCGGCTGAGGACGCGGTCACCCTTTTCCGGCTGCTCGGATACGACGCAAGCCCATTGCCGTACGACGCGTCGACCGTCGGACTCGACGGGCAGGCCGTGCGCATGAATAGCAACCGGTCACCGTCAAGAGGCTACGGCGTGCTCATCGTCGAACTCGACGATGTTCCCCGGTCGCTTAGGACATTCGGTCGTCGGCTGGTCGAGCAGTTTCACGACCGCCCGCTCGCGCTCTTGGGTGTGCGCAACGGTTCACAAGGATGGCGAGAGCTTGTCGTTGTCCGTCCGCGGCTAGTCGAGGGAGGTGGCGGCTCGGTCTCGATCGCGAAGCTGACGATCGACGTCGAGCGGCCGACAGCCCACGACGCGGAGGTTGTTTCCGAGCTCGCCTGGGCCGGTGGCGATCCCGCCGCGGCCCACGAACGTATCGATCGTGCGCTCGACGCCGAGCGCGTCACTAGGCGTTTCTTCGAGGGCCTTACCCAGCACTACCAGCGCCTCCACAAGGCAGTTGACGACGCGGGCAAGGCCGACGCGGCCGTCCTCAGTGGTCTTGAGCGTGCCGGCGGGGCGGACCGCGTGGCACTCCGGATCGCTACCCAAATTCTCTTCTGTTACTTCCTCCAGCGGAAGGAGCTGCTCGAGGGCGACCGTGCTTGGCTAACGCGCCGCTTCCACATGGGCGATGAGCGGGCCTCCTACTACCAACGCGTGCTCGAGCCCTTGTTCTACGAGGCGCTCGCAAAGCCGCTCGACGAGCGGCCGGAGGAGTGGCGGCGTGCCGAACTTCCATTTCTGAACGGGGGCCTCTTCGAGCGGCATTACGGAGAGGTCTCACTACCGATTCCCGACCAGGTTCTCTCGACCGACGAGGGTCTCCTCGGCTTCCTCAATCGCTGGACATTCACGGTGTCCGAGGAAGCAGCGGACGAGAGTGAGGTCGCAGTCGACCCTGAGATGCTCGGAAAGATCTTCGAGAGTCTGATCCCCGAGAACGTGCTCCGAAGGGAAGGGACGGTCTATACCCCCCGGCCGGTCGTCCAGTTCATGTGTCGCGAGGCGCTCGTCCCATTTCTTGAGCGCGAAGTTGGGATCGACGAGTCCCGTGCCCGGCAACTTCTCCTTGATGACGAGGCGCTCGACGCCGTTGGGCGCGAGATGGGCAGCGAGGCTGCGCTAAAACTCGCCCGCCGGGTCGACGCTGCGGCGGAGCGGATCCGCGTGATCGACCCGGCGGTTGGATCGGGAGCCTTTCTGCTTGGGATGATGAGCGAGCTCATCCGCCTGCGCCGTCTGTGCCATCGCGTCATCGCGGCGCGCGACGCCGCTCCGCGGGACTTGTGGATCTGGAAGCTGAACGCGATCGAGCGATCCCTCTTCGGCGTCGACATCAATCCGACCGCAATCGAGCTCTGTCGCCTCCGACTCTGGCTTTCGCTCCTTGTCGAAGAAGAGTCTGGCTTGGTGCACCCGCTGCCGAACCTCGAGTACCGGACGGTATCCGCCGATTCCCTCCGAGATTTCGTCGCTGGTGTGGAGATACAGCAGACGCGTGGTGGCGCGCTCACCCTGGGCTTCGATATCGACAACCCCGATCGTCTCATCGCACTGCGCGAGCAATATTTTGAGGCGTTCGACCCGCTCGAAAAGCAGCGGCTCCGGTCAGAACTGGCGGAAGCTGAGGACCTCCTGGTCGGGCGCATCTTTGCGCGTGCCACTGAGAGAGCTGTCGAGACATCGCAGGCACGGTCGCGCGATGTCCGCGAAGAAGGAAACGCTGCGCTCGAAGAACAGATCCCCGACCTCGAGCGTCAGTTCCACTCACGCGATCGCGTCTTCCCAATCTTCCTTCCCGCCTTTCATGCACCGGACGTCGCGCGCGAGGGTGGCTGGCACGTCGCGATCATGAACCCGCCGTACGTCGGGCGAAAGGAGGTTGCGCAGCGCTTCGATGCAAGCTATCGAGCCGATCTTGACCGCCACTACGGGCGGACATACGACCTCATGATCCATTTCGGATTCCGGGCATTCGAACTCATTCGGGATGGCGGGATCGTGTCTATGGTGTTCAACGACTCCATCTTCACGAGCCTGGACGGGACGCCACTCCGCCGCGCTCTGCTGCCGGACACTGACAGCCGCGTACGGATCTCAGCCATCGCGCGTACACGCTGCTTCGAGGGCAAAGCTGTGAGCGGGGGCGTCGTCGTCGCGGTTGAAGAGCCTCCCGGGGATCGCCCGATGCGGTACGTCGAAAACCACGGCCGTCAGCCAAGCGAACTCACGGGAGCATCTCGGCCGGCCTCCCTCGAGGGGTCGCCCGTCGAAGTCGGCCGCTCAGAGCTGTGGACTGCCGAGCGGACGCACTATCTCCGACTCCCTCACCGACCGCTCTTCCGACCAAGTGACGCCGCTATCGCGCTGCTCGACCGCTTCGAGGAATGTGCTGCATGGAGCGAACTCGGACGCATTGCAGTCAACGGCGGAACTGATTGGGAGACCCTTTCGGAGACGCGGACTCTCGAGCGCTGGAAGGAGGAACAGCATCGCGCTGGCTTCTACGACCGGCTTAGCGAAGACCGCTTTGTTCTCCTCGGCCTCGTGATCGAAGGAGGTCAGGGTTTAGCGACAGCCCACGATCGACGATTCCTTGCGGCGATCGAGGGCACAGCGGAGGCTGAGAGAGTGATTGCGAACAGGGCGCGCTTCGAGGAGTTGGTGCTTGCGCGACCAGAGCCGGCACGCTTCTACGGAGAGCGACGAGATGCTGGGAGAGGCGTGTCCCAGGCTCTCCTTGATGTTGCAGATGAGTTCACCGATCGGCAGCTCGGGTGGCCAAAGATGGGGCTATTACGGACAGCTGCGCGTTCGGAAGTCCTTTCGCGAGTGCTGAGTCCCGATGAGGTTCAAGCTGGAATCCCAGAGGGGCCCTACTACGTTCCGTTCGAAAAGGGAGACGATTCTGGCGATGACGGAGCCGTTCGCTGGCGGCGCGAAAACCCTCTTGTAATCGACTGGTCGAATGCCGCCGTAGACCTCATTCGGCGCCGAGCTCGGCAAGAGGCGTCGTACAGAAAGCCGCGTCTTCAGAACGAGCGTTTGTGGGGCCAGGGTGGAATCACGTGGAACAGCACGGCGCGCTATCTGCGACTGCGTCTCGTTCCAGAAGGAGGGATCTTCGGACATAAGACGCCGCTCATCCGTCCCGTGGTCCCATGGCTGCCGGTACATGCACTGCTTGCTCTTCTTAACGCGCCAGTCACAGACTTCCTCGTACGAACGTTCCTGGGGTCGCTGATGCAGATCGAGATTGGAGATATGCGGCGTATTCCCATTCCGATCCTGGATGAGAGTCAGGCAGAGCGCCTCGCCGGGATTGGAGCACGCGCCGTGGCCGCGAAAGCCGCCCTTGACCACGGGGAACAGGACGAGCCGCTCGCCGACGTTGAGACCGAACTCGACGCGTATGTACGAGAGCTGTACGGGATTCATCGCCTAGCCGACCTGTGGGTGGTGCGCTGATGGAGATCCGCGACGCGCTCTCGCTCTCGTATACGGACAATCAGCGCGTCACGATCGCCCACCGCCTCGCAGCGGAGATAGCTGAAGACGCGGCCAGGCTCTGGGTCGCCTCGGGCTACTTTGCCCCATCGGTCTGGCAAGCGCTCGGACAAGCGCTCGGCACGGTCGAGGATTTCCGGCTCCTTCTGGGCAAGGACTACGAACTCGCCAATCTTGAGCGGGGACACGAGGAAACGCGCATCGCCGAGCTCGTCGCGAGAGCGATCGCCGACGACACGCAACCGCCGCGACTCGCGACCCGCGATGAGGCAGAAGGCGTCGCAGCCCTGGTCGGATTCCTCGAACGGCAGCGTGAGCGCGGCGAATCTGTTGTGAGGCTGTGGGATGGCGACGGCTTCCTCCATGCCAAGGCGTACCTACTCAAGAAGTCGGTCGGCATCGGGAGTGCCAACTTCACCGGCAACGGGCTTACGCGCAACCGCGAGCTGGTCGGGTGGCGGCAGGACAGGAGCGTTGTCGCCGAGGTCGAGGGGTGGTTCGAGGGTTACTGGTGCTCGGAGGACGCACGCGATTACACCGACGAACTGATCGCTCTCCTGCGCGCCACGCCGCTCGTTTCCGACGAGTACACACCATATGAGCTAATGATCCGGGTCCTCGCCGAGCGGTACGGAATCGACCGGCCGCGCTCACTCGAACAGGCGAGCTTCTCGCTCAAGTGGTTCCAGGAGGATGCTGCGTTCCGCTTGATCCGACTTCTCAACGGCCGCGCGCGCGGCGCGCTGCTGGCCGACGCGGTCGGACTTGGCAAGACGTATGTGGCGATGGCGGTGATCCACCACTATCTGTACGCGCAGGCGGAGCCACGCCGCGGGCGCGGGAGGCCAGTGCTGCTCGTCATTCCCGCCTCGCTCCAGGGGATGTGGAAACGCGTACTGGACGAAAACGGTTTGTCGTGGGCGTGTGATGTACTTACGACGCAGAGCCTTCGGAGCGATTTCGACGTTCGCCCCTACCACGGGGCTGACCTTGTGGTGATCGACGAGGCACACCGGCTGCGCGGGGGCGGTGTCTGGTTCCGCAAGATGACCGATCTCGTTGCAGGCGGCGAGCGGGCCGATGAGCGGCGGGTGCTTCTGCTTACGGCGACCCCGGTAAATACCGGAATGGCCGATCTGGTCAATCTTCTCCGGGTGCTCACCAAGGGCAACCGCTCTGTGTGGGTGCCGGAGATCGCCGACTACGAGCGCTATTTGAAGCGGGTGGAAAGGGGCCAAGCCGATCCGTTTCCCGTGCTCGATCGCTCGATTGTCCGGCGGAGTCGCAGCGACATTCTGCGTGCCCAGGATGAGGCGCGCGCGGCCGGCCTGGTGATCGAGCCGCTCGAGCTTCCTGAGCGACGGCCGGTGCACGTCAACCACGTTTATGGCGGTGCTGAGGATCTCTTCGACGTCTTCGCGCGCACTCTCCGAGCTCTCGTGCTCGCGCCATATGACCTCGAGCGCTTTCGGCGCGAGCAGCCTGAGACCGTCGAGGCGCAGCGTCTCGTCGATGACGAGGGGAACGTGATTGACGAGCAGGACGATGATCTCGGCTTTCGGCCGGGATCTCTCGCTGCTTTGTGTGCGATGGGTTTGCTTGTCCGCTTCCAGTCCTCGCTCGCCGCGATCAGGCGCAGCCTGAATCGGGTCGAAGCGGTACAGCGGCGTTTCGGGGAAGCGCTTGCGCTCGATCCCCCGCGGCTGCTTGACCTCCAGGGTGACCTTCGTGTTCGGCGGCTACTCCTCAATGAGGCAGCGGGAGCGGATAGGGACGAGGCGGAAGAGCCTGACGACTATGGGGCAGAACTTGAGGCTGCTTGGGAAGCGGCGCTCGGAGAGATGCCGCCGCTTCCGGATCCCGAGGAGTACGACCTGTCGAGGATCCAGGCAGCGGTGGAGCGCGACCGGGAGCTGATCCGCGAGCTGCTCGCGGAGCTCCCAAGCGAGGAAGAAGACGGCAAGATCGCAGCCCTCCTCGAGGCGCTGGAGCGTCCTCTCGGATCTTCGCGAAAGGGTGCTCCAGGTCTGGCCTCGCGGCGGGTGCTTGTCTTCACGCAGTTCCGTGACACAGCGCGCTACGTCTACCGAAAGCTGGAGGGGGCTGGCTTCCATGTCGCTGTCGTGGACGGCAGTGTTCCGTCTGAACAACGGACGGAGATCACCTCCTGGTTCGACCCGGATCTCGTTGCTGCTCGGGAAACGGAGGCGCGCATGCGGGCCGAAGAGGCCCCACACATTCTCGTTTCCACGGATGTTCTTGCCGAGGGGCACAATCTTCAGCTCGCGGATACGGTCGTCAACTTCGATCTGCACTTCAACCCTCAGATCGCAGTCCAGCGTGCGGGGCGCATTGACCGAATCGGGTCGCCGCATAAGACGGTTTATCTCGTCAGCTTTCTGCCGCCTGAACGGCTCGAGCGGCACATCGGACTGCTTGCACGTTTGGATGAACGATTTCGCAGGATTCACGGACTCGGTCTCGGCGACGAGCAAGTCATGCCGCTTACGGCGGACACGCAGGTGCAAACGCTCGAGCAGATCCGACGTCTGTACGCGGACGATGCGTCGGTGCTCGACGAGGTCGAGCGCACCTGGACGCTTGGCTCCACCGACTACATGCGCCAGCCGCTCGAGGCGTTCCTGACCGAAGTAGGTGCCGAGCGCGTCCAGCAGATTCCCGTGGGGGTATCGTCGGTGAGACGTTTGCCGAACGAGTGGCAGCGCGGTCAGGGCGCGTTTCTCGCGCTCGCTGGGCCGACCGGAATGGCGGGGTTAGAGCCCGACACCTACTGGCGTTTCTACCCCCGTCTCGACGACGGATCATGGGGCGAACCGCTAACGGATGAAGTCGAGATCTTCCGAGCGATCGCGTGCCGGCGGATGGAGCCGAGGGCGGAGATTCTGTGGGCCTCGCCGGGGCCGACAGTCATCGACTGGGAGCTTCTCCGCCGTGCCGCGACAGACCTCGCGAGCCAGCTTACGCTCGAGCGCTCGACGGCGGCCGTCGCTGCCGGAGCTTCTGAGCGGTCGCGGAAGCTCAGAACTGAGCTGCGCGGCGGCTTCGACGGACTCGAACTCGAAGGCGCCGACGAGCTGCTCGACCGTCTTCTTCAAGTGCGAGTCGAGGACTACGACGGCCGGAGCGGCTGGAGGCGCTTCGACGATGCGCGGCGCCGGCTGCGTGGAGCGCACACGCTTGGAGAGCGTCGCGAGGCGGCGACCCAGCTCGTTGAGTTCGGGTTTGAGTTATTCGGAGCGCCCGTCGAGGAAGACGACGTTATCGAGCGGATCGAGGTAGCGGCCGAGGACATCCGGCTCGTTGCCTACGAGGCGCTCGTCAGTCGCGACGCGGCTAACTCGGGATCGCACTCACCAGCGCCAGAGCACCTCTTCGAGCAGCCGGGAGACCAGCTCAAGATTTCTTCGTAGACGTTGTGGATAAGACGTAGCGCTCTCCAGGACAGAGCCTGGCTTGATCGCTCCAGGAACGACTGCGCGCGAACGACGCGCCAGCCACTGAGGCCACGGCGAAGCAGCACCCGCTCCGAATCAGACGCCTTGCGGCCGTCGGCCTCGAGCGGCGTGATCACCTCGGCAGGCGCTCTTTGTGAAACTCGCCCTGTTAGAGTCGAGCCTCTTCCCAAGGCCGAAAAGGAGGCTTCCATGCAGTACCTCGTTATTGGTCAGCACCCGCCCAACCTGTGTCCGGCATCCAACGAGACGATTCGGACACTCGCGAGCGAGGGTGGCAAAGAGATGCCCGCCCTGGCTGAGAAGCTGGGCGTCAAAGTCCTGGCGACCTACGTCCCGATGACGAACCACATGGTCGTTGTCGCCGTCGAGGCGGACGACGCGGACAAGGTGCGGGAGTTTACGTTCCAGGGAAGGCTCAGCCAGTGGAACACGTGCGAGATCTATCAAACCTCGACGTTGGAAGAAGCTCTGACTCGCGTCCAGGAGCTGCCGACGGTCTTCTAGGCATCTGCGGGAGAGCCGGACTCCTATCCGGCGATTTTCACATCAAGCCTCTAATTGCTCTTCGCGACCATCGGGTCAGGCTCGGCGCGCGAGGTAGGCGGCTGCCTCGCCGGGGATGCACGGGTCGTAGCCCAGGCGCGCGATGCGGGCCTGACGATCCTCCTCGGTCTGCCGGGCCTGAACTGACGGATCGTTAGCTGCGGCGCGTGCAGCATCGCGCTCATCGAGCCACCACGCCGGGCCGATGCCGCCCTGCGCCCCTGCGTCCACAGCGCAGAAGTTCTCGTCCAGCAGGATCGGGCGCAGGATCCGCCCGCCCGACTTGCGCTTGCGCGTGGACGGCGCGGGCATGGCCGAGACGGGTGGGCCGTGTTCGGGCGCGCGGGATGCGTGGGCTGCGCCGGAACCGCGAGGGCGTGACCGGCGTGCAGCACGGCGCTCTCGGCGCACGCGATCCTCCCCGGCTGCGACCCGCTCCTGCGCCCACACGGCTCCTCCGGCCTCGAGCGGCGCGGAAATTGCTGTTTGTGAAAAACGCCGCTTCAACGCCTTGGTTGTCGCGGTTTGGCGGAAAGGCGACAGCGATTCGCTACCAAGTAATGGCACCGTCCACGTTGGTCGACAGGATCGCCTCAGCCTCGATGGTTTCGTGGCTATTGACACTCACCGCAGTGCCGGTCACACTCCCTGCGGTCCGAGGTCGTTTCTTTCTTTCAAAAGGGGGCTGTATGAAGCGCTTTACCGGCCTGCTCGCGCTGGGCGCACTTGTGGCTGCGCTGACGGCTTCGTCTGCGTTCGCGACGCACTCGTGGGGCGGCTATCACTGGGCGCGGACGTCGAATCCGTTCACGGTCAAGGTCGGAAACAATTTGAGTGCCGGCTGGCAGGCCTATCTGACGCAAGCGTCGTCGGCTTGGAACCAGTCGACCGTCGCGAAGAACATGATCGTGTCGGGGATGGCGAAGGGCAGGTGCCGCCCGACTTCGGGCCGCGACGAGGTCTGCGACGCTAGCTACGGCAATACCGGCTGGCTCGGCGTCGCGAGCATCTGGCTTGCCAGCGGCAGCTCGCACATCACGCAGGGTACGGTCAAGCTGAACGACACCTACTTCAATACCTCTACCTACGACAATCCGAATGAGCGCGCGCATGTGATCTGCCAGGAGATCGGCCATACCTGGGGTCTCGATCACCAAGACACCTCCGGCGCGGCCTACTACACGTGCATGGACTACTTCTCCAATACGGGTAGTAACGCCACCAGCAGCACGAGCACGGCGCCAAACACAGGTGACTACGACGAGCTGCTGTGCATCTACGACCCCGGTTCGAACGGCCTCACGCTGACGAGCATGACCAACGGGATCACACACAGCTGCACGGGCACGGGGCATAACGACTCGTCGACGACGGTCGGCGCTGCCAGCTCCGCGGGCGCGGCTGCGGCGGAAGTGCCGTGGTGGGCGAACCCGTCTGAGTCGGTTTACGTCGACCATCTCGCCAACGGCGAGACTCGCATCACCTACGTCCTGTGGGCGAACCCGCTGTTCTCTTTTCTGGGCAACGCCTAGCCCGGACTCGGCCTAGTCATCGGTTGATGGGGAGCCGGCCGTCGCGAAGCGGTCGGCTCCCCATCTCTAACGGAAGCCGTGCTGGTCGCGCTCCTTCTCTCTAGCGTCCTGCTCGGCCCGCCGCACACGCCGCCGCCGCGCGTGGCCGGCGTCCCGATCTCTCCACCAGCGGCGTGGGCGGAGGCTGGCTCGGTGACGAAATGGCTCGCCTACGGTGGCTATTGCTGGCGGACGACCTGCGTCGACTTCTTGCCGCCGCGGCAACGGCAGCTGCCGGTCATCAGTGCACGGCGTGGGTCGGTCGTGTCGATCCATCTACGCTTCAGACCGACTACGATCAGCATTCGAGTCGGGTCGCGCATGATCACCATGCGACCTCAGCTCAGTGTTTCGTGGCACGCTCTAGCCGGAGGCTTGATCGCCGTGCAAGCGAGGGGACCCGGCGGATCGGCGACGTACCTGGGCTGGTTGCGCATCCAACCACGCTAGGCAATTTGTGCGGCGAGTCGGACGCAGACGACTCCTTATCGTTGACCCCGTTATGTCCACGACGAACGACAACCTGAAAGCACTCCGCTTCTATCAGCGGCGCGGCTTCGTCTTATCGGCGCTTCGCCCTGAAGCGGTCGCCTACTCACGCCAACGCTTGAAACCCCAGATCGCGAGCGTCGGCGACTTCGGCATCCCTTTGCGCGACGAGCTCGAGCTACGTCTGCTCACCAACCGCACGGCCGGGCCATAGGCACTGGCCGTCAAGCACTCGTCGTTGGGTTGACTGGATCACGAGCGGAGCCGCCGGCGGTCTATCGGCGCGGAGGCCATTGCAACCCGACGAGAGCAGCACCACCGCAACCGCTCGAACGACTCGTGTCGCAATTCCAACAAAACGCGACATCGGCGCACGCGGCCGAGGCTTGTGGTTACACGCGCGCGCGCGAAATATCACGCCGGCTCGTTCGACGTCAACTCCGCGAAGGCGCGCACGTCCGTCCGCTGACAACGATGATAGGCATCGGTCCGTATCGGCGTTCGTGAATTGGAGGACGAAATGGTGCTCAAAGGTCAGGTTGCAATGGTGACCGGCAGCGGTCAGGGCATCGGCAGGGCCATCGCCTTGCGGTTCGCTCGAGAAGGAGCCGATCTCGCCATCGTGGACATCAACCGAGAGACCGCTGACGCTACCGCCCGCGAAATCGTTGCTCTCGGCCGTCGGGCCGTCGTCACAGTTGCGGACGTGAGTGACGTCGAAGCAGTCGAGGCCGCAGTCGCTGACGTCGTCGAGAAGCTCAGCCAGCTCGATGTGCTGATCAACAACGCCGGCATCGAAAGGCGGGGGGCGTTCCTCGACATCACCCCCACCGACTGGCAACGCCAACTGGACGTCAATCTGTCAGGGACGTTCTATTGCACTCAGGCGGGGGCGCGGGAGATGGCCAAGCGGAGTTACGGGCGGATCGTAAACGTCGCGTCGGTAGCAGGTCTCATCGGCCCAATCGACCTTGCTGCCTATGGCGCCGCGAAGGCAGGCGTCGTCGGGCTCACCCGTGCCGCAGCCCTAGATCTGGCCGACTACGGGATTACTGTCAATGCGATTGCTCCTGGCCCCATCGAGTCCGAATTGATGTTGGGCGTCTGGAGCGCCGAAGCCTTACAGGAACGGCCTCAGCACGGAGCAATCGCCAGGTTCGGAACCGTCGAAGAGATCGCTCATGCGGCGCTCTTTTTGGCGGCACCTGAGTCCGGCTTCATCACCGGAATCACGGTCTCGGTGGACGGGGGCGCCGTAGCTTCAGGTGCCTACATGGTCGAGAAGTACCGTCGGCGGAAGGCCGCCGCGGCCGGGGACTGATTGGCCTGCCGCTTGCGGTTCTCCTGATGAGAAATGCTCCTGCCTGCGCAAGCATTCCCCACTGAGCGCCTCGTCAACTGAAACCCACGGGCAACTCATTTACCCGAACGAAGAGCGTCTCCGCCCCGCCTCCACGATCCCTGTCGCGTTTCCGCCAAAGAGCGACAGCTGGCCGAGATCGGCGAGTTGATCGTCCCGCCGCTCGGACGGAGCTTCGGTCGGGCCCACCGGGGTTTCGGATCCCTACAGGGCGACTGATGCTCTCCCTCGCAGTCGCTCTCCCGCTCGCCTTCCTGCCGATCG
>DAITAW010000080.1:0-11633 GCA_036824055.1 Gaiellaceae bacterium | reverse complement strand
CCTCCGGAGCGCAAGGTCGCAGGTTCGATTCCTGCCAGGCGCACTCCCGAACGAAGTCCGGCGACGCTTCGCGTCGCCATGATGACTTCGTTCGGCTCGGGTCCTGGCGGAGAGCGTTTTGTGAGCGAACGCCGGCGAAGCCGGCATTCGCGGCGGTGCTGCCGCGATAGCCTGCGCTGGCGTGCGTGCGTACTTGCGCAGTCTGAACCCGCAGCTGCCGCGGGACGTTTGGATTCTTCAGGCGGGCGGGCTCGCGAACATGTTCGGGAACGGCGTGATCGGGCCCTTCCTGATCATCTACCTCCACAACGTGCGAGGGATCTCCCTTGGCGTTGCGGGGCTCGTTGTCGCGTCCAACTCGGCCGCCGGGCTCCTCTCCGGATTCGTCGGTGGTGCGCTCTCCGACCGGCTTGGGCCTCGCCGAGTCCTGACCGGCGCGCTCATCGTGATGGCCGTCGCGTTCGCGCTCTTTCCGTTGATACGCAACCCTTGGCAGGCGTTTGCGCTGAACGCGCTCGTCGGTCTCGGCAGCGGGTCGTTCTGGCCGAGCCAGTCCACGCTCCTCAGCTCGCTCACGCCGAAGGAGCGGCGTCATAGCGCCTTCGCGCAGCAACGAATGACGATGAACCTCGGAATCGCGCTCGGCGGTCTCGTCGCCGGTGCCATCGCACGCACGGCGCACCCGGGCACGTTCACGTTCCTCTTCCTGCTCAATGCCGCGACGTTTCTCGTCTTCGTGGTCGTGCTGCGGATCGTTCCGGCGCCGCGTCACCGCGAGGCGCACCACGAGCCCGGCCGTTACGCCGATGTGTTGCGCAATAGCGTCTTTCTTCGCTACGTCGTCCTCAACGTCATCTTCATCGGCGCCGGGATTGCCGTCATGAGCGAGCTGCTCCCGCCGTTCGCGAAGAACACCGCGCATGTGAGCGAACCTGCGATCGGGGTGCTCTGGTTCGTGTTCGCTGGCGGCGTCGCGCTCGGGCAGCTGCCGATCGTGAAGCTCGTCGAAGGCAAGAGCCGGATGCGCGGGCTCGCTTTGATGGGCGTGGTCTGGGCCGGCACGTTCATGGCAGTGCTGGTCGGCGGGACCTGGTTCACCGGCACCCAAGCCGCCGTCGTCTTCGGCGGCGCGGTTGCGGTGTTCGCCCTGGGCGAGTGCCTGCACGGCGCCATCTATGCGCCGCTCGTCGTGGATCTCGCGGAACCCCGGCTGCTCGGCCGCTACATGGCGTTCTCCAGCTTCTCGTGGCAGCTCGGCTGGCTCATCGGTCCCGCGGCCGGCGGCTTCGTTCTGCAGACCAAGCCACTCGCGCTCTGGCCTGCCGCTGCGGCGATCTGCCTGCTTGCGTCTGTGTACGCGCTGGCGCTGGAAAGGCGGATCCCCGCACACCTCCACCTCACGCCCCACGTGGATTCCTTCGCAGGCGTCCCGGGTACCATGGCGAACATGGCGCCAACGACCGACGAGCCGCTCAGTACCGATGCCCAGCCTCCCCCGCATCCGGAGGACGAGGCCTCGCGGATTCGCCGAGGCGGTCGCACCGCGCCCGGAACCACGCGTCGCTGAGCTCAGCGCCAACGGCCTCACCTGGATCCACCTCGACCCGCCGATCGATCCCGAGACGGTCAACGCCTTGCGCGAGCGGTTCGGCTGGCATCCGCTTGACGTCGAGGATGTCCTGTCGAAGCGCCAGCGGCCGAAGGTCGACGACTACGTCGACGACGGCTATCTCTTCGGAGTTCTCCACTTCCCCGCGTACGACAAGAACGTCCAGCGCCTGAACGCCGGCGAGCTCGACTTCTTCCTCGGCCCGGACTACCTCGTCACGATCTCCAATGTCGAGCTGCTTCCGGTCACGCGGCTCTTCAACCGCGTCCAGGAGGACGAGCGCTTCCGCGAGCAGCTCTTCAGCAAGGGATCGGGCCGTCTCCTCTACGAGGTGCTGGACGACCTCTTCGACTACTGCTTCCCGATCCTCGACAAGATCGCCTACAAGCTCGACTCGATCGAGGACGACATCGAGGATCGCCGCTCCGAGGAGATCGTCACCGACATCTCCAAGGTGAAGCAGGAGATCATCTCCTACCGCAAGATCATCAAGCCGCAACGCCCTGCACTTCGACTGCTCGAGCGACACATCGAGCGCTTCCTCCCCGAGGAGCTCGAGCTCTACTTCGACGACCTCGTCGATGCGTCCGAGCGCATCTGGGACCTGCTCGACAACTACAAGGAAGTCGTGGAGGCGCTCGAGAGCACGAACGAGTCCGTGATCTCGCATCGCCAGAACGACGTCTTACGGATCCTGACGGTGTTCTCGGTGATCCTGCTCCCGCTGACGCTCATCTCCGGGATCTACGGGATGAACGTCAACTTCCCGGGCGAGCACACCCGTATTGCCTTCTGGGCGATCGTCGGGCTGATGGTGAGCGTGATCATCGGGATGATCGGGTTCTTCAAGTACAAGCGCTGGCTGTGAACAGAACGCCTCAGTCAAGCGGCTGGGGCGTTCTTTCTACCCAAACTTTCTACCCCGAGGAGTAGCGGATCTCGGTCAGCGCTTTGCGCAGGCGATCGACTCGCTCTAAACGGTCGCGGAAAACGGCGTCATGCACGATGTTGTCCGGGTGCAACTCCGCATCCTTCCCCTCCTGCGCGAGCATCAGCGCCCGCCACTGATCGATGACCTCGATGAGATCGTCCGCGATCGAAGGGCTGGCGTCGAAGATCGTCTGGGCGAGCTGCTGCATCGGACGCCATCCTACAATTGGCTTGTGAGCGTCGAGCCGTGAGCGCCACCTACGGCGAGCCACGATGGCCGCGCGCGATCGTGCGAGGTGTTGCTGGCGCTCTTGTCGTCGCGATCCTCGCCGTCAGCGGATACCTGGCGCTCCGCGATGACGGCCCCAGGGCAACCTCGCCCGCACGAACGGTGACCGCGATCGCACCCTCACCCTCACGAACGGTGACCGCGATCACTCCGGCCGCGATGTTTCCGAGCGAGCATCTCCCGAAGATCTGCTCGACATTCGCAGGCTGGGACCACCCCGACCTGTGCGGTAACCAAGAGCCGATGACGCTCCGCGAGGCACTGACGATCTGGCCCCCGACCGCGTTCAGGGTCTGCGCACACCACCAACTACTGGAATGTCCCCCGTCCGATCTTGTCCGGCAGTTCTGCCAGACGATCGGCGGCTGCGGATAACGACACAGCCGACCGCCTTCCTCGCCGCCTCGATCGCGTTCTCCGACCACGCCGCGTGGCGTCGGCCATAAAATCGCGGCGGTGAGCGCAGTGATCCCGCAGTGCGCCGAGTGCGGCGAGATCTGGCTACCAGCCGACGAGGACCGCTGGCGCGCCTACCTCGACACGGACTCGGAGCTCGTCTTCTACTGCCCTGATTGTGCGGAACGCGAATTCGCCTGACCCGCCAGGCGTACTGACAGAGAGGAGCGGTATGAGTTGGGGAGACAGTGAGCTGGGGCTTCCGCCGATCAAGGCGACGGTCGCCGTACTGAACGAGGGTAGAGCCGAGTTTCAGAAGCTCGTGGCTTGCAAAGACGACGAGCTCGTCGAGACGATCTCAAAGCTGAGCCAGAACGACCTACGCTCGATCGTGCTCGAGCGGGTCATCGCCGCCCGCTACGGGGCCGGGCCTCGCTTCACCTCATCCTCATAGAGGGTTCCACCCGGTAGGAAATCGCCTTGCCGCAGGTGCGCGGCGATATCGCGGAGCGTTTCCCCGACGCCCTCCTCGAAGCGATCATTCGGATCAGTAGTGATCGACGGTTCGACCCGTCGCTCCCGGTACCCGTCGAGCCACCGTGCGACGACGAGCTGAGTTCGATAGACGTCGCCGTGCTCGACGAGAAGGCTGTGCGGCGAGTTCTTGAAGCCCCCGAGCCGCTTCAAGTCGAAGTCGAGTAGTTCCTCGTCACTCAAGGCCATGACCTAGCGATTCTACGCGGCGCCCGAGCCGATAGTCGTCGGCAGATGTCGACCACTACGACAACGCGCGCGCCGTTGCTGACGATCCCTGAGGTCGCACGCCGTCTCGGCCTGCACCGCGACACCGTCTATCGCAAGATCCAGCGGGGCGAGATCCCCGCCGTCCGCATCGGTCGCGACGAAACAGGTCCGCTTCGCGTCGACGAGCGCGAGCTCGAATCGTTCATCTACGGAGACGCTGCGTGAGCCCGCGGGTCAAGCCGAAGCGCACCGTCGACGACGTTCTCGACCTCGCGGCGAACCGGCTGGTGCGCGGTGAAGCCGCGGAGGCTCGGCTCGAGCGGCTGCTCGCACAGGCCGACCGTGGGCGCGCCGAGTTCGCCGAGTTTCGCAGCCGCGTCGCGAGCGGTGAGCGGACGCACGCCGCCGGCGCTGACGAGGTGTGGTGGAAGTACCTGCTGTCGCCGGCGATCCCCTCGTCTCTCGGCGGGTCGGTCTACGGACTCGATCAGGAGGAGCAGCGCGTCCTCTCGAAGGCGTCGAGCGCCGCGGGCGGCTACCTGGTGCCGACGAGCATGGACGAGCAGATCACGTCGGCCCGGCGAGCGCGCGCGGTGATCGGCGCCATCAGCCGGGAGCTCGTCACAAGCGACGGCACGCAGCTCCTGGTCCCCTCGACAACCACGCACGGCGTCTCGACCTGGACGGCTGAGAACGTCGCCTACACCGCATCGGATGAGGTGTTCGGCCAGGTCACGGTCGGCGCGTTCAAGGGCTCGACACAGGTCATCGTCTCGGAGGAGCTCGCACGCGACGCGGGCGCGGACTTCGAGGGCTACCTCGCCAACGAGCTCGGTCTGCGGACCGCGATGCTCGAGGAGACGGCGTTCGCGGTCGGCGACGGGAACGGGAAGCCGCTCGGCGTCGTCACCAGCACCAACGGCGTCAGCACCGTCACGGCCGCGACCGGATCGTCGACCGGCTTCAAACTTGCCGACGTCAACGCGGTCTGGGCGGCTCTGCCCGACGGCTACAAGCCGAACGCCTCGTGGGTGATGAGCCCGAGCGCGTTCCGGTCGCTCGCGACACTCGTCGACACGGCCGGCGGGTTGGTGCTCCCGACGCTGCACACAGCCGAGCCCACCCTCTTTTCGCGGCCTGTGTATCAGTCGGCCGACCTGCCGACCGCTGCAGCCAACGCACGCTCGGTCGTCGTCGGCGACTTCTCGCTCGGCTACCTCGTCCGCCGCGTGCGAGGCGTCGCCGTCCAGCGCCAGGAAGAGATCTTCTCGAACACCGGGCAGCTCGGCTTCCGGGCGTTCGAGAGGCTCGACGGTCGCGTGATCCTCGCCGACGCCCTTCGCATCCTTGTCAACAGCGCGACATAGTTCGTCGTCACGTCAGGGGTGCGGGGACGCCTGCACCTCACCTCCGGGTGAGGCGCTGAGCGGTTCGTCGAACGTCCTCAGACGTGCCTACACGGGCTTAACGAGGCTGGAATCGGGCTATATAGGTCCTCGAATTCTGCCGCGCGGCTCTCAGCGGCGTTGAGCGCGTCGCGCCGCGAGCTAATTCCCTAGGACGCTGGGAGCGGTGCCGAAAGTCGCGCCGTGGCGATGTTCCCGCGGCCGCCCTGTGATCTAGGGGTTCTTCAGGATGTCGTGGTTGCAGTGCTTCCGCATCACGATCTCACCGTCGCCGTAGTGGAACGTGACGCGGTTCTTGCGGTCGACGTAGGCCTCGAACACCCCGCGGTAGCCCCTCACCGGGTGAGTCTGGAGGCCCTGCCCACGCGTGTTCTCACCAAGTCGAACGGTGCATTCGACGATCGCCCCGGCAAGGCTGGGCTCCTTCTTCGCCAGCTCTTTCTGAAACGACTCCGGGATCCGGACCGGGATCGGCGGCACTACTCGTCGTCAGTCGGGCGCAAGAGGTACCGGGCGAGCTCGCGGGGATCCGTGAAAACGCGGCTCCGGCCGGCCTCGAGATCGGCGAGTGCGGCGGCCTCACCCTCCTGCCAGGTGCGGGTCCAGTAGTAGAGCTGCGACCTTGGGATCATCGTCGGCATGTGACTCGGAGCACCCTGCGCTCGCGCGCTCGCCGCAGACTGGGCTCCGAGGTCCACGGTGGCACTGGTGGCGACGGCGTTGTTGGGGTTGACTCCGACGGTCATGGGTTCAGGCCCGCCATTTTGTCGTGATTCTCGAGAGTCTGGTCGATGACACCGCGGAACTCCTCGAGCCGCGCGCGCGTCATCGCCAGCCGGGCGATGGCCTGGATAGGGATGAAGGTGAGCTGCTTCACTTGCTCCATGCGTTGCTCCACGGTACCCAGAAGGGCCGGGGGCACGAAGTGGCCGAAGGTCAGCACGATCTCGTCGGCAGCTACGACCTGGCCGATGAACTGGTTCGCCGCCTTGACCGGCACTTCCTCCGCGCCGACCCAGACGCCCGGCAGCTGGAAGACCTCCTCTGGGCTTTCCTCGGCCATAACACCTCCCATCGGCAAAAGCGGACTCGCGATTGAACCCTAACCCTTGTTGAGCACCGCGTCGAAAACCGTTCAACGCCCTAGCCGGGGCAGAAGGGAGCACGCTGAATGTCCACGCTCATTGACGCCCCACCAGAGGCTGAGCGGCCCGCAGAATCGGCCCCGTTGCCGGACAAGATCGTGGTGAAGCTCGGCGGCGTCGTGGTCCTCGACCGCAACGATCCAAGCGATGCCGCGCTCTTCCGTCGGCTCGAGCTGGGCGAGGACGTATCGGTCCAGGTCGAGGGTCGCGTCGCGAGGAGGGCGGAAAGTCAGGTCTTCGATCGCGAGGGCGAGCGCGTGGGAGTGAAGGTCGAGGCGGCCGTTTCGGTTCACGCGATCTATGCCCCGGCTGGGGGCTAGGGATCGCGTCGAGCTCGCCGCGCAAACGTGACGCGGCAGTAGTCGTCGCAGAATCTGCGGCGCCGCGTCGAGGTCAGCGGCAGCTGAGAGCCGCACTGCTCGCAGGCGCGGGCGATCACCCACCATGGGGTGCGCTCGCGCCATGCCCGATCGAGTCGTCGCCGAACGGCTGACCGCGAGAGCCCGAAGAGTTCCGCCAGCTCCTCCTGCGTGCGCCCCACCCTCGCCTCGAAGACCTCTAAGGCCTGGGCTGCGATCTCGTCGCCGGTCATGGATCTGAAGCTGTTACGGAACACCCGACCATCGGCGGAATCGTACCGATAGTCGCGGCGATGTCTCAGAACGAGAGGAGAACGATGACGACGCAAGTCGCCCCTGCCCCGCGCCTCCTCCGCACCGGCGAGGTCGCTGCCCTACTCGGAGTGTCCCCGTGGCGAGTTCTTCGGCTCGTCGAGGAGGGCGTCCTCGCGCCGGTCCGCTTTGGCGTCCGAGGTTGGAGCCGCTTCCGAGTCGAAGACGTTGAGCGGCTGATTCGCGGCGGCGCGCGGGAGCCATGAACGACAAAGCCGGCTCTGCAAAAGCCGGCTCGCCAACGAACACCCCGGAGCATGTTACGCGACTAATCGGTCAGGCGATCGCGCGCATCATCTGGATCGCCGAGTCAGTCGAGCTCGGGGACGTCGGTGCTGCGCTGACGAGCCTACGCGACCTCGAAGCCGACCTGGCCTCCTGGCTAGCACGGGATGACGCTAGGTGAGCGAGATCGAGTTCGCCGCGCCGACGGTGCCGCCGCTGACGGAGACTGAACTCGCGGCGCTGAACGGCGCGAGGCCGGCGACGAGCGTACAGGTCGCCGACTGGCTGGTCGACGCCGCTGACCTGCTCGCCGAACCGGACCCAGGCCCGACGCCCTGGCTCGTTGAGGATCTGATCGTCGACCGGGCCTTGGTCGCTGCGGTCGGACGATGGAAAACAACGAAGAGCTACGGCCTCCTCGAGATCGCGATCGCCATCGTGACCGGCCGCCAAGCGTTCGGACGCTGCGCCGTCGACGAACCGGGACCGGTCGTGTTCGTGATCGAGGAATCCGGCCGTGACGCGCTCTGGCGTCGCCTCGACTCGCTCAGCCGCGGCCGCGCGATTCCGAGAGAGGAGCTACGCGGTTTGAAGTTGGCGGCGAACGCCGGCGTCAAGCTCGACGACCAGGAGTGGCAGCAGCGGCTCATCGACATCGGCCAGCTGATCCGACCGCGGTTGTTCGTCTTCGACCCGCTCGCGCGCATGAAGGCGTCTACTCGGAAGGAGAACGAGCAGGACGCAATGGCCGAGCCGATCGAGTTCATCCGGGCGCTGCGCGAGGCGACCGGAGCAGCAGTTGCGTTCGTGCAGCACACCGGCCATCAAGGCGACCACATGCGCGGCACGAGCGACCTCGAAAGCGTCTGGGAGACGCGGCTGCAGTGGAAGAAAACCGGCGACACCGTCGAGCTGACGAACGAACACCGCGAAGCCGAGGCAGGCCCAAAACTCGAGTACCGGCTCAACTGGGACCACGAGACGCGCACGATCCGGCTCGAGGCCGAAGAGGACGACGCACCCGATGACGAGACCGTCAATCGCGTCAAGGCGTACCTTGGCACGCATCCCGAAGCGTCCGGCAGCGCCGTCGCGAAAGACCTCGGGATGCGCAAGAAGACTGCGCTCGACGCGCTCAAACTCATCCGCGGCAGCGGTTCCGGGAACCGTCCGGAACCATCCTCGGTGCAAGCGGTTCGAGTGGTTCCCCCCGATGCCCCCTTTAGGGGGCTCGGGAACCACGCCGAGCAGCCGGTTCCGGAACTGCCTCTCGGCGACGATGAGGTCGAGCGTCTCGCGCAGCTCGGACGGGAGATGCAGTAGTGAGCGAGCACGAGCCGGAGCAGCTCGACATCGCCGACGAGCTCGAGACCTGGGAAGAGTGGTTCGCCACGCTGCCACCACTGCCGCCGGCCGACGACGAAGACGAGCAGGTCGCGAAAAGCGAGGCCGTTTTTTTTCCCACCCAAGCGGACATCCCGGCTTATTCCGCTCATCTCTCCCCGTGCGAGGAAAAACGCGGGGAAGATGGCCTGAAGGTCGCGTGTTCGCGGCCGAACGCAGCAACCGAGGGGAAGAGCGTCTAGGTGCCGGACGGGCCGCTGTACGGTCGGCCGCATCGCCGGATACGTGCGCGATGGGCGCGGAAGGTCGCGGCCGGAACTGAGGTTTGCGTGCGGTGCCAGAAGCCGATCGTTCCGGGCTCGGATTGGCACTTGGATCACCGCGACGATGACCCGACGAAGTATCTGGGGCCGGCGCACGCGTATTGCAACACGTCGCGGGGTGCGGCGAAGGGCAATCGAATGCGAGGTCGTGCGCGACGGTTGCCGCAAGTGCTGAAGGTGCGGCCGGCGCCACGCCTGCGGGAGGACGATCCTGGCAGTGGGATCTTTTGGGGGCCGCCGGATGAGAACGGTCAGCAGCGGCAGTGGTCGCGTGTCTGGTTCCCGTGGCGTGATCCCGAAGCGATGGAGCGGTTGCGGCTCGAGATCGAGTCGAGGAAACGGCCGCCGGCGTGAGCGATCGCCTCCTCACCGCCGATGAAGTCGCCGAGCTCCTGGGCGTCCCGGTCGGCTGGGTCCGCGAGCAGACACGCGCCGGCAACATCCCGCATGTGAAGCTCGGCCGGTATCGCCGCCATGACCGTGACGAGGTGCTCGCCTGGGTCGAGAGCCTGAAGAGCGGCGGCGGGCCCGCGTTCCGCCGGCACCTTGCGGCTGACCGGACCGAGGCATAGGGTGAGGCCATGCCTGATTGCAGCAGGCGCCTTTGCACTGGCGGTTATTCTCATGCGCGGCCCCTGGGCCGGTGCTGCAATCGCCGTGCTCAGGGGTCTTGGCGCTGAAGGAGTCACCATGCCCCAGACTCGAAAGACCCGCGGCCCGCGCACGCCTGAAGAGCGCGCGCACGATGCCGCACGTTCGACCGCGACAAGATTCGAGAAGCTCCCCGAGTCACACTTCGCCGACGAGGTACTGAAGCCGCTGGCGGCGTTGCTGCGCTTCTACACATGCGGCTTCAAGGGATCGGGGGTGATGCTGCGCGAGCTGCGCCAACTCGAGAACGCGGAGCGCGGATTCCTCGACTTCATGAACGAGACGGGATGGGCGATCGAGTACATGCCGGTCGCCGAGGGGCTCAGGGTCGAGCAGACGGTCCAGCGCGTCCAGGGAGCGTTGCGCGACGCGAAGGCGCAGCTCGCGGCACAACTCGCCGAGAAGGCCGACGATGCCTAGGGGCGCCGCCGTCATCGAGTACCGCGGCAAGCGCGGGACCACCTGGCGGATCAAGTACGCCGACGCCGACGGGAAACAGGCGATGGAAACGATCGGCGCCGAACGCGACGGCGTCACCCGCAAGCAGGCCGAAGCCGAGCTCCGAGAGCGACTCGTCCGCGTCGAGCGGAAGGCCTACCGCCGGCCGAAGGCGTTGACGTTCGCCGAGTACCGGGCGACGTGGTTCGAGGAGGGCAAGCGCCGCCGTGGCTGGAAGCCGCGCACCGTGCTCACGTTCCGCACGACGCTCGACCACCTCGAGGCGTTCTTCGGGCCGCAACCGCTCGGGGCGATCCGACCTCGCGACGTCGCCGCGTACACCCGTGACGCGCTCGAGAGCAAGCGCAACAGCGGGAAGCCGTTCGCGCCGAAGACCGTGCAGCTCCACTTGAACGTCCTGCACGACGTCTTCAAGACCGCGCTACGCGAGGAGCTCGTCGACTCGAACCCGGTCGCCGGCGCCGAGCGTCCGAAGGTGCCTGCTCGCCGCTGGCGGATCCTCGAGCCCGCCGAGATCGGACGGGTGCTCAAGGCGTTCACCGACGAGCAAGCCAGGGCGATCTTTCTCACGGTCGTGCTGACCGGACTACGCCGGTTCGAGCTGAAGGCGCTGCGCTGGCGAGACGTGGCGCTTGTCGAGGGTGTCCTGCGCGTTCGGGTGTCGAAGTCGGAGGAGGGGGAGCGCCTAATCGCGCTCTCCCCCACCCTCGTCGATGCGCTTTCCGAGCACTGGCGACGCTCGGCGTTCCAGGGTGACGACGAGCTCGTCTTCTGCCACCCGGAGCGCGGCTCGATGATCGACGACGTCTGGTGGGCGGCACGCTTCCGAGAGGCGCTCAAGGCGGCGGGGATCACGGATCACGTTCGGCCGTGGCACGACCTGCGACACACGGCGATCACGAACGACGCTGCAGCAGGCTCGAGCGAGCTCGCGGTCATGTCGAAGGCCGGACATCGGAGCATGTCGACCACGAAGACCTACCTCCACCTGGCCGGCGTCGTCTTCCGCGACGAGGCCGATGCGCTCGAGCGCAGGTTGCTAGGCGGGCCTGGCGTTCGCCGACCCGAGCCGAACGTCGTCGTCGACCGGGTCGGGCGTGGTCTCGGAGACGGAGAGTACGACGAAGACCCTGCCGAGCCTGTCCTCGACGACGTCGTTGGGGACGAGCTCACGGTCCGAGACGTAGGGGAAGCTGAAGTCAGCCCCGCCCGCGCTCTCGACGACGCTGATGGAGTAGCGAAACAAGACGCTCATGGGTAGAAAGTTCTACCCATCTGAGCGAACCTCAGCCGACCTAAGCGCACCTAACCCCGCTTCGCAAGCGCCACCGCGAACCGACTGACCACACAAGTTAGAAGCGCTGGCTCTGAGCGGAAGGAAGCGGCCTAGCTCTCCGGCTCGAGGTGGGCGTTGAAGCCGACGGAGTAGGCCTCGGCTGCG
>DAITAW010000079.1:0-11643 GCA_036824055.1 Gaiellaceae bacterium | reverse complement strand
AGGACGGCGGCGCGGAGCGTGCGCGGCAGGTTGTGGGCGATGGAAAACATCTGCCTACAGGGTACCAACCGGCCCCGCTGGGCCTGCTGTCCGGTCCAGGACCTAGGGTTTGCCCCCAGAACGCTAAGGAGGTGACCTCGAGTGACCGGACAACGCGAAGCGCACGAACTGCTCTTGATCGAGGAAGCGGACGCCTGGTTCGAGTACCTGGAAGCGACTCGAGGCCAGACCGTCCTGCGCTACAAGGAGGTCGAGCCCTGGGCCTGGGCCCGGCTCTCCCAGCGGCTGCGCGCCATCAGGACGCGCCGCGCGAAGCTGAAGCCGGCCGCCGAAGCGGCCTAGCCGTCAGCGACGTCCGGTCAACGACGTCTGCGTGCACGCACGTGGATCGACAAGAGGATCCCGATCGCGATCAGGTTCGCGATCATCGACGAGCCTCCGACGCTCACGAACGGCAGCGGGATGCCGGTGATCGGAGCGATGCCCATCGTCATGCCGACGTTCACGAAGATCTGGAAGAGCAACGCGAACACGAGCCCGCCCGCGACGATCGCAGAGAATGGATCTCGCGCAAGCGTCACGATTCGTAAGCCCCGCCAGACCACGAGCAGGTAGAGCATCAGGAGCAGCGAGGCGCCGAGGAAGCCACGCTCCTCCGCGAGCGATGCGAAGACGAAGTCGGTGTGATGCTCGGGCAGGAAGTTCAGCGTCGTCTGCGTCGCGTTGTCGACGCCGCGCCCACGCAGTTGCCCCGCGCCGATCGCGTTCTTCGACTGCGTGATGTTGTACGTCGTCCCGCCGGGATCGTGGGAGGGGTTGAGGAAGCTCGTGAGCCGCTGCTGCTGGTAGTCCTTGAGGATCGGCACGCCTGCCGCCGGAAGCGCGCCGAGCACGAGAACCGCAAGCGCCACCGCTCCGGCCGCGATTGCAGCGATGTGCGTCCAGGGAGTCCCGGCGACGAAGAGCACTGCTCCGACCGCGGCGCAGTACACGAGAGCCGAGCCGAAGTCCGGCTGCAGGAAGACGAGGAAGATCGGGATCGCTGCGAGCCCGAGCATCGTGAGCGTGGTGCGGATCTCGTTCAGGCGCCTCGACCGCTCTGCCAGAAAGCCCGCGAGCGCGAGGACGAACAGGACCTTGCCGAACTCCGAGGGCTGGAAGCGGAAGAAGCCGAGATCGAGCCAACGCCTGGAACCGCGAATCGGGCCGGCCAGGAGTACGAGCGCGATCATGCCGCACGTGCCGCCGAAGATGAGCCGCCAACGGGTCCGGTAGAGATCCGGATCGATGAGCGTTCCGACGAGCAGACCCAGCACCCCGATCACGACGTAGACCGACTGGCGCGTCAGGTAGTAGCCCTGGTTGCCCGCGACGTCGTGGCGGGTGATCCCCGCGATCGCCCAGAGCCCGTAGCCGACGAGCACCGCGACGCTGCCGATCAGGATCCAGTCGAGGCGCCGGACGAACGAAGCAACCTCGACCGCCTCGCGCCGGCGGGCGCGGGCTGCTGCACGGGAGTTGGACGCGTAGTCGACCATCAGTCGCTGTGGATCGGGCCCGTGGTGGTCGCCTGCTTGCCGAAGAACGACTCGAACACCTTGAGTGCGGCCGGCGCCGCAGCGTCGCCGCCGTGGCCGCCGTTCTCGATCAGGGCGCAGACGACCAGGTCGGGCGAGTCCGAGGGCCCGTAACCGCACCACCAGGACTGGTTGAAGTTTCGGGGGATGCCGTCACCCGGGTCGATCAGCTTCTCTGCGGTGCCGGTCTTGCCTGAGATCGAAATTGGAAAGCTGCCGAAGATGGAGGTCGAAGTGCCGAGCGTGGCATGCGTCGCCTGGAACAGGCCTTCACGAACGACCGCGAGCGCCTGCGCGTCGACGTTCGTCGGCTCCGGCGCGGGCGGCGGCGTCGTCGGCACAGCGCGCCCAGGGCTGTGATTCGAGGAAGGCTGCTCGACGTCGAGCAGGATGTGCGGCGTGACGAGCTTGCCGCCGTTCGCGATCATCGCGTAGAACCGCGCCATCTGCATCGGCGTCACGAGCAGATCTTTCTGGCCGATCGCCAACTGGATCGAGTCGCCCGGCTTCCAAAGGCTGTCGATCTGCCAGTGGCCCGGGTCGGTCTTCCTCGTGTACGTCTTCTTGCGCCAGTCGGGCGTCGGGAGCAGACCGCTCCGTTCGGCGCCCAGATCGATCCCGGTCTTCTGCCCGAACCCGAACCGGCTCGCCCAGGCTTGCAGGCGTGGGCCGCGACTGGACGGCATCCCGTAGAAGCGATAACCGACCTGGTAGAAGTAGGTGTCGCAGGACCTTGCGAGCGCGGTCGGCAGGGTCATGGCCTCGTTCACGTTCGGATCCCAGTTCTTGAACGTCGTGCCGTTCTTCGTGTACGACCCTGTGCATTGGAGGGGCAGGAAAGGCTGCAGGATGTGCTCCTGCATCGCGGCGATCGCCGTGACGGGCTTGAACGTCGAGCCCGGCGGATAGGCGGCGTTGATCGCACGGTCGAGCGCCGGATAGTTCATCGCAGCCGCCGTCCGCGGAGTGAGGCCGGCGGCGTCGAGCGCCTGCTGGCGCACGCGACCGACGTAGAGCGAGGGCGGGTACGTCGGGTACGACGCCAGCGCCCGGATCGACCCGTCGCGCGGATCGAGCGCGACGATCGCGCCCCCGTTCGAGTACCAGCAGCCATAGCAGTTCGAGTTGTGCGCGCGGTCGATGCCGTAGCGCAATGCGTCCTCGGCAGCCTTTTGCAACTTCGCATCGAGTGTGAGCCGGACGGCGTTGCCCGGATGAGCCGGGACCCTGGGCACGACCAGGCTGATGGGCCTGCCCAGTGAGTCGACACGCAACTGCGAGAGGCCGGGGGTCCCGCGCAGGTACCTGTCGTACTGCGCCTCGACGCCGGTCTGGCCGATCGTGTCGCCGCCCCGGTATCCCTGGCTGCTCAGCGCCGCCACCTGCTGCTTCGAGATCTCGCTGACGTAACCGAGCACATGCGCTGCGAGCTCGTGATGCGGGTAGTAACGCAAGTAAGCCGGCACGATCTGGACACCGTGGAAGTCTTCCGCCCTCTCTTCGAGGTAGAAGACCTGCGCTCGGGTCGCACTGTCCTTGATCCTGATCGGCGTGAGCGGATCGTGCCGATGGCGTCTGATGGCTGCGCCGATCTGGTTCGCCGGGACGCCGAGGACGCGCGCGAGCGCGCTGATCTCGTGCAAGCGAACGCCACGGCGCTTCGGCAGGTCCGACGACCAGATCTGGACTGCGCGTCCGGGAACGTTCGTCACGAGGACGTTGCCGTTGCGATCGAGGATCGGGCCACGAGGCGCTTGCACGCGGATGTCTCGGCGCTGGTTGTTCTGTGCCGCGCGCAGAAGCTGTTGGCCGTTCAGGACCTGTAGTGACCAGAGCCGGAGAAAGAGCGTTGCGAAGATCGCGAGGGCCAGCATGCCGAGAATTCCGACGCGCAGGGCAAGCTGCGGCGTGAGCCGGTAGGGCTCTGCCGTGTGAGGGTCTGGCGGCAGGAAGCGGCGCGAGAGATTGCGCTTAGCCAAGGAGACGCACCTCTCTCGTCACCCATTCGCGTGGCCGCAGCAGGCGGCGCGTGAGTGCGTACACCGGAACGGTCAGGATCAGATTGAGCAGCACGGTCGGCGCGAGCGCGGCGAAGATGTGGTTCGCCGGCGCCGGCTCCCCGAGCAGGTAACGCAGCACGAGCGCGGAGACCTGGTAGAGGACGGTGATGACCGCGATCGACAGAACCGGGGCGTGCGCGCGATCACGTCCGGTCGTCTCGCCGTAGCGGCCCGTCCAGTAGCCCGCGAGCGTCAGCAGCAGCGCGGTGAACCCGAGCGTTCCGAACACGCCGGCATCGGCGAAGAGGCCGACACCGAATCCGGCGACGGCGCCGAAGATGGCGCCGCGCAGGAGCGAGACGCTCACGAGCGTGACGAGCAAGAGGTTCGGATGACCGCCGAGGATCTCGACGTTCGCCATGACCGACAGCTGAACGACCACGACGAGGAACAGCAATCCTGCGGCTTTGGCGGAGTCGGCCGGCATCAGGGCGCCTTCGGAGTCGGCTTGTGCGTGATCAACGCGGTCACCGCATCCAACGACGAGAAGTCGACGTACGGGTTGATCTGGATCTGCTTGTACAGCGCCGTATCGCTCTGACCGACGCTCGTGACCACGCCGATCGGAATTGCTCCCGGAAACAGGGACGGGTATTGCTTCGACTGCGTCCCGGCGGTGACGATCACATCGCCCTGCTGGACGTTCGCCTCCTTGCGGACGAAATCGAGCAGCAGCGAGCCCTGGCCCTGGCCGTGCCGGACGAGACCGGTGGCGCCCGTCGTCTGGTCGAGCGCCGGAACCGCGCTGTTCTCGTCGGTCAACAGCGTCACTTGCGCCGAACTGCCGGTGACGTCCGTCACTCGACCCACGAGTCCGTAGTTCGTGACGATCGGCGTGTCCTGCTTGATGCCGGAATCAGACCCGGCCGCAATCGCGACCTGCTGCACGAACTCGCTCGCCCACGAGATGATCCGCGTGTTCACCGGTGAGTAGTCGGCCGGAAACCGAGGGCTGTCGATGAAGTTCAGCTGCCTGCGAAGGTCGCGGTTCTCCTGTTGCGCCGATTGACCGAGCAGCGCCTGCTGGCGCAACTCGTTCACCTGTTGCTTCAGCCGTACGTTCTCCCGCCTCACGTGCACCAGGCTTGCGAAGTAGCCGTAGACGTCCCTGAAGGGTCGCGCGACCCGCTCGGCCGCCACCTCGAAGGGGCGAAGCACGGTCGCGCCGGCGCCCTCCACGCTGTGAAGCGCGCCGCCCGAGCCTGCACGGAAGGAGATCGTGATCAGGACGAGCGACAGCAGCACGAGAACTCCGACGACGCCCCGGCGCCTGAGCGTCGAGCGGCTGCGTGAGGGAAACGGCTGGGGTCTCGGTCTCGGTACGGACGAGCCCAGGACCGCGCTGACGCGGTTGCGAGGCACGAGAGCGACGTAGGTTAGCTGGAGTAGCGCCGGTGGTTGTTCCGACGGGCCTTGGCGCTCCTGTGGATCGCCTCGAACTCCTCGAGACTGCGCCCTGAGCCCACAGCCACGCAGGTGAGCGGGCTCTCGGCCAGGTGGACCGGCATCTGGGTCTCGTGGCGGAGCCGCTCGTCGAAGTTCGTCAGTAGGGCCCCGCCCCCGGCGAGGACGATGCCGCGGTCCATGATGTCGGCGGCCAATTCCGGCGGCGTCTTGTCGAGCGTGGACTTGATCGCCTCGACGATCTGCTGGACCGGCTCTTCGAGCGCGCGTCGGACTTCCTCGGAGCTGAGCACGACGGTCTTCGGGAGCCCGGTGAGCATGTCGCGCCCGCGGACCTCCGCCTGCAGCTCTTCCCGCATGTCGTAAGCGGACCCGATCTCGAGCTTGATCTCCTCCGCCGTCTGCTGGCCGATCAACAGCTTGTACTCGCGCTTGATGTGATTGATGATCGCCTCGTCCATCTCGTCGCCGCCCACGCGCAGCGATTGCGAGACGACGATCCCGCCGAGCGAGATCACTGCGACCTCCGTGGTGCCGCCGCCGACGTCGACGATCATGTTGCCCGTCGGTTCCGCGACGGGCAGGCCGGCGCCGATCGCAGCGGCCATCGGCTCCTCGATCAGGTACGCCTGGCGTGCGCCTGCACTCAGCGTCGCTTCCTCGACCGCCCGCTTCTCCACACCGGTGACGCCGGAAGGAACACACACGACGACGCGCGGATGCGCAAAGCGATTCTGATGCACTTTCTGGATGAAGTGGCGCAGCATCTGTTCGGTCACGTCGAAGTCGGCGATCACGCCGTCCTTGAGTGGGCGGATCGCGGAAATCGTTCCCGGCGTGCGCCCGAGCATGCGCTTCGCCTCGACGCCAACAGCGTGCACCTCGCCGGTTCGCTGATCGATGGCGACGACGGAGGGCTCGGAGAGCACGATCCCACGGCCGCGGACGTACACGAGCGTGTTGGCCGTGCCAAGGTCCACGGCCATATCGCGGCCGCCGAAGCCGCCCAGCCTGTCGAAGAGCCCCATAGGACGACCGAGTCTAGATCAACCGAACCCGTATACCCCCGAAAACCGGCCGGCGAGCAGTCCGACGAGGAGCGCCACAGGAAGCCCGACGACATTCAGGTAGTCGCCTGCGATGCTTTCAACCAACGAGGCGCCTCGCCCCTGGATCGCGTAGCCGCCGGCGCGGCCTTCCCACTCATCCGTCGCGACGTAGATGCCCAGCTCACGTGGAGTGAGCTCCCGGAACGACACCTGGGTCGCTTCGTGCTCGACGTCTTCCCAGCCGGGAGTCAAGAGACAGAGCCCGGAAATGACGACGTGCGTCTTGCCGCTCAACTCCTCCAGCATCTGCTCGGCGTCCGACGCGTTCGCGGGCTTGCCAAAGATGCGACCGTCGAGCACGACGGCGGTGTCGACACCAACGACCGGCCTGTCCTCGGCGATGTCGGCGACGGAACGCGCTTTCCCGCGAGCATGCTCGCGCACGACCTGCAGCGCGTCCGCATCTCGAGGCGTCTCTTCTTCGTACCTCGGCGCGACGACGTCGAATGGGATGTGCAGCTGTTCGAGGATCGCCTTGCGTTGCGGCGAGGTCGACGCCAGCAGAAGGGGCGGCGACGGAGGCGCGTCAGCCACGTTTACGCGCAGCCCAGGCTTCTTCGGGAGGCCACTTTCGCGCCCATTCGGCCGTGACGTACTTGTAGTAGGTATGCGTTTCCGAATCGGGCCGCGCAAACAGCTCGACGAGGCGCTCGACCTCGAATCCGTTGCCGTGCAGAAGGTCGATCCAGTCGCCGTGAGCGAGGTGGAACTCGACCTCCTTCGTGTCGGGCCACACCCACTTGCCCAACTCGAACTGGGGTCGTACGAGCTGCTCGCCGACACCGTCCATGGTCGTGCAGAGCACGGAGACGGTCGAGTTGGTCAAGAAAACGAGGCGCCCACCAGGTCGGAGCAAGCGCGCCGACTCCGGCACCCAGCGGTACGGGTCGGCCCAGAGCGATGCTCCGTACTCCGAGAGGACGAGGTCGAACGACGAATCCGGCAGCGGCACGTCCTCGCCGATCGCCTCGACCAGCGGAAACTCGATTCCGGTCTCGGTCTGCAGCCGCCGCGCTGTTGCAAGCTGCGCCGGGGTGGGATCGACGCCGACGGCCCGGGCGCCGCGGCGCGCCAGCCACGAGGAGAAGTAGGCGGTGCCACAACCGAGCTCGACGACGTCGAGGTCGTTGACGTCCCCGAGGAGGTTCAGCTCCGACTCGGGCGCTTCGAACACGCCCCAGGTGATTTCCTCCTGTGCCCAGGCGCGCTCCGCCGACGTGTCGGTGTATTCGGCGTTCGCGCGAGTCCAGTTCGCGATGTTCTGCTGAACGTACTCGGGCCGGTCAGACGAGCTCATCGTCCGAAAACCAGAGCGCCACCTCGCGCTCCGCAGACTCCGGCGAGTCGGAACCGTGGACGAGATTGTTGGGCATCGAGCTCGCGAGGTCGCCGCGGATCGAGCCCGGCTCCGCCTCCCCAGGATTCGTCGCGCCGATCGTCTTGCGCATGGTCGCGATCGCGCCCTCGCCCTCGACGACGAGCGCCAGCGTCGGCCCGGAGGTGATGAACTCGACGAGCTCGCCGAAGAACGGCTTCTCGCGATGCTCGGCGTAGTGCGTCTCCGCCAGGGTGCGATCGACGTGGACGAGCTTGCCGGCGCGCAACGTGAAGCCGCGGCGCTCGATGCGGGCCAGGATCTCACCGGCGAGCTTGCGCTCGACCGCGTCTGGCTTGATCAGGATGAGTGAACGCTCGACCGCCATGGGCGGACGAGTTTACTCGGCGCGTCGCCGGCGCCTGGGCGGTCTCACCTCGAAGGTCGGGAACTCGACCGCCGAGGGCTCGACCGGCGTCTCGCAGTAGGGGCACACCTGCCAGAGCGCTTCGAGCGGGGCCTTGCAGTTGACGCACGCCTGCTTCAGCTTCGTCGTGCAGACCGGACAGACGAGGTACTCGTTCGAGACTTCCGCCCGGCAGACCGGGCAGTAGAGGTCGCGTCGGGAAAGGCGCTCCTCCATCGCCTTGATCTCGAGCTCGCGCTCACGCACGTCCTCGAGATACTCCGGCGGGCGGAAGAGCATGTAGACGAGCGCGCCGATGTACGGAATGACGAGACCGATCGCGACGGCGGTTGCGATCAGGACCGGATCCTCGATCCGCCGCTTCGCGTCCTTGTAGATCCAGTAGCCGACGGCGAGCCAGAACGCGATCAGGAAGAAAATGACCAGGTTCAGGATCACGTGCCACGCGCCTGAGCCGAAGAAGTTGTGGATACCGCTGAAGGAGCTGGCGATCACAGAAGGATTCTTCCTATTAGGTACCCGGCAAGAAACGCGAGACCGACGATCGCCGCCAGGACGAAGGCGGCGAAGGCAAAGACGATCAGCCTGTCGCCAACGTTCGCCATCGTACGCTCTCATCCTTGGCCAGATCGGCCAGAAGGTAAAGGGACCCGGTGACGAGAACCGGCTCGCCGGTGGCACGTGCCCGGGCAAGTGCTCCGGCCGGATCCTCGACCGGCTCGATCTGAGCGAAGAAAGGCTCGGCCCGCTCGGCCAGGTCCTCGGCCGACAGGGCACGCTCGTTGCTGGACGAGGTGGCCACGAGCCGGTCCCCGAGGACGGAGAGCGCGGCCAGCATCCCGTCGACGTCTTTGTCCGCGAGGATCGAGGCGACGACGACGTAACGCGCAGTGGGCAGCCGCGGCAGCAGGTACCCGAGCCCGGCGAGGTTGTGCGCCCCGTCCCAGATCTCGAGCGGATCTTCACGGACCCGCTCGAGACGACCCGGAAGCTCGACGTCGACGTGACCGTCGACCGGCCGGCCGAGGAACGCCTCCGCCGCCGCGAGGCCGAGGGCGAGGTTACTCCGGCCGGCCACGACGATCCGCCCGGCTCCGTTCTCACGCGCGAGCGCCTCCCACTCCGGCTCCCCGAGCACGACCACCGCGCCGGGCTGGACGACGGCGAGCTTTTCGGCGGCGATCGCCTCGCGCGTCGTGCCGAGCACCTCGGTGTGCTCCAGGGCGACGTTCGTCACGACCTGAACCGGCGAACGGAGGACGTTCGTCGCATCGTGCCGTCCGCCGAGCCCGGCCTCGACGACGGCCACGTCGACCCCGGCGTCTGCAAACGCCGCCAGGGCTGCGGCAGTCAGAACCTCGAACTGCGTCGCCTCGAGACGCTCGGCTTCGGCGCGCACGCGCTCGATCGCCGCGTCGAAGTCGGCCTCCTCCCCGCGCACGCGGATCCGCTCGCTCCACCCGCGCACGTGTGGCGACACGTATGAGCCGACCGACAGCCCCGCGCCTGCAAGCAGTGCTTCGGTCGTGCGAGTCACCGTCGACTTGCCGTTCGTCCCGACCACGTGAATCGACGGATAACGAAGCTGGGGATCGCCCAGACCGGCGAGGAGCGCCTGGATCCGCTCGAGCCCGAAGCCGTCCTTCGGCCAGGGGCTCAGCGATTCGACATACTCAGCTGCTGATGGCATCGAGCTCCCGCCGGTAGCGCGCGAGCTTGTCCCGCTCGGCCTCGACGACGTCGGCGGGCGCGTTCTGCGTGAAGCGGTCGTTCGCGAGCATTCCTTCTGCGCGCGAGATCTCTTGCTGCAGCCGCTCGATTTCCGCGGCTGCGTTGCCGTCGCCCGATCCCTCGGCAGGCTTCACGACCGCGTCGAAGATCCGCCGTTCCTCCCCTTCGAGCTTCGGCAGCACGCCGCTGCGCCGGAACATGACGGCAGCGTCCTGCACAGCCGTGAGCGCACCCGCTTCCGTCTCGTCGCCGGCCACCGGCCAGGGCGCGACGATCAGCCGGGTTTCACGCCCGGGCAAGTTCGACCAGATCTCCTCGGTCACGTGAGGCATCGCGGGATGCAGGAGCTTCAGCAAACGCTCCAGAGCGGCGACCGCAGTTGCGCGCGCGTCCGCGTCACCCTCGTACAACCGACCCTTGACCGCCTCCGCGTACCAGTCGCAGAAGTCGTCGAAAGTGAGGTGGTAGAGCTCGTGCACCGTGTGAGAGAAGTCGAACTCGTCCAGGAGTCGCTCCACCTCGCGTTGTGTCTGCGACAGGCGGGCGAGGATCCAGCGCTCCTCGAGCGTGCGCGGACGTTCTTCGGGCGCCGCGGCTTCCGACGCCTGCAGGATCAGACGCGCCACGTTCCAGAGCTTGTTCGCGAGCTTTCGGCCCTCGTCGATCGCGCCCTCGGAGAAGCGGACGTCCTGTGACGACGCCATCTTCATCAACCCGTAGCGCGTCGCGTCAGCGCCGTAGGTCTCGATGGCCGCGAGTGGATTCATTCCGGTGCCAAGACTCTTCGACATCCGGCCGCCGGTCGGCGCATGCACGGTGGAGTGGATGACGACGTCGTGAAACGGGACGTCGCCCATCAGCTCGAGCCCACTGAAGATCATCCGGTTCTCCCAGAGTCGGATGATGTCCCGCGCAGTCGTGTTCACGTCGCCTGGATAGAACGTGCGCAGGTCCTCCGTGTCCTCCGGCCAGCCGAGGGTCGCGAACGGCCAGAGCGCGGACGAGAACCAGGTGTCGAGAACGTCGGTGGAACGTGTCAGGTCGTGCGATCCGCACTCTTCGCAGGCTTCGGGCTCTGTCTCCGCGACGGTGACGTGCCCGTTCGGACACTCCCACACCGGTAGCTGGTGCCCCCACCAGATCTGGCGGGAGATGTTCCAGTCGGGTGCCTCCTCGAGCGACTTGATCGCGAAACGATGCTGCGATTCCGGGTGGTAGCGGACGCGGCCGGCGCGCAATGCCTCGAGCCCGGGCTTTCGCAGCTCGTCCATCGAGCACCACCACTGCAGCGAGATGCGCGGCTCGATGCGACTGTGGCAGCGATCGCAGACCGCCACGGTGTGGTGGTAGGACTCGCGCTTCTCCAGTTGGCCGTGCCCTTTCAGCCACTCGAGCACCCGCCCGTCCGCTTCCTCCTGCGTCAGTCCCGCGAGGTCGCCGGCCTCGTCGTTCATCCGGCCGTCCGGTCCGATCACCGTGAGCTCGGGTAGGCCGTGGTCGCGACCGATCTCGTAGTCGAGCGGGTCATGACCGGGCGTCACCTTGAGCGCGCCGGTGGCGAAGTCGCGCTCGACACGTTCGTCCGCAATGACCGGCACACGGCGTCCGACCACGGGGACGATCACCTCGCGACCCACCAGGTGCCGATAGCGATCGTCATCCGGATGCACGGCCACTGCGACGTCGGCCAGGATCGTCGCCAGTCTCACCGTTGCAATCGTGATGTGGCCGTCGCCGTCGGCGAACGGGTACCGCACATACGTCAGGGCATCGTCCACCTCCACGTGCGCGACCTCGAGATCGGAGAGCGACGTCTGATGGAAAGGACACCAGTTGATGATGCGGTTCGCGCGATAGATCCAGCCCTTCCCGTAGAGATGCACGAAGAAGTGCATCACCGCGCGGACGTAGGCGTCGTCCATGGTGAAGCGCTCGCGCCGGTAGTCCATCGAAGCGCCGATGCGGCGGAACTGGAGCATGATCTTGCCGCCGTACTCGCGCAGCCATTCCCAGACGCGCG
>DAITAW010000078.1:0-11742 GCA_036824055.1 Gaiellaceae bacterium | reverse complement strand
GATCGAGTCTGCGCTACCCATCGGACGCAACCACCGACCGAGAATGACATTGAGTCCGGGAATGTCCCCCCGAGCTTCTGGACGCGGAAGCGCCAGCCGCGCTCCTCTGCCAACCTGCGAGCTTCGCTCTCAGTGGTGAACTTCGTATCGTCGAAATCCGGCGCACCGACGCTTTCGCCTCGGTCGGGATCGAATAGGTCGATGTAGCCGACCCGCTCACCGTCCTTGGTGAACTCCTCGGTCATCAGGGTCGCGATTAGCTGCGCCACTGACAAAGCGTAGGCGAGTCGCGTGGGCCAGAGTTCGGGAATGACCCCCGAGCAAGTACGGGGCTGACGCGGAATCAGTTGTTGGGGACGCTTGAGGAGCGTGCTTCTCGTCGGAGCGGCGTTACCCTCAGCGTCTCCCGAGACGATGACGAGGAGAGAGAGGCGGCCGTCTCGACCGCCTCTCCCGTTGGTCGGTGATGTGGAAGATCAGGCGTGGGCGAAGCTGTGGTTGACGAGCGCGTCGAGGCGGTTGTTGAGCTTGGCGAGGATTCGCTGCTCGGCCTGCGCGCTGATCCGTCCGGCGGCGACGGCCTTGTCCAGCCTCGCCTTGACGGCCGTTTGGATCGCTTGCTTCAGTCCGGCGACGGCTTTGCCCTGCGCGGTAGCGATCTGGGCGAGCGTCTTGCCGCTCCTCAGCTCGGTCTTCAGCTGCTCTGCCGTCAAACCGAGATAGGCGGCCGACGCGCGCAACAGTCCGCGCCGCCAGAAGCGGTGCCGCAGGAGGGCGCCGGGGTGAGATTGGTTGACGAGAACGTCCAGGCGTGACTGCAGGCGGCTCAAGATCATCTCCTCGCGCTGGCCGGAGATCCTGCCCGCCTTGACGCCCTGATCGAGACGAGCTTTCACGGCCGACTCGATCGTCTGCTCAAGCCCGCTCACCGATCGGCCCTTCGCAGAGGCGATTTGCGCAAGCGTCTGCCCGCCCGCGAGGTCCGCGCGAAGCTGCTGCGCAGACAGGCCGAGATAGCCGGCCACGAGCGCCACGATCGCTTGCCGGCTGCCATGTTTGCCCGCCGAGGGGAAGGCGGTCGCAGCCAAAGCGCCGCCGCCACCGACGAGGATCGCCAGGGCCGTACCGGTTGCGACGATATGCCGAGTTCCAAGGTGCATGTAAGGGGTCCCTTTCATTCGAACATGCGGGCTGACGATCGGCCCGCAGAACCAAGGAGACCAGACGTCGCTAAGGACGCGCTAAGAATCATGGAATGATTTCGTAAGCCCGACAACCATACGGTTGTGGGCGGGACGATCCAAGGGCGCGATGAACAGGGGGATGTCCCGGGTTACTTTGCGGACGGGACTCAGCCCGGGAAGTATCGGCAGCCGCGTCGGGCAGGGACAGTCGAGTCGACTGGGCCAGTCTTGCGGATTGTCCCATGAGCGCGACTCGGCGCTACGGTGAGCAGGATCGCTCGGTTGCCCCAGTCTGTCGGCAACACACCAGCGGCCGTGGAGGAAGTAGGCGGCCGTCGCAACCGTGTAGAGCCGGACGCCGCGACAAGAGTGCATCGTTGAGAGGCATCCGCGCATGTGTCTTACGCGACCGGCCGCGCATGGGTTGCAGAGGTTGAGGTTGTCGATACCGACCGCGTTTGTTCGGCGGGTCCCCCAGTGCCGCCAGCGGAGGCGTGTCATGTAATCACCGCTCATCGTCCATTCGACCTCCGACTGCTGGACCTTTGCTGTGGCGAGCATTGGGTCAGCGGTGGGTATCGCCTCACGACCGGAGACTGAGTAGAAGCCACTGCGGGAATAGATGCGAGACCACCGGCGAGCACGACCAACGCGAAGGCGACAGGCCGAAGGCAGGCTGGCTGGCTGGATCACAGACGTTCCATAGTCCGACCTTCGACTCCGCGCAATCTGGTCTGGGCGAGCGTGCTGTCGCTCGAAGGAGCAACTTGCTGACGTGGAACTCGTACCAGACTTGGTAACGAGCGCCTGCGGGGACACTGCGGGGACAGAATGGCGCTAAAACTCTCCGACTTACCCCGAATAACCCCTAAGACTTACGACCGGCTTTTCCCCGCTAAACGCCGCCTTTCGGCTTGCCTTGTGGGATCGCGAAAAACGCCCGGGAGGGACTAGAGGTCCCGAGTTCAAATCTCGGCGCCCCGATCAACAAAAGGAACTACGCGGTCGGCGCGAGGTAGGCGCAACTTCTCTGATCGTTCGGCAGCGGTGACGCACCGAGCTTCAGAACGACGAAGGACATCGCTTGCTCGGCTAGCTCGAGTCGGTCGCCGGGTGGCGGGGGAGCGCCTTCTCGTTCGACGAGCGAGTAGCCGGCTGACGTCGAGATGAACAGCAGATGCCGTTCAGCGTTGCGCTTGTCGCTTCGGTCAGGCTCCGACCGTGGCTGATCCGGTTCGCGCGCGTGAGCCGAGGGCTCACGATTCGTGTCCTCGTTGCTGAGCTCGCGCTGACCGGCGCCCCCCTCGACCGGCGCGAGGTAGCGGTGGATTCGGTCTTGCCAGGCGTCGCGCGAAGGCGGATCGTCCTCCGCCATGTCAGATGCTTCGGGCGGCGACGTGGACGGCGTCTGACCGTCCGGGAGAGTCCTCTCGTCCACCTTGAGCACGACGGCGCGCTGCTCCGCGATGACGTTCGCCACGCTTGTCATCGGCAGCAGTCGCCGATGCCAGACGAACACGCCGTCATGACGGATCGCGATTCGATCATCGGAGGCGAGCTCGACGAACGCGCCGATGCGCTTCCCCTCTCGGTCGACGACGGCATAGCCCTGAGCCGCCTCGAGCATTGCTCGCATCTGGTCTGTGCTCACTGCGGCTGAGTCTACGACCGGCGGCGCACGACGAAACGACGAACCGGTGAGAAGGGGTCTCGGAGCCCGAGCCGGCCGTCCTCTCCCCGGAAAGGCCGTAAGCCTGAGCACGAACAGCTCGGGGCTCCAACGAACAAGACGCGGCTGGAGCGCAGGTCTTGCGGTGTGGACAAAGGTGCCCAGGGGCGGCGTCTATGGCTCACGCCGCAACTCGGTCCCCCGGGGAGAGGCTTGGGTGACCGAGGGTGCCCCTGGGCATCTGTGCAGTTCGCCACGAGGGTCCCTGCTTCCTTCCGCATGGGCGATGCCGGCTGCGCCCGCCGGAAACGGCGGGTTTTCCTCATCGCCGTCGCTGCGCGCGTCTAGAAGACCGAGCGGACGCTGTCGAAAAGCTGAGCGACTCTGTTCGAGAAAAGCCCGAGGGCGATGATGATCGCCGGCGTGATCACGCCGAGGATGACCGCATACTCGGCCATCGTCTGAGCGTTCTCATCTCGGCAGCGGAAACGAATGCGGTCGAACCAGCCAGAGGGAGCCATATCCCGGGGCATCGGCGCAGCAGCCTCGGACCCGTATGCCTCTTAGTGGGGATCCGGCCGGAGTGAGAAGCTATGCCCGATGCGGCGCTCCCTCCTGGCCTTGGTGCTTCTCCTCGCCATGCCCGCCGCCACAGCGGCTGCCCAGGTGCCGCCCCGGACCGCGATCTTTTTCTACCCCTGGTACTCGAACGCCAGGCACGACGGCCAATACGTCCACTGGACGCAGGGTGGGCACACCCCGCCTTTTGACATCGGCTCCGCGTTCTTTCCGATGCGGGGCACCTACTCGAGCGCGGATCCGCGCGTGCTCGGGGCCCAGATGAGGGACATCGCGGCAGCAGGTGTCGACGAAGTGGTCAGCTCCTGGTGGGGGAGGGGATCTCCGGAAGACACCCGCTTGCCGGCCGTGCAGAGCGCTGCCAAGCGGCATGGCCTCGAAGTGGCGGTGCAGCTCGAGCCGTACGGAGGTCGGACGATCGACTCGATCGCCTCCGATCTCGTGTACCTGCGCTCGCTCGGCCTACACGACGTCTACGTCTACAGCGCCAAGGACTTCACCGTTGAAGACTGGCATCGAGTGACCCTCCAGCCGATGGGACTGCGCCTGTTCGCGCAGACGAACCGTGTCGGCTTCGCCGCGCGCGCGGCGTTCGCGGGCTTCTACACCTACGACATCCTTCTCGACGACGCAGCGAAGTTCGAGCGCCTCTGCGCGCAGGCGCGCACGCTCGGGATCCTCTGTGCGCCCTCGGTCGGTCCGGGCTACGACGCGAGCGAGGCGACCGGCGATCCGCGCGTGAAGCCGAGGCTCGACGGAGCCACGTATGACTCGATGTGGAGCGCGGCCATCCGCGCGGGAGCCGACATCGTGACGATCACGTCCTACAACGAGTGGAGCGAGGGAACGCAGATCGAGCCCGCGGGACACGGCGGCCGGTACGAGAGCTACGACGGGACCTACGGGCTCCACGGTCGTGCCGCGCAGCGCGCGTACATCACGCGCACGGCCTATTGGAGCTCACGCTTCCAGTAGGACGTCGGCGCCGCACCCGGTGACGAGTGCTTCGAAGACATCCTCGACACCGCGTAGCGCCGGGTGCGAGAGATCGATCTCGACGTCGTCCCAGCTGTCGAGACCGAGTGAGCCCGCGCCTTCGTCGGCGCCGAAGCAGAGAAGTGTCTCCGTGGAGATGACGCCGCGACGACCCGTCTGGCGTCGCCCGGTTCCCTCGAGCTCGCGCAACTCCTCGAATGGATCGATCCGAACGTTGGAATCCGAGCCGATGCAGATCCCGATTCCGCGAGTGCACACCCCCTCGACCGGGAGGAAGCCGTCACCGAGATTCGCTTCCGTCGTCGGGCAGGCGCAGATGCGCGCACCGGCACGCGCAATGAGATCGAGCTCGGCACCGTTCGCGTGGGTTGCGTGCACCACGGTGGTTCGCTCGCTGAGGCAGCCGGTTCGCTCCAGCAGCTCGATCGGTCGGATGCCGTGCTCGGCGAGACACTCTTCGACCTCACGCGGCTGTTCGTCTGCATGCACGTGCAGCGGCAGCCGTTCTGCAGCGGCGTAGCGTCCGATCTCCTCGAGCCAATCGGCAGGACACGCGCGCACGGAGTGGGGGGCGACTCCGAGAGCAATCCCACGCCCGCGGAGGTCCTCGACCTGTTCTAGGTACTGCGCCACCGATTCCTGGCGGAAACGTGGTAAGCCGCCACGTCCGTACGCGGCCAGGAGGACCACGAGGCGGACGCCAGCTTCCTCGGCGGCGTCCACCGCAGCCAGCGCTTCGTCGAAGCCGAGGTAGTGAAACTCGCCGACCGCCGTATATCCCGCAGCACGAAGCTCCCGATAGACGTGAACGTACTCTCGGCGGACGAGCTCGGGGGTCTGGCGCTCCGCCTCGGCGAGCATGAGCTCACGCCAGCCCCAGAAGTCGGCGCCTCCGGCGCGGCCGCGCAGGGCGCGCTGGAAGCCGTGGCTGTGCGCGTCCACGAAGCCAGGCAGGCTGAGAGTCTCGGCCACGGGCGTATCCTTTCCACACTCATGGCGACCCGCGCCGTTCCGGCGACCTTGCAGCAGCTCCCGAATGCGCTCACGATCGCGCGGCTGGGACTGATCCCGGTTTTCGTCGCGCTGATGCTGAGCGCGGACGGCGGCCACAGCTGGCCCGCGGGCATCGTCTTCGCGATCGCCGGCGTCACCGACCAGATCGACGGCTTTCTCGCGCGGCGCTGGCAGGTCGAGTCCGACTTCGGCCGGATCTTCGATCCCCTGGCCGACCGGCTGATGATCGACGCCGCGGTGATCCTGCTCGTCGTCCAGGACCACATGCCGTGGGCCGGCCTCGTGGTGATCCTCGGGCGCGACCTCCTGCTCGTCGCCGGGTACAAGACGATCGTGCCAGAGGGCTACGAGGTGAACGTGAACTTCCTCGGTAAGGCGGCCACCTGGCTCCTCTACCTCGGGATCGGCTGCCTGATCGTCACGCACCGGTCGACCGAATGGCCGTACTGGATCTTCTGGACGGGTCTCGCCCTGGCAGTCTGCGCGGGCGTGGTCTACGGCGCGGCTGCCTGGAGAGAGCGACGGCGATGAAAGCCGTTGTCATGGCCGGCGGCGAGGGAAACCGTCTCCGTCCGCTCACGTCCAACCAGCCGAAGCCGATGGTGCCGGTCGTCGGCAAGCCGTGCATGGAGCACATCCTCGAGCTGCTGCGCGAGCACGGAATGAACGAGGTGATCGTCACCGTCGCTTTCCTGCCGCAGGCGATTCGCAGTTACTTCGGCGAAGGGGAGACGCTCGGAATGGAGATCGGTTACTCGGTCGAAGAGTCGCCGCTCGGCACGGCCGGCTCCGTCCGCCTGACTGCGAAGCAGCTCGACGAGACCTTCCTCGTCATCTCGGGCGACGCGCTGTGCGACGTCGACTTGAGCGCTCTCGTCGCCTTCCACAAGGAACGAGGCGCCGCGGTGACGATCGGGCTCAAATCGGTGGAAAATCCGCTCGAGTTCGGCATCGTCGTCACCGACGAGGAGGGGCGGGTGGAACGCTTCCTCGAGAAGCCGTCGTGGGGCCAGGTCTTCTCCGACACGATCAACACCGGCATCTACGTGATGGAGCCGGAGGTACTCAAGCACGTGCCGGCTGACCGCCCCTACGACTTCTCGAAGGAGCTCTTCCCGTATCTCCTGGAGATGGGGCGCCCGATCTACGGACACGTCATGGACGGGTACTGGCAGGACATCGGGAACCTCGACCAGTTCCGGCAGGCGAATTTCGATGCACTGGAAGAGAACGTTCGTCTCAACATTCCGGGCATCCGCATCCGCGGCAACGTCTGGCTCGGCGAAGGAGTCGAGATCCCCGACCTCGAGCAGATCGAGGGGCCTGCGTACATCGGCAACTACTGTCGCATCGCTCCCGGCGCGACCGTTGGCGCGCACTCGGTCCTCTCGAACAGCGTCACGTTGCGCGAGCGCACGCGCACGACTCGTTCGGTCATCGACGCGTCGACGCACATCGGCCGCAGCTCGCTGATCGAAGGCGCCGTCATCGGCCGGTCGTGCGACATCCGCGCACACGTGCGGATCCACGAGGGCGTCGCCATCGGCGATGAGGTGACGATCGGCTCCGAGACGGTGATCATGCCCGGCGTTCGGATCTACCCCTACAAGGAGGTGGAGTCCGGCTCGCAGATCACCGAGAGCCTGATCTGGGAGTCACGCGCATCGACGCGGCTCTTCGGAAGGGACGGCGTGGCAGGGCTGGTCAACGTCGACCTGACCCCGGAGGTGGCGGTGCGCATCGCGGCCGCTCTCGGGACGGCGCTGAAGCGCGGAGCACGCGTCGCCGCGAGCCGCGAGTCGGCGCCCGCATGCCGCATGATCAAAAGGGCGATGATCACCGGCTTCACGTCCTCGGGGCTGGACGTGGCCGATCTGCGTGTCCTGCCCGCGGCGGTTGCGCGTCATCTCCTCAAGACCGAGGGTTACGAAGCGGGCTTCCACGTCGGTACGAGCCAGTCGGATCCCGAGGTGGTGCAGATCAAGTTCTTCGAACAGCCGGGCATCCAGCTGTCGGCTGCGATGCAGAAGGAGATCGAAAAGAACTTCACGCGTGGGGAGCTGCGGCGCGCGAGCTTCGGCGACATCGGGACGATCAGCTATCCCGCCCGTGTCCGCGAGTCGTACGCGCAGGATCTACTCGATGGTCTCGACGTGGAGGCGATCCGCGCGCGCGGCTTTCGCCTCGTGGTCGACTACGGCTTCTCGGCGGCGTCGTACGTGCTGCCGTTGCTTCTCGGACCGCTCGGAGTGGAGGCTGTCTCTGCGCACGGCTTCACGACGGACCGGACCGACACGGGCGCGGCCTTGCTGCGAGAGGCGATCGGGCAGGTGAAGCAGCTCGTCCCGGCAGTCGGCGCCGACCTCGGCGCCGTCCTCGACCGGGCGGCGGAGCGCCTCTATCTGGTGGACGAGCGTGGCCGCGAAGTTCCGGTCGAGCAGAGCCTGCTCCTCTTCCTGCGGCTGATCGGAAGCAACGGCCGGCGGGGCAAGCTCGCGTTCCCGATCACCGTCACGAGCCAGGTCGATCGGCTCTTGGAGGGGAGCGGCCTCGAGGTCGTGCGCACGCCCGCCTCGCTCGGCGACCTGACGAAGGCTGCCGCGGAGGACGGGGTCATCTTCGCCGGCGCGGTCGGTGGCGGCTACGTGTTTCCGGAGTTCCTGCCGGCCTATGACGCGACCGCGAGCCTCTGCAAGCTGCTGGAGCTCCTGGCGCCCGTCCGGCGGCCTCTCTCCGAGCTCGTCGCCGACCTGCCTGCGCCAACCCTCGTCCACCGGCAGCTGCCGTGTCCGTGGGCCCTCAAGGGGGTGGTGATGCGGGTGCTGACCGAGCGCCTGCGTGACCGCGAGCTCGACCTGACCGACGGCATCAAGGTCTTCGACGAGCGCGGGTGGGCCCAGATCCTCCCCGACCCGGACGAGCCGCTCATGCACATCTACGCCGAGGGCCGAACCGAGGAGGACTCCAAGGTCCTCGAGGCCGAGTTCCGCTCGATGGTCGAGGAGATCATGCAGACCGAAGGCGCGGCAGCCACGGCCTGAACTCTCAAGCTCAGGTTGACCCTTGGCCGGTTCGCTGCTTTACTGCTGACGAGCACTCGACCAGGAAGGCGCCCGTGGAACCTCTGCCCGATCTCGGAACACTGTCCGACGCCGATCTCAAAAAGCTCATCGCCGAACTGACGCAGGAGGAGAATCAGGTCTCCTACCAACGGCGGCTGCTGCACGGGAAGATCGACATCCTTCGTGCGGAGCTCGTCGCGCGGCTGCAGAAGACGGGAGGGGCGAGCGTCCTCGACCAGGTGGACGTCGATCACCTGACCGCCATCCTGACGTCGAGAGCCGCACCGCCTTCCTAAGTTGAGCCACGTCTATTGCCAGGAGTGCGGCTTCCAGAATCCCGAAGCTGCGAACTACTGCGCGCGCTGCGGCGCCCTGCTCGTCAAGGACGAGGGCGGGACGGAGTCGACGCAGACGTTCACGCCCGACGACGGTGAAGACACCCCCTCGGAGGTCCTCGAAGACCTCGGCATTACCGGGCCCGCGCTCGTCGTCCGGTCGGGTGGCGGCAGGGCGGGGGAGACGTTTCATCCAGAAGGCGAGACGTCGATCGGCCGCTCGCCCGACTGCGGCATCTTTCTCGACGATGTCACGGTCTCGCGCAAGCATGCGGTGATCACTGCTCGCGACGGCGGCTTCTTCGTCGAGGATCAGGGCAGCCTCAACGGCACCTTCGTCAACCGCAAGCGTGTCGAGTCCGCAGAACTCGAAGACGGCGACGAGCTGCAGATCGGCAAATACCGACTGACCTTTCTCAATCGGTGATGGCGACCGCTTCGAGACCCCGCCTGCTGACCATCGGGACCGTCTGCGGGATGCTGAAGGAGGAGTTCCCGGACATCTCCATCTCGAAGATCCGCTATCTGGAGGATCAGCGGCTGCTGGCGCCTCGACGCACGGAGGGTGGGTATCGCCTCTTCAGCGAGGACGACGTCGAACGCCTCGAGACGATCCTGCGCCTGCAGCGCGACGAGTTCCTTCCGCTGCGCGTCATCCGCCAGGAGCTCGCCGCTTCCGGCGCACGCGATCGCAAGCGGCGGCGCGCGGTATTGACCGAGGAGGAGGACGAGCTCGATCTCGATGAGCTCTGCGAGCGTGCGGGAATCGACCGGAAGCTCGCGAGAGAGCTGGAGGAGTTCGGATTGCTGGCGCCGCGCACCGAGTCCGGCGAGAAGCGCTACCTGGAACTGGATGCGGACATCGCTCTCGCCTGCGGCCGGCTGGCGCAGTTCGGAATCGCGCCGCGGCACCTCCGGGGATTCCGCACGGCGGCGGACCGCGAGTCCGCGCTCATCGAGCAGGTCGTCGGGCCTGCCCTTCGCGCCCGCAATCCGGAGCGGCGACGGGCTGGGATGGAGGATCTCGAATCGCTCGGGGAGCTCGCCCAGACGCTTGGCCAGCTGCTTTTCTGGCGCGTGCTCCGCCGGCTTGCGTCAACATGATCGGGTGAATCTCGCCGAGAAGGTCCGGGAAGTCCCCGACTGGCCCCAACCGGGTGTCGGTTTCAAGGACGTCACGCCGCTGCTCGCGGATCCGAAGGCGCTCGCCTATTCGATCGAGCAGCTCGCAAAGTGGGGGGCGGAGAAGAAGCCCGACCTGATCGTGGGTGCAGAGGCGCGCGGATTCATTCTCGGAGCAGCGATTGCGAAGGAGATCGGCTGCGGGTTCGTGCCGGCGCGGCGTCCGGGCAAGCTGCCCCCCGAGACGATCAGCGCCACGTATGCGCTCGAGTACGGACAGAACGCGCTCGAGTTGCACCCGGACATGGTCCCGCACGGCGCCCGGGTCCTGATCCACGACGACGTGCTTGCCACCGGCGGGACCGTGGAGGCGATTGCCGAGCAGCTCGTGGAGAAGCTGGGTGGGATCGTGGTCGGCTGCTGCTTCATCATCGAGCTTGGGTTCCTGAACGGCCGCGAGCGCCTGGCCAAGTACGACCTGCAAGCCCTGATCGAGTACTAGTACCCCGGAGGGTCAGGTTTGACGTCCGGGCTGCCGATTAGAAAGGCACCATGTACGACGCGCTGACGGGGCGCTTCACCTTTCCGTGCCCTGCACGGGGGGAGGCGCACGTCACCCTCTCGGACTTCAGGCAGCTCGAACGCCTCCCGGGCGCTGCTCATCCCTCGGTCTTCCACGTGCTCTTCGCCTGCGGGTGTGGGGAGGAGCACGAAGGGCTCGTCACCCATGACGACCTCGACTGGGGCCCCCTCGGCTTGCAGAGCGGTGCGTTCTACAACGTCATGACCGCCCAACTCGACCGCGTGGTGAACGAGCTGTCGGACGTCGCGGCGCGCAGGATCGAGGCGGGGGAGTGGCCCTGGAGCTTCTTCTGCTATCCCGAGGACCGGCCGCGGCCGGTCTTTCCCTCCTCGTTCTTCCTGCTCGCACCCGGGGACGGATCCCTGGGCCTCGCCGTTCGCTGCCCGGCCTGCCAGCGCACCTCTGTGAACCTCGTGTCCCATGAGCACGTCGACCTTCCCTTCCACAACGACCCCAAGGTGGGAGTGGTCGAGCACGTCTTCAACGAGGACGTGGCCGGCGCTCTGGAGGAATTCCGCGCCGAGCTGTACTCCGCCTCGTTCGACACCCGCCGCCTGGCGCTCTAGCCCGGGCCGGGCTCGCTGATTCGTCTTCGGGGGCGCCGGGTATCACCGGGGCACCGACTAGCGAGGTGATCGAATGTACGGACTCACACGGGCGACGACGACACTGGTGTTCTCTGCCGCCGCAGGGCTGTTGATCTGGCTCGCTACGCAGATCAGCAACGACCACGTCGGTGGCTACTGGGCTCGAGTTGGTCTCGTTGCAGGAGCGGGTCTCCTGATGGCGCTGTCCCAGCTGTTGGGGGGCTGGACGAAGTGGGGTTTGCCCCGGCTCTCGATCGCGGTCTTCATCACCGCGTTCATTCCCGTGGCGATCGTGTCGTTGTGGATCATCCTGGCGGGTGAGCCCGGCAGCGGTTGGTTCCACAACCATGTGATGGCATGGAGCAGGGACATCCATGTCAGCGGCCTCGTGACGGACTTCCTGTACTACATCCCGGTGCTGGCTTTCGGGACGGGGCTGGTCTTCGGGTTCTCGTTCGACACGACCGGGCCGGTAGTGCGCGATCGCGACGTGGTCGTCGACCGCCAGCGCGAGGTTGTGCCTGTCGACAACGCGCGGCGTGGCCTGTTCGGCCGCCGTCGGACCGTGACGCCGACGACAACCGACGGCACTGCGGCGGACGAGCCGATGA
>DAITAW010000077.1:130-11899 GCA_036824055.1 Gaiellaceae bacterium | reverse complement strand
CCAGGGAAGCTCGGAAACTTTCGTCGTATCCGCTGCGTCCTGAGGGCGCTCCAGTTGTCGAGTTATGGGGACGTCTTACACCGCCCTTGCGGGCAGCCGAGGCATGATAGCAACCCAGGCCGCCCCGTCAAGCGGCGCGAAACCGCATGAATCGCCGCTTTCCGGCCTGGACGAGGGCGCCGTCGAGGCTAGCCCTCGGAATGTCGATCCCGGTCGGGGGCTGCCCGTCGATCTTGACCCCGCCCTGGGAGATCAGACGTCTCGCCTCGCTCGTCGAGCCGATGCCGAAGTGCTCGACCAGGAGCGCAGGCAAGTGAACCGGATCGCCCCCGGGTAGTTGCCCCTCCGGCACGTCTGCCGGCGGCTCGCCCTCGCGGACCACGCGCGTGAAGTGTTGCTCGGCCCGAGTTGCAGCCTCCGGGCCGTGCGCGCGTTCGACGATGAACCGGGCGAGCGCGAGCTTTGCCTGCAGCGGATCGCCGCCCGGAGGCTCTTGCTCCATGACGAGGCGGTAGTAGGTCTCGAGCAACTCGTCCGGCAGGCGCATCGTCTTTCCGAACTGCTCGTTCGGATCCTCGCTGAGCGCGATGTAGTTGCCTTTCGAGCCGCTCATCTTCGTTCCGTCCCACGAATCGATGAGCGGAGTCGTCAGAACGACCTGTGGCTGGAGGCCGTAGGCCTCCATGACATCGCGTCCGGTCAAGAGGTTGTAGAGCTGATCGGTCCCGCCGAGCTCGACGTCGGCTTCCACCGCGACCGAGTCGTACGCCTGCATGAGCGGGTACAGCAGCTCCGAGACGGAGATCGGCTGCTGGGCCGCAAAGCGGTTTGCGAAATCGTCACGCTCGAGAATCCGGGCGACGGTCACGGTCCGGGTCAGACGCAAGACCTCCGCGAAGTCGACCTTCGCGAGCCATTCCCCGTTGAAGCGCACCTCGGTTCGCTCGGGGATGAGAATCGTGTAGGCCGATTCGAAGAAACGCGCGGCCATGCGGTCGATCTCTTCGGGCGCGATGATCGGCCGCTCGGCGGATGCTCCCGATGGATCGCCGATCCGCGCCGTGTAGTCACCGACGATCAGAACACCGGTGTGGCCCTCGTCCTGGAATGCACGCATGCGCTGCAACGGGATCCCGTTGCCGAGATGGATGTGCGGCGCGGTCACGTCGATGCCGAGCTTGACCCGCAGCGGCCGGCCGAGCTCGAGCTTTTTCTCGAGCTCCCCCTTGGGCAGCACGTCGACCGCGTTCCGCGTCAGGTCGGGCACACTCATGGCAGCGAGTCTATTGCGCGACTGAGTCGAGATTCTCGATCTCGATCGACCCGATCTCGTCCGCCGGTTCGAACCCCGAGACCTGCGCTAGGAACGAGAGGTGCGCCTCTGCTGCGCGCTTGATGTTCTCCGCCTTGCGAAAGCCGTGACCCTCGCCTGCGAAGGCGATGTATGCGTAGGGGATGCCGCGGCGCTTCAGGGCGTCCACGATCACCTCGGCTTGAGGGGGCGGCACGACCTTGTCGTCCAGGCCTTGCAGCAGGAGAAGCGGATCCGAGATCGAGTCGGCATGCGTTACCGGAGACCGCTCGCGATACAAGTCGACAGCCTCGGGCCAGGGCCCGACGAGGTACTCGTCGTAGTGAGACTCGAACTTGTGCGTCTCCTCGTGGAACGTCACGAGATCGGCCACGCCGTAGTACGACACCCCCGAGAGGAACTCCTCGCGCACGGCCATCGCCAGCAACGTGGTGTAGCCACCGGCGCTACCGCCGGTGATCTGGACACGTCCGGAGTCGATGTCTCCGCGCTCTCCGAGATAGCGCACGGCTGCGGCGCTGTCCTCGACGTCGACCTCGCCCCAGCGTCCGCGCAGACGGTCCCTGTACTCCCGTCCGTAGCCCGTGCTGCCGCCGTAGTTGAGGTCGACGACCGCGATACCTCGGCTCGTCAGCAGCTGAACCTCGAGGTCGAGAGATGGCGTGACGTGAGCCGTCGGCCCTCCATGGACGACGACGACGAGCGGCGGCAACTCGTCGTTGGGCCCGGAGTATTCGGGATTCGCCGGCGGGTAGTAGAAGCCGTGGGAGATGAGACCGTCGGCACCGGGGAACTCGATCGCCTGCGCCTGGGAGATGTAGCGCTCGTCGAGCTCCACCTCGGTCGAACGGCGCAGAACCTGCTGCTTGCCGGAGTCGAGGTCGAGCTCGATGACCGCAGCCGGCTCGGTCGGAGTCGACGCCGGAAAGACGAGACGCCTCCCGTGACTACGGAGCGACGGTGAGGAGTAGCTCGAGTAGGGAAGGTCGAGCCGCTCGAGCTTTCCGGTCTGTGGATCGAACAGTTCGAGACTGTCGATCGCGGCCCGCGTGAAGATGCAGGCAATGCGTCCGTCGGCGAGGAACGCATACCGGGAGAGATCGAAGACCCATTGCGGATAGCCGAGCTCGGCCTCTTCGCGGGTCAGCGCCTGCACCCCTCCCCTCCGCTCGACGTACAGATTCGACCAACCTGTGCGGTCAGACACGAAATAGAGCAGCCCGTCGCTGTTCCACTCTGGTTGGAAGATCGATTCCTGCTCGGAGCCCGCCACGCGACGCCCGTTCGAGATGGATCCGTCGGCAGCAAGCTCGGCGACGCACAGATCCGTGCCTTCGAACGGCATGTGCGGGTGATCCCATGCGAGCCAAGCCAGGGAAGCGCCGTCCGGGCTCGGGCGCGGCGAAGCGTAGAAGTCGCGCCCGGTCGCGATCACGCGCGGCTCCGACGACCCGTCCGTGGGCAGGACGACCAGTTCGTTGACGGGCTCTCCCTCGCCGTGCTGTTCGCGGACGCAGACGATCAGCTTCCCGTCTGCGAAAACCCGGCCGTCGGCATAGCGCAGCGCATGCGGCTCCGGAGACTCCGGCGTGATCGGGTACGGCTCGGCGCCCGGCTCGTCGATCCGGTAAAGCCGGCTGTCGTCGAAGCTCGAGCAGAAGACGACCCGGCCGTGACGGAACCAGGCGCCGCCGCCGTACTCGTGTACTCGCGTGCGCACGTTGAACTCGAATGGGACGACGTCGACCGGCTCACCGCCGTGGGGCCGGAAGACCAGTGCGCTCCTTCCTTCTTCCTCGGGCCGGCTCTCCGTCCAGTAGACCCCCTCCTCGCTGATGTCCACGTAGGCGAACGAGACGCCCCCTTCACTCGCGACGAGGGCGGTCGTGATCGGAGAAGCCCAGGACCCGTAAGGGGCGGACGTTGCCATCGGGCGCAACGTATCGAACTAGAAGACGTAGGGGACGAGACCTTGCGCGCCGAGCGCGTACCAGACACCGAAGGCCAGGCTCGCGCCCCCGAGTGCCGGCGCGAGGACGTGGAAAGACCGCCGAACCGGAGCGCTGGCAAGCGCGAGGCCGAAGCCCGTGGACAAGGCCGCCATCGACAGCGCCGTGCAGAACGCGAAGATGGTGAGGGCCGCGACCGCCAGCATCCTGCTCGGGATGGTGGCGAGCAGGAGTAGACCGACTCCCGCAGTTCCTCCCATCCCGTGCACGAGCCCGATGCCGTAGGCCTGCAGGCCGGTCCTCGTGGCGTGCGTGTGAACGGCCGTGTGGCGGTATGCGCCGCGGCGCCAGCGCAACAGCAGGAGAAGTGAGAGCAGCACGATCATGAAACCGACGCTCGTCTCCGCTGCCTTCTCCACGGGCGCCGGAAGATAGGCGCTGTAGAAGATCACGGGAAGACCGAACGCGAACAACGAAGTCGCGTGGCCGAGGCCCCAGGTGAAGCCCAGGCGGGCGGCGCGACGCGTGGCTCGCTCCTTTCCCGAGGCGATCATCGTCGTGACGGCGGCGAGGTGATCCGGATCACTGGCATGGCGGAGGCCCAGCAGCACGGAGACCCCGACGACGACGAGCAGGGTCGTCCCGTTCGAGAACGTGGCGATGCGGTGGTCGAGCCCGAACATGGCTAGCCGACCTTCGGCAGGGCGTGAAGGGTCATGACCAGACCCGCGGCCAGAATCACGAGCGCGCTCGCAGTCGGCAGGAAGGACAGCACCCAGCCGTCGAAGCTCACTCGGCGGAAGGCGCCACGGGCGAGCACCGCCGCGAGGCCGATGCCGGTGATCGTCACGGCCAGGCCGGCACTGAAGGCGACGACGAGGAGCATTCCGAAGGCGACGCGATGCAGCGAGATCGCAGCCAGGAGAACGACGAGAGCCGACGGACACGGAAGCAAGCCGCCCGAGACCCCGACAGCAACGAGCGATCGCCGGCTGAGTTCCTTTCCGTGGGCGCGCTCGTGATGGTGGTGATGCGCGTGCGCGTGGCGATGCCGCCACCGCGCTCGCAACACCGACGCGCCGATCAGGACGACGAGCACGCCGGAGACGAAGTTGAGCCAGGGATAGAGCCGATCGGGCACGATGAAGCGGGAGAGCAGGAGCGTCACGGCTCCGAGCGCGAACACGCCGAAGGTGTGAGTGGCCGTGACGACGAGCCCGAGCAATGCTGCATGGCGCGGCGTTCCACGCTGCCCGACGAGGTACGCCGTGACGATCGTCTTGCCGTGTCCCGGAGACAGTGCGTGCGCCATGCCCCAGAAGAGCGCCGCACCGAGGGATGCCGCGATTACCCAGAAGCCGAGCCGGTGACGTCCGACCAGTGCTGCGAAGCCCGAGTCGGCCACGCGGTCGGGCGCCTGCAGCGCCGGGCCTGAGGTGACGTGCGGACGCGTCGCGGGAAGTGTTCCTGGGTCGAGACGCGTTCGGACAGTCGTAACGTCGAGCGGGCTCGAGAGAAGGTCCTTCGGGTACGCGCGCAACTCGTGGCTGGAGCTCGGCGCCTGACCGACGACGATCTCTTTCCAGCCGATGCGATTCGCGTAGTTCGTGTCGCGGTACTCGATGTCTTCTGCGCCCTGAAGTATCGGTCCCTGCAGGATCGTCTCGAGTCGCGTGGTCTTCAGTCCACCCTGCTCCCGCCGGATGCGCGAGCGCGGTTTCGACCGGAATCAATCGTGCACGGCGCCCATTCACCGTCAGGTGAGCGCCGTCCGCTAGACGACGTGCGTACGACTGCGCGTCGATCTTGCCTGCCTGGAAGGTCGGAATCTCGGCGAGGTCGAGGACGTATCGAACGTAGATCCGTGGGCCGGCGACCTCGATCCGGCTGAAACGGTTGACAGTGAAGTTGCCGAGTGGATGAGCCGAGGCCATGGCCGCAAGCACGAGCGCCGCGAACGCGGCCAACAGGAGCACGAGACGCCTCATGCCGCGTACCGCCTGGCGAGCGGCGCCCACAGGAGGGAGAAGTGCGGGTTGACCGACAGCGCGCGGCGGAACCACCGCTTGGCGGCGTTTTCGTGGCCGAGGCAGCGTTCCACCATGCCGCGGTGGAACAACTTGACGGCATCGCGCGTGCCGAGGCGCAAGGCGCGCTGCGAGTAGTGCCGCGCCTCTAGGCAGCGGCCGGTCCGTGCAAGCGCCCAAGCCAGGACATCATCACCGTCGATCGAGGGTCGTTCGGCCCGAGCAGCCCTGGCAAGCGTTAGTGCGTGGTGTAGTCGGACAGCGTGATCGACGTCGAACAGCGCGGTCTCGAGATCGGTCCTGACGCCGTTTGCGTGGAGCAACCGCTGAATCGCGCCGATCAGTGCATACTGCCGCCGCGCCGCGCTCTCGTTGCCGGCCAACCGTTCGAGGTCGCCGAGGGAAGCGACGAACTGTGGCAGCGGGATCGTGCTAGCGGCGCGTTGCTCGTAGACGAGCGCGCGGCGAAGTCGGCCTCGGGCGGCCTCCACCTGTGCGAGCCCGTCGAAGGCGTAGACGTAACCCGGCCGCACCGCGAGTGCCGTTCGGAACTCGCGCTCCGCCGCGCCGATCCGGCCCTGCGTCCAGAAGAGTTTGCCCAGTTGGGTGCGTGACCAGGCGAGCGCCTCGGGTTGTCCCCCCGCCGCATCGATGGCAAGGCGCATCGCGTCGGCCGCGCCCTTCACGTTGCCCAGAAGCTCGCGGGCATACGAGACACGTGCGTACGAGGAGAGGCTCGGCTTGAGCGACGCCATCCGGTCGAAAGCGGCGAAGGCTTCCCGATAGCGGCCGAGCTCGATGAGGGCATCGCCTACGACGCCGTACCCGCGGGCCGTCGACGGCGAAAACGCGACAGCCCGTCGTCCGAGTGCAAGCGCCGCACGAAAACGATGACGGGAAAGTGCGAGGGCGCCGAGACCGCCGGTGGCGACGAGATCGTCGGGTGCGTAGCGCAGCGCTCGGCGAAGTACTCCCTCGGACTTCGTGTAATAGGTCGGGTCACCGGTCTCGCGCGCGCGCTGCTGGTAGGCGAGGCCGAGCAGTCCCAGGCCGACGACGTCGGTTGGATTGGCTCGCACCTGTTGCTGCAGCTGAGGGAGCAACCCAGCCGCGGTCTCGGCGAGACCGGAAGCAATCGGAACCGCCGCAGCCTCTCGAGCCGAGCCGCCGGTCAGCACGCCGCCGAGCAGGAGGGCGGCGGCGGTCAAGCCCGCCGCCAGCCCTCCCATGATGAGCCTCTTTGCCCGCATTACGGCTGCTGCAGGCCCTTCGTGTTGTCGTACCCGCTGAACGGATCGGCCTGGTACGGGAATGACGTCAGGTACGGCACGTCGTTTGCATCCACACCGTCGCCGAGCGGGAGGCTGTGCCCGATCAGGACGCCGCCGACTGCCCGCTCCGAGATGTCGATGACGTCGTCCTCGAGCCGCCGCCCGTTCGGGTACCCGGCGAGATCGCCGCCGAGGACACCGAGTCGGTTGCCGTGTCCCACGGCGGCCGTCGGTGCAATCGCGAGGTTCAGGCGAATCTCGTCCGCCGGCGTCGTGCCGGTGAAGTTGAGGTTCGGCTCCTTCAGACCTGTCAGCAGTACCGACACGAGGTCCGTGCGATTCGTCTCCTGAAACGGCCCGAACTGCGGGTAGAGCTGATTCAGCAGCTTTGCGAGCACCGGGCTGGAGTAGTACTGCTCGAACTGCTTGTCGTTGTTCGGCGTGCTCGCGTTCCACTTGTCCTTCAGTCCGGTCGGGATGAGCAGCTCGTTGATGAGCGGATTGCCGAGGCGGGAGACCTGCACCCACTTCGTCGAGCGGCGGATCTTGTTGCCCTTCACCTCCACCGTCACCTTCGGCCGCTCGCTTGCGGCCCAGACGCCGACGATGTGGTTGCCGCCGTTGTCGAGCTGAGAAAGCGGGACCTGGAGCGAGACGGTGTGCACCGCGTAGCCGGCGAAGAAGTCTTTCCCGCCCCCGCTGGCGCCCGTTCCCTTGCGGATCGCGACGAGATCGAATGCTGCGCCGATGTCACCGAAGAACGAGTCGTCGCGCTGACCGGCGAAGACCTTCGAGCCGTCGTTCAGGTCGTGCACGCCGGCCATTGCGAGCGCGTGGTAGCCCGGCGTCGACCTCGGTCCGATGTTGTCGGGCGGAGTCAGCAGACCGCTGCCCACGACTTTCGACGACTTCCCTTCGACGCGGGTCACGGTGTACGACTGCTGGGTGTTCTGCAAGAACGCGATGGGTGCGCCGTTCTTGAAGCGGAATTGCCACGTGATGTCGGGCTTGCCGTCGCCGTTCTTGTCGGCGTAGACGACGTAGCGCGCGGACGGTGAGAACGTGTACCAGTTCGGCCCCGCCGCGGGATCTTCTCCCGGTATGTAGTTGGCGATGATCGTCACGGTGTCCGGCCGGTCCGGGCTCCGAAACGCGTACGTGTCCGTGTTGTCCGCGGAAGGGTCCTCCGAGATCAGCGGGGCTTCGCGGTGGCTCGACGCCTGCGCCGCAACAGGGCTTCCGCCCCGCGACGCGAGCGCGACGAAGAGCGCCGCCAAGCCTGCGGCCACCAGGACTAGGACTGCCAGCTTTCGCATCGTGCTCCTGCTCCTTTCGGACGGCCGGTTCGGGTCTGCGGTAGCCGTCGTGTCGGCGCTGATTCGCCGGGGGCGCCGGACCGGTTCGACCCGAACCAAAGTGCTTCGCGACGCGAATGAGGGGCGATGAGCAAGACTCCTCGGCTGATGCCGCGCTCCTTTGCCCACCTCTCGGACGAAGCGGTCATCGCCATGCTCGCGCGCTCCGACGAATCCGCTCTGGCCGAGCTCTACGACCGCTTCGGGCGCGTCGCCTACGGACTTGCGCTGCGGATCCTCCGAGATGAGAAGCTCGCGGAGGACGCTGTGCAGGAAGGGTTTCTCGCCGCCTGGCGCAACGCCGACCGGTTCATCCCGGAGCGAGGCAAGGCGAGCACGTGGCTGCTGACGCTCGTGCACCGCAGGGCAGTCGACCTCGTGCGACGCGAGGACCGTCGTCGCGCGGAGCCGCTGGCCGACAGCCTCGACCCGTTTTCGTCAGAGTCGGCTGAAGACGATGCGTGGCTGCGGTTCGAGCGCGAACGCGTCCAGTCCGCGCTGAAGCAGCTCCCGGATCAGCAGCGAGAAGCGCTCGAGCTCGCCTACTACGGTGGCTTTACGCAGTCCGAGTTGGCGGAGAGGCTCGGCGAGCCCATCGGTACGATCAAGAGCAGGATGTTCACCGGCCTTGCGCGGCTGCGCGAGCTGCTGGCAGACCCGAGACCCGGAGAGGCGGCATGGAAGCCGACGCCCTACACGACCTGACCGCCGCGTACGCGCTGGACGCCCTCGAACCGGAGGACGCGCGGCGGTATGAAGCACATCTTGCGCGTTGCGAACGCTGCCAAGGCGAGCTCGCCGAGTTGTCCGAGTCGGCCGGCGCACTTGCCTACGCCGCAGATGCGCCGACGCCATCGCCTGATCTGCGCGCGCGGATTCTGAGCCAGGCGAGGAACGAGCGTCCCAACGTCGCGCCGCTGCGAAGCCGCTGGCTCCGGCCGTTGAGCGCCGCCGCCGCAGTGGCCGCGTGCGCTGCGGTCGGCCTCGGTCTCTGGGCCTTTTCGCTCTCGGGCAAGCTCGACAGGAGTAAAGCCGACCTCGCAGCCCAGCAGCGCGTCGCGCAGATCCTCGCGCAGCCAGGGTCACACAAGATTTCGTTCTCGCGCGGAACGCTCGTCGTCGGGTCCCACGGCAAAGGCGCTCTCCTGCTGAACAAGCTCGCCGAGCCCGGCTCGGGCCACACCTACGAAGCCTGGGTCGCCGACGGTGGCGCTCCGCAGCCCGCGGGGTTGTTCACCGGCGGAACGACAATCGCAGTGCCCCTGGATCAGCCGGTTCGCGACGGCGCCACCGTGATGGTCACCGAGGAGAAGGCCGGCGGGACGGAAGCTCCCTCACGAGCGCCGTTCCTGATCGTCAGGAACGCGCCCCAGAGCTAGAATCTGGCGCTTGCTCCGCCGCAGACGCAGTACCCGCGCCCCTGCCTCCAGCGCGCCTGCGTCGAACGGACGCCGCCGGAGGATCCGCAAGCTCCGCCTCTCAGCCCTCCTCCTGCTCCTCCTCGTGCTCGGAGCGACGGCGTTCACGTTCGGGCTCATCACTGCGGTCGCGAGCCAGATCCCGACGTGTGACCCGGCGCGGGTCCCACGCGAGGTCGACGGACATATCTACGCGAACGACGGCCACACCATCCTCGCCACGCTGCGCGGCTCTGAGAGTCGCATTCTCGTCGGCACCAACGACATCGCGCCAATCATGCAGCAGGCGATCGTCGCGGTGGAAGACAAGCGCTTCTACGAGCACCACGGCGTCGATCTGCGCGGCATCGGCCGGGCGATCTGGGCGGACATCACGAGCAAGAAGGTCGTGCAGGGCGGATCGACCATCACGCAGCAGTTCGTCAAGAACTCGTGTGTCACCTCCGCGCGGACGATCAGCCGCAAGCTGAAGGAGGCCGCGCTCGCCTGGCAGCTCGAGCAGCGCTGGAAGAAGTTGCGAATCCTCACGGCTTACCTCAACACCATCTATTTCGGAAACGGCGCTTACGGCATCCAGCGCGCCGCGCAGACGTACTTCAACACGAGCGCCTCGAGATTGACGCTCCCGGAGGCGGCACTGCTGGCCGGGATCCCCGCCGATCCGTCGCGGTTCGACCCTGTGACGAATCCGCGGACGGCGCGAGCGCGGCGCCTCGAGGTCTTGAAGACGATGCTCGCGCAGGACGAGATCTCCGCGCGCGACCTCAACCGAGCCAACCGCACGCCGTTGCCGAAAGCTTCAGACGTCCATCTCCCCGGGATCCAGGGACCTGCGCCTTACTTCGTCAACTACGTGAAGCAGCAATTAATCGAGAAGTACGGGACGCGGCGCGTCTTCGGCGGTGGGCTCAACGTTCAGTCGACGATCGACCTGCGGCTGCAGAAGCTCGCGCGACGCGCAATCGGGACCGTCCTCAAGGAACCGAACGGGCCGTCTGCCGCGCTGGTCTCGATCCGCCCGAGCACAGGCGAGGTGGTCGCGATGTACGGCGGCGACAACTTCAGGCAGAGCCAGTTCAACCTCGCCGTTCAGGGCGAGAGGCAGCCGGGCTCGTCCTTCAAGCCTTTCGTCCTCGCGACGGCGCTCAAGCAGGGCATCTCGCCGGTGACGACCCTCCCGTCGAAGCCGGTTCTGATCTTCATCGGCGACAAGTACTGGCCGGTGCACAACTACGAGAACGCCTACATGGGCTCGGCCGATCTCGCGACCGCGACCGTGGTCTCGGACAACAGCATCTTTGCGCAGCTCACCCAGCTCGTCGGCCCGGCGAATGTCGCGCGGACGGCACACGAGCTCGGAATAACACGACACCTGAATCCCTACTTTGCGATCGGGCTCGGCGCAGACGCGGTCAGTCCGCTCGAGATGGCGCGCGCGTTCTCCGCCTTCGCGAACGAGGGCCGCCGCGTCGACGGCTCTGCGTTCGGGAACCGACCTCGCGCGATCGCGCGCGTCGACAACGCGCAGGGAAAGCTCGTCGAGAACAACCGGCCCGTCAACCGCGTCATCCTGAACCGCGATCAGGACGCATTGCTGACCAGCATCCTCGAAGACGTCGTCCGTTCCGGCACGGGCAAGCGGGCCGGTCTGGCGGACCGGGTCGTCGCCGGAAAGACCGGTACGACGGAGAACTACGGCGACGCGTGGTTCGTCGGGTACACGCCGCAACTCGTAACGGCGGTTTGGGTCGGCTACCCGAACACGTTGAAGCCGATGCTCAGCGAATACCACGGGCAGGCGGTGGCCGGCGGAACCTTTCCCGCCGACATCTGGCACGCGTTCAACCAGCTCGCGCTCGCAGGCACGAAGCCCGAATCGTTTCCGACGTACTCGTACCAATACTCGACGGCCAAGCGCGTGGTGTGGCGCGACGGCGTCCTCCAGCTCGACAACGGCCACTGCCGCGACACCGAGTTGGTCTCGTATTTCGTGGGGCGTGGCCCGGGTCGCACGGCGAACTGCAAGATCAACGAGGTCGACGTGCCTCTGGTCGTCGGCATGTCGCTCGCGCGCGCAAGGATCAGACTCGGCGCGCAGCCTTTGACTCCGAACGTGGTCTACAAGCCGGCTCGAGCGAAGCAGCGACTCGATCTCGTCCTCGATCAGTTTCCGCGCAAGGGACGTCTCTCGTCGTACGACAAAGTGACACTCGTCCTCGCAAAGCCCCTGCACGGAGTGGTGCCGAAGGTGACCGGGCTGTCACTCAACGATGCGCGCCGTCGCCTGCGCGGGCGAGGGCTGGTGGTGACGGTGGAGCGCTTCGCCGACGGTCGCCCGGGCCGGGTTCTCGCCCAGATGCCGATCGCCGGCGTTGCCGCCGCGCCGCGCATGAAGATCATGCTCGTCGTAGGACGCGGCTAATCTCCGTGGAAAGTG
>DAITAW010000077.1:0-120 GCA_036824055.1 Gaiellaceae bacterium | reverse complement strand
GCTGCGCACTTTCCACGGGTCGGGAGTTAGGAGTTCGCTTCGCTCGTGGATTAAGAGCTCCGCGCTGCGCGCGGAGCTGCACGGCTGAGGTACGGCGAGCCCGCACTCATGTAGCGCCAG
>DAITAW010000195.1:0-2767 GCA_036824055.1 Gaiellaceae bacterium | reverse complement strand
GGCGCCTGACGTGAAGGTTCTTGTCACCGGTGGCGGAGGCTTCATCGGGTCGAACCTCGCCCGCGCGCTTGTCCAACGCGGCGACGAAGTACGCGTGCTCGACAATTTCTCGACCGGCAACCGCACGAACCTCGCCGAGCTCGCCAACGAGGTCGAGGTCTTCGAGGGAGAGCTGCGGAGCTACGAGCGCGTACACGCCGCGACGCGAGGCGCGGAGGTCGTGTTCCATCAGGGCGCCCTACCCTCGGTGCCGCGCTCCATCCAAGATCCTCTGACAACCGGTGCCGTCAACGTCGAGGGAACCCTGAACGTTCTGCTCGCCGCACGGGACGAAGGAGTGCGGCGGATCGTCTTCGCCTCGTCCTCATCGGTCTACGGGAACTCGGGCGACCTGCCTCGAATCGAGACCTCGAATCCCGACCCCATCTCGCCCTACGGCGTCTCGAAGCTCGCCGCCGAGCGGTACTGCGTCAGCTTCAGCCGCGTCTATGCGCTCGAGACAGTCGCCCTTCGGTACTTCAACGTGTTCGGGCCGAACCAGGACCCGACGTCCCAATATTCCGCCGTCATCCCGCGATTCGTGACAGCGATCGCCGACGGCCGTCCGGTCTCGATCTACGGAGACGGTGGCCAGCGACGCGACTTCACCTACGTGGACAACGTGATCGAGGCGAACCTGCTCGCCGCCAATGCCAACGACGCAAACGGCGCCGTCCTGAATATCGCGACCGGCCGCGCGACCAGCGTGAATCAACTCGCAGACGCAATCGGCACGCTTCTCGACCGCCCTGTCGAGCGGGAGCAGCATCCCGCGAGAGTCGGCGACGTCCGCGACTCCTGGGCGGACATCGCCCGCGCGGGAGAAGTTCTCGGCTGGGAGCCGCGCGTCAGTCTCGAAGACGGATTGCGACTTGCCGCCGACGCATTCTTGAGCAGTTCAGCGCCCGAATAGTCACCGCTCGGAAACCGCGCGCCCTAATCCGAGGTCGGCGTCAGCTGTCCACGGATCGCTCCGACCCGGTACCGCCGAGTGACCACGTTCACGTAATAGGACCGGGGCATCTCCAAGAGGGAGTTGAGGCGGCCTGCGTCGGGGGTCGTGCAGCCTCGCGCTCTATAGGGAGTGCCGAGCGTCAAGAGGGTCGGGCCGATCCAGAGCGGTCCACCCGCCCTTACCGTCGCGTGCCTCGGCCTTCCGATCCCTGTTAAACGGGTGAACTTCCAGCACACTTTTCCACCCGTCACGGAGAGAGTGACGCGCCCGGCGCCGTGGGGAGCACCTTTCTTGCCGACCGCCTTGCCCGTCAGACGCGCCTCGAACTGATGCGCTTCTGGCGGCACCGGTCCTGTCGGCGGCAGAATCTCAATCTTCCAGGCGGGATGGATCTCGTTCCAGCCGACCCACCTGTCGTAGACCTGAGGGCCGATCACGCGCACACGGGCTCCGAGCGGCGGGAAGAGAACGTCCGAGCCTGAGCAAAGGCCGAGATTTTCCACCGAACCCCTGATGATCGGGTCACCCCGCTTGCAGCCGGGCTGGTCCCTCGGGACGATCTCGATATGCAGCCCGCCTTTGCTGCGGTTCTTGTCGTTCAGCATCGACGCGTGGGCGCTGTCCGGCGCGGCCCAGAACGTGACATCACTGTCAGGGCGGTTCAGGTGCGGCGCCTCGACCACTTTCCCGACGAAGGTGGCGCACCTGTCGAGGATCGTCAGGCGCGTGGGATCGTGGACACCTGCGTGCGGATCCTGGTCGCAGGGCGGCGGCAACGACGTCTCACGCACGGTCGTCGAGCTGGAAGCAGGACCCTGGGACATCGAGTTGCCGCAACCGCCGGCTGCGAGCACGGCGAGTACTAACCCGGTGCTCCGAACTATTGGTAGGAGGCGCCGATGTGCACGGCGCATGGCTACGCCAACCCTCCCGCGAACTGGTCGCATTCGGGAACTATGCCAGCCATAGATGAATCAGAGTTAAGAACCCCGAGAAGAGACGCCGTGCGGACAGCCACTACCAGCGACCTGCGCAGAGTGAGACCTCTACCAGCGGGAACCTCTGGCCCGCGCCCTTGCCCACAGCCGCGCCCCCGACGCTCTGGCGAACGCGCTCGTCACTCGGCCCGGTCCGGCAAGCCGGCCGGCGAGATCGGGCGCCGCGAATTCCGCGGCGAGGAGACGCCGCGCAGAGGCAGGCCAGACGAAGTCGCGTGGGGAACTGCCGCTGCGGCGACCGCCGCTCTTGGCTGCCCAAAGACTCTCGCTGTGGTTCACCGTGTAGACGACGGCGGGGAACGGAAGGACGACCGGAGGGCGGCCGAGCTCGGCCGCCACCTCGTCATAGTCCTCGTGCCCGCGCTGCTCGGGCGGCGTTCCGAATTGCCCGAACGGCGAGGCGACGTCCTCCCACGACGACGGCAGCTCGTCGCGCGCGAAACGGCAGACGAACGAGCTGCCGCAGGTCCGATGAAATTCTGTCCGCCGATGCCAGAGCAGGCCGGAGGCGAGATCCAAGACGTATCCGTGATCGACGACGTAGCTGCCGTGCCCGTGTGCGAGGACGTGTTCGACGAGGTCCTTGTGGATGAGGTCGTCCGCGTCGAGGAACATCACATAGACGTCGTCGCCGACGAGTCTTCGACGCACCCAGGCGCCGATGAAGCGCCGCTTGCGCGCCTTGTCGTGGACGCCCTCCCACTGGTCTGCGGGCTCGGCGAACGGGACCCGGAGCACGTGAACGTCCTCCCCCGCTACGTCGTCCAGCTCAGGC
>DAITAW010000194.1:0-2780 GCA_036824055.1 Gaiellaceae bacterium | reverse complement strand
CCCGAGATCATCTCGTCTCGGCAGGCGAGCGGGCCGCATCGCTCGCCGCCCCGTTGGATGCGCTGCGCTACTTCGAGCAGGCGGTCGGGCTCGCCGACGATCCGCTCGTGCGTGCGGGACTACACGAACGCGCGGGTCTCGCCGCCGCGACGGCAGCACGTTCCGAGGACGCCTCCTCGCACTTCGAGCAGGCGATCGCGCTCTTCGAGGGGGTGGGTGCGAGCCACCCCGCGGCCCGCGTCTCCGCAAGACTCGCCGAGTCGATGTGGGACCGGGGGCGTCTGGAGCACGGGCTCGAGAGGATGGCCCGCGCGTTCGAACTGCTGTCGGCCGAGGAAGCCGACGAGGATCTCGCGTGGCTCGCGGCGCAGCTCGGACGCTTCCTGTTCTTCGCCGGACATGCCGATACCGGCGCCGAGCGGATCGAGGACGCGCTCCGCATGGCCGAGGCGCTCCGGCTTCCCGAGGTGTTCTCTCAGGCGCTGAACACGAAGGCGCTGATCTTGACCACGGGCGGGCGTTCGCTGGAGGGATCTGCGCTCCTGAAGTACGCCCTCGAGGTTGCGCTCGAGAACGACAAGCCCTCGGCTGCGTTGCGCGCCTACTACAACCTTGCCGACCTGTTGCCCCGCGCCGACCAGTATCAGGACGCCGTGGCCTTGGACCGCGACGGGCTTGCGCTCGCGAGGCGGGTCGGCTCCCGCTGGTGGGAGCTTTCGTTCCTCGGTCATGGCTATCCACTGTTCTCGCTCGGAGAGTGGGACCGAGCCGTTGAGCTGGCGGGAGACCTCCCCGAGGATGAGTGGAAGGAAACGAGGTCAGCGTTCCTGGGCTACCTGATGGCCTCCGTCTTCATCGGTATCAACCGGGGCGAGCGCGAAGAGGCCACGCGGTTGGTAGGCGTCTTCTCGGAGATGGCCGATTCCGCCGAGGTCCAGGAGCGAATGGGATACGCGTGCTGCAGAGCGGTAGTGCTTCTCGAAGCCGGCGACTTTCGGGAGGCGATTCGCTTCGCAGGGATCGCGCTCTCCGGACGTGAAGCCATGGGCATCGGCTCAGAAGGGGTCAAGGAGGCCTTCGTGACCGCCCTCGAGGCCGCCTTGCGGATGGACGACCTCGACAAGGCGCAGGAACTGCTCGACATCGTGGGTACGCTGCCGCCGGGCGAGCGTAAGCAGTTCCTCGACGCGCAGTGGACGCGGTTCCGTGCCCGGCTCGACGTCCGCAGGGGTGAGCTCGAACACGTCGAGTCCCGCTTCAAGGCGGCCGCCGGTTCCTTCCGGGAGATCTCCTTCCCCTTCTATCTCGCGGCGACGCTGCTCGACTACGGAGCTTGGCTCAACGCCGAGGGCCGACCGAGCGACGTCCAACCGCTCCTGGACGAAGCCCGCAGGATCTTCGAGCGCCTGGATGCGAAGCCGTGGCTCGACCGCCTGGACCAGCTCGCGACATCGGGCGTGGGTGTCCGATGATGTGCGGCGCTCATGGTTCCAACCAGCCAGGGCACTGCGTTGGGCCGAGAGGCCCGGGGAACAGATCGATCCCCTCAAGGGCGCTCCGCACGTCATCGAACGTCTCCCACGCGATATAGGGAACGCCGTCGTTCGCGGCGATCTGCTGGAGCCACTTCTTGGCGAAGACCACGTCCGCGTACAGCGCGCCGTACCGGTCGGTGTGGCCCTCCCCGATGAACGCCACCGGCCCGTGCCGCCCCTGCTCCCGCTGGACGGCCAGCATCTTGCAGGTGCCGCATCCCACGCAGACTGGATGCCCGTTCGGGAAGGCGAACGACGGCGGTGCTCCTGGCCCGAGCGTTACCTCGTTGGTCGCTACCGCCACGCCCTCGACACCCGCCTCGGCAAGCATCGGAGCGACGTAGAAGCCGAGGCCGTCGAATAGACATCCTAGCGTCGGCCGTCTGAAGCCCCCTGCGCGGCGAGATCGCTTGCACCTCCGGGCGGGCGAGGCGCTGGAATCGCTGTATGCGCGGAACCGGGACGCGGACCTCGCCGAGCTGGCCCACCACGTCTTCCAGGCCGTCCCGAGCGGCGATCTCGACAAGGCGATCGACTATGCACAACGGGCCGCTGAACGAGCCATCACCCTCCTCGCCTAGAGGAGGCCGATACGCCTCCCGGCCCCCGCGTCCGAACCGGATCTTCATCCGGTGCCCGCCATTGGTCCCCGGGTCCCGCGGATCGCCACCGGGCCGGAGAACATGAACAAGACAGAAGGCCCGGCGGATGGCGGTGTGCCCGCCCGGGCTCCCGGCGATCGACTGCTGAAACAGGGGCAGAATCTTGAGGAACTAAGCTCCCTCCGAACTCCCGTCGTTTCGAGGCGAGGCGGCGTGCCGGGAGCCGATAACTTCGCCACTCTTGCTCGGCGCTGACGTGCAAACCCGCAGGTCAGCACAGCGTCCACAACGGTATTACTACGGATCAGAAGGTCGGGGGTTCGAATCCCTCCTGGCGCACCAACGGCTTGATGAATTCGCGAGCATGTGTCCTGGTAGAGGGCCGTTTCGCGTGTCCGATCGCTCCCTGCCAGGTCGGTTGAACCACGCAGGCGACTTTTCGATGGCGCCGGAGGCTACGCGTACCATCGCTCGGTCCACACGTTCATGCGCGTCACGATCAACGTGCGGATGAAGGCGAGTAGGATCGCAGCACGGGAATCGAGGACACGATGGTCAAGACCGACTTCAAGTCCGTAGACGAGTACATCGCGACGCACCCCGAAGACGTGCAGGCGATCTTGCAGCGCGTCCGCAGCACCAT
>DAITAW010000076.1:0-12237 GCA_036824055.1 Gaiellaceae bacterium | reverse complement strand
ACTACAAACCCAGGAACCGCTGATGGCTTGACAAGTCATAGGAGCATCATTCCCGCACTGTGAGTGTGCGAGCTGTCCCGTCTGGGGCGTTTGTCAGGTTGGCGTCGGTGCTCTTTGTTTGTGACTCGATTCCCGAATGACCCGGCTGGTTCGGTGTCTTTCCAGTGATGTGTCCGAGCGGAGAGACCGGTGCCGTGAGGGGTTTCAAAATGCCGGTTCGGTTCTCAAGGCAGCGCGGTAGGGCTGGTTCTCTGGGTGGTAGTGGTTGTCTGGTTCACGCACGCGCGCGAGTACCAGATCGTGCTGGTCTTCGCATCTGATCGACTGAGGGATTCAAGACCCAGGTTCTTGGTCGTGCTGCCCGGGTGGTCAGGCATGGGAGCATCGGTGCATGCTCTTTTCCTTCGTTTACCTCGCCTTCTCGGCCGTACTGCAGTTGCTGGTCAGGGGCCGGCGCGATGAGTTCGCCAGGGATGTCGAGTTGCTCGTGTTGCGGCATCAGCTCGTCGTGCTCGGACGACAAGAACGGCGCCCTTCGCTGCGACCGGCCGATCGTGCCTTCCTTTCGGCGCTCGCGAGGATGCTCCCGTGGCGGCGACGCCACGGACTGATCGTGACGCCGCACACACTTCTGCGTTGGCACCGGGAGCTCGTGCGTCGCAAGTGGGCACAGCCGCGGCGAAGCCCGGGACGTCCCGCCATGGACGATCGGGTGCGACAGCTCGTCCTGCGTTTCGCACGCGAGAATCCACGCTGGGGCTACCCGCGGATCGCGGGCGAGCTGCTCAAGCTCGGCCTGCGTGTCTCGCCGAGCACGGTGAGGCGCATGCTGCTTGCCGCCCGTCTTCGGCCAGCACCCAGGCGCTCAGGACTGAGCTGGCGGGAGTTCCTCCGCCAGCAAGCCGGGAGCATGCTCGCCTGCGACTTCTTCACCATCGAGACGATCTCGCTGCGTCGCTTCTACGTGCTGTTCTTCATCGAACTCGAAAGCCGTCGCGTCCACCTGGCGGGCTGCACGACCAACCCGACCGGCGCCTGGGTTACACAGCAAGCACGCAACCTCAGCTTTACCGGCGTGTTCGAGCGGATCCGGTTTCTAATCCACGACCGCGACAGCAAGTTCAGCGCCGCCTTCGACGAAGTCTTCCGCAGCGAAGGTATCGACGTGATCCACACCCCGATCCGCGCGCCAAAAGCGAACGCCTTCGCGGAGCGCTTCGTCCGCACCATCCGCGCCGAGTGCCTCGACTGGCTGCTGATCATCGGCCGCCGCCACCTCGAACGGGTGCTACGTGTCTATGCCGCGCATTACAACCGCGAACGCCCCCATCGCGCGCTCGCGCTGGAGCCGCCCGAATCAGCCACCACGATCCGTCGACCGACCGTCGGCGCAATCGAGCGCCGCGACAAGCTCGGAGGACTCATCCACGAGTACCACCGGGCGGCAGCATGAACCGGACCGGCATTTTGAAACCCCTCACGTCTGCGTGAGGCCTGACGCCTTGGGGACATTCTCGACGATGATCGCCGTATTGTTCGCTTTCGCGCTGGTCTGGTTGATCGTGCACGACTGTGTCAGGCCTGTCGTTTTGATGCATGTCGCCTTGTTGTTCGGTGCTGCAGCTGCGGCCGTCAGCGCTCTCGACGTTCTCGTTGCGCTCCTCGTCGTCGCCTGCACGACTGCACAGCTTCCGGTGGTGCAGAAGAACGTGTTCCTGCCGCCAGCCGCGGCGATCTGGACGACCGTGTGAGCTGTCGAGGTGCATGCCCAACCCGCCCCCGGGCAGTTCGGGCCTGCGTAGTTTCGAGTGCCCCGCTGGATGACGAGACCGCGCGGATCGACCCCGATCGCGCGCAAATACCGGACCGCGCCGGCCCGGGTGCTCAGGTTCGCCGTCCTCAGCAGCGCGCCGCTACGTGATGCTGCCGCACTGACCTTGCCCGCGGCCGCCGCGTGGAGCGCAGGCGTCGATGTCGACGTGGCTCCCGCTCCACCAGTCACGATCGCCACCGCAGCCGCCACCGCGACGAGCGTGAAGATCCTGGTCCATCCGAACATGAGGCCTCCCCATTTACGCCATGCCGCAGCCGCAGCCGCAGTCCATTGAAGGTGCCGCTCCAGTCTTGCGCTCATCACCGCGCTTTTCAAGAGCACGCTGGTGCCCGCAGCGACCGTGCCCTCAGGGAGCGCGGCCCCCACCCCTGTGTCAGGCGCTCGCGAGCGCCTTCTCTAGTGCCTGCCTCCCACCCTCCAGGACGGCGTTGCCGTGGGCGGGAAGGACGATCTCGATCGGGAGGTCGAGCAGCGGCAGGAGCGCCCGGCGTGTCCGCTCCCGCTCAGCGTCGAACTTGAACCAGGGCGAGATGCGTAGTCCGCCGTGCTGGTCCCCGAGCACCGCATCGGCGAGGACGACCGCCCGCGCCCCCTCGAGCCAGAGCGCGACCTCGTCCTGGCGTCCTGCGTCGAAGGCGCGAACGCCCTGAAGCTCGCCGCCCAGCCGGGCGTCATATCGCTTCGCCACTTCATCGCGGCTGCGTGCATGCCAGTGGATCGTCGTGAGAACGACGACGGGCTTCCCAGTCGCCTCGATCCGAGCATCGAGGTCGGGCCACAATGAATCGGGCACGAGCGGATCGACGAGGACGAGCGCGTCCGACGCGACGTGCAGCACGGAGGCGACATCACGATACGACTCGTCGAGGTGGTCCTCTTCCGGCTTCCATTCCGGGTGCGGCGTCACCCAGCGCGCCAGTCCGGGGCGAATGTCCTCGATCACGCCTGCTCGCACCTGGTAACTATGCCCGCTCGCCTCTTTTAGGATCTTGCTTTCGCAGAGAGAGAGCGGAACAGAGCGGCCACAAGGAGGCGAAGACGATGGCGATCGATCTCGATGCCTATCGAAAGCAGAGTCGTGAGACCTGGGGACAGATGGCCACCGGCTGGGAGGATCGGCGCGACTGGCTCATGGCCATCACTGGCCCCGTCAACGATTGGCTCGCAGACAAGGTGGACCCGCAGCCGGGCCAGACCTTCCTGGAGATCGCAGCCGGGACAGGCGATCTCGGCTTCCGCGTCGCGGAACGGGTAGGCGAAGGGGGCCGCGTGATCTCGACCGACTTCTCTCCGGAGATGGTCGACGTCTCCTGCGCCAACGGCCAGGCCCTCGGCCTGACAAACGTCCAGCACCGAGTCATGGACGCCGAGAACATGGACCTCGACGACGACAGCGTCGACGGCGTGGTCTGCCGCTTCGGCTACATGCTGATGGCCGACCCGGGAGCGGCGTTGAAGGAGACGCGGCGAGTGTTGCGCACCGGAGGCGCGCTGGCGTTCGCCGTCTGGAGCGGCGCCGACCGGAACCCGTGGGCGGCACTGCCCGGAATGACGCTCGTCCAACTCGGCCACGCGCCCGCCCCCGAGCCAGGCCTGCCAGGGATCTTCGCGATGGGAGACCCCGACCGCATCCGCGAACTGGTCAGCGAGGCTGGTTTCGGCGAGCCTGCAGTGGAGGAGATCACGATCGACTGGCGCTATGCGGACTCGGACGACCTGTGGGACACGCTCACCCGCATCACGGGAGTGCTTGCGCAGACGATCAACGCCCTGCCCGAAGACGACCGGCAGGCGACACGCGCCGCGATCATGCAGAACGTCGCGCAGTTCCGCGACAACGCGGGCTCCTACACCATCCCCGGGTCGGCCTGGGGCGTGCTCGTTCGCTGAGCTGAGGAGACACGTCCAGCCGACGTTGCAGGCTAGTGACAGGCGTGAGGGTCCTAAGGGTCGTGAGGGACGCGGCTCGCACCTACCATGCACAGCGTGGAGAGCATCATCTGCCCTGTTTGCGGATTCATCGCCGAGACGACAGATGCCTCTCGACTCCGTACGGTCTGGGCCGATCATCTGCTCGGTGGCTGCGGTGACGACGTCGCCGCCATCACGACCGCGATGGAGTCCTGCATCGAGCAGAGGCAGGAGCTCTGGCGTTCCGGCAATACGGAGGAAGTTCCCGCCCTGACCGTGACGATCGACCTGCTCTGGGAAGCTCTCCGGTATGCGCGCTTGGCCGAACCTCCCGCAGCCGCGGCCTGACGCCGCCACGGCAGGCGAAACGCTATGAGCACTAACGGCGATCCGAACGATCGGCCGTCGGCGTTCTCGGGGCGAACGGCCTGGGCGCGGAGCGTCCAGACGCCGTTGCGGGAGTTCCTGCGCACCGAAACAGGAGGCGCCGCGGTCCTGCTGGCCGCGACGACCGCGGCGCTCGTCTGGGTGAACGTCGACGCCTCGTCATACGACTCGCTCTGGCGAACGAAGCTTTCGATCGACCTCGGCGGCTCAGGGGTCGCGCTGGATCTTCGCCACTGGGTGAACAGCGGGCTGATGACGTTCTTCTTCTTCGTCGTCGGGCTCGAGGCGCGGCGCGAGGTCGACCTCGGAGAGCTACGCGAGCGGCGCCGTTTCGCCTTGCCGTTGGTGGCCGGGCTCGGCGGGATGGCGGCGGCGGTTGCCATCTACCTCGCCTTCAACGCCGGTCACTCGACTGCGCACGGTTGGGGAATCGCGATGTCGACCGACACGGCCTTCGCGCTGGGCCTGCTCGCGCTCGTCGGGCCGCGCTTTCCCGATCGTCTCCGGGCGTTCATCCTGACCGTCGTCGTGGTCGACGACATCGTCGCCCTCGTCGTCATCGCAACCGTCTACACGAAGACGCTCCACGTCGTGCCACTGCTTGTGGCGATCGCCTTCCTCGGAGCCGTGCTCGTCGCTAGGAGCCTCGGAGTCCGGGCCGGTTTCTCATGTGCAGTCCTCGGAATAGCCGCCTGGGTGGGTCTGCTCAAGTCCGGTGTCGAGCCGGTCGTGATCGGGCTCGCGATGGGCCTCCTCGTGTACGCCTACCCGGCTTCGCGGTCCAGTCTCGAGCGGGCAACGGAACGGTTCCGCGAGTTCCGTGAGCAACCGACCGCGGAACTGGCACGCGTGGCCGGATCGGAGCTCAGGTCTGCGACGTCGTTCAACGAACGGCTGCAGCAACTGTTTCATCCCTGGACGAGTTACGTGATCGTGCCGTTGTTCGCGCTCGCGAATGCGGGGATCGCGATCGACGGCGGCTTCCTAACGCGATCGTTCAGCTCGCGCGTCACGCTCGGAATCCTCGTTGGCTACGTCGTCGGCAAGCCGGTCGGCATTCTCGGCTGCTCCTGGTTGGTAACGCGGCTAAGCCGCAGGCGCCTGCAGCCGCCGGTGGGCTGGGCGGCAGTCGCCGGAGGCGGGACGATCGCCGGGATCGGCTTCACCGTCGCGCTCCTGATAGCGACGCTCGCCTTCCAGGGGCGCCAACTCGAAGAGGCGAAGCTCGGCATCCTGAGCGCCGCTCTGACCGCCGCTGTCGTCACCTGGCTGTTGTTCCGAGCCACGGCGCTGCTGCCCCGCCGCCTGCGGATCCGCGCGCTGCTCGGATCGGCGCAGCCGCTGACCGATCTCTACATCGATGTCGACCCGGAGCGCGATCACATTCGCGGCGCGATCGACGCTCCGGTCACGGTCGTCGAGTACGGGGACTTCGAGTGCCCCTACTGCGGGCAGGCGGAGCCGGTCGTGCGCGAGCTGATCCGCGGATTCACCGACGTCCGGTATGTCTGGCGGCACCTGCCGCTGAACGACGTCCACCCGCACGCCCAGCTGGCCGCGGAAGCTGCCGAAGCGGCCGCGGACCAGAGCGCCTTCTGGGAGATGCACGATCTGCTGCTCGACAACCAGAATGCGCTCCAAACGGACGACCTGGTCGCATACGCCGAGCAGCTGGGCGTCGACGTCGAACGATTCACCGACAGCCTGCGCGAGCACAGCGGCGCAGCGCGCGTCGCCGAGGACATCGACAGCGCAGACCTGAGCGGCGTCTCCGGCACCCCCACCTTCTTCATCAACAGCCGGCGCCAGCATGGCGCGTACGACATCGCCTCGCTTTCGGCAGCCGTCCGGGCGGCCGGAGCGCGGGCGACCCTGGCGAGCACGAGCGCAGGTTGAGCGCTCCCTGCGGCGAGAACCGAAGGAGCGACGCCGCTCACCTGAATCGGGGACACGGGCGACTCCTACGCGGGGAGGGACGGTAAGGCCGCGCGGGACGACGATGAGAACATGCTCCGGAAAATCTTCGTCTCGCTTCTCGCCGTCCTTGCGACGCTCGTCGTTGTGCCTTCGGTGCTGGCGGCCCTCAACAGCCCAAGCGTTTTCGGCGCCTCTTTCACGCACGGGAATGTCGTGACCGGCGGCTGGGCATCCCCGGAAGGAATCGAAGCCCGACGGCTCCGAGTCGGCGTCCCGGTCGGGCAGTCGCTGACGATCGCGAACCAAGGCTCGCTGCCGGCCGCCTATCGCCTCAGCGCGCGCACCGCAGGCGACCCAAGGCTCGTCGCGCAGCTCAGCGTCATAGCGACTCGGCGCGCAGATGGAGCAACGATCTTCAGCGGCCCTGCGACCAGTTTGCGCTCCCTCGACCTCGGCCGCTTCCAAGCCGGAGAGCAAGAGACCGTTCAGCTTCGAGTGGTACTGACGTCGACGGGGACGAACGCCCGTGACAACGTCTTGCAGGGTCGCGATGCATCCGTCGCATTCACCTGGACAGCGACTCAGGCCTGAGGAGTCGCTCTCTCAAGCGCCTGCGTCGTTGACGTCGGAGCCCGGAAGAAGCTGGGCGATCTCCGCCGGCGTTTTCCGCGACGTCCCCAGCTCCTGCGCGATTGCTTTGACCTCGCGACGCGAATTACGCGCCGCCGAGCGCAGCAACTCGAACGCCTCCGCGAACGGGAGGCCGAACCGTTCGGCGAGGACGCCGATCGCCCGCTCGACGACGACGCGCGAGTCGAGCGCAGCCTGCAGCTGGCTGACCTTGCGCTCCTGCGCGTCGGCATAGACGACCAACCGCTCCATCTCGGCCTCGATCTGTGCAGGCAGCGCCCGCCCGTCGACCCGGTCAAACTCGTTCGCCACGGCGTCCCTTCGCGCCGTTGCGACAAGTGCGGCTGGGGCAACACCCCGTGCTCGAGGGGAACGGCGTCCGAGGCGAGCCCGCCTCTTCTCAACATAGCGTCTTTCCTCGAGCTTTGTGCGACTCGTAACAAATCCTGATAGCTTTGCGCCGCGCCTTGACCTCGCGCGTGGGTTCGCTTTGCGGCACGAGCCGGCCCTCTCACCGGGAATAGACGCAGACAGACGGCACGAGGCTTGCCGGTCGTGCGCTCGGGTCTGCCCGCGACCGGCGGTCCTCGTTCAGACCTGGGCCGGCTTTCTCGCGCTGAAGACGACGAACTCGGTGTCTCCGTCCGGCTTTTCCTCCGTGTAGTCGCCACGGAGTGTCACGTCGCTGAAGCCCGTGCTCTCGAGCAACGCCGTGAGCTCCTGGGTGAAGTACAGGGACATTTTCAGGACGTGCTCCTCTTCCGCCACGTGCTCGCCGTCCCGCCACATGTCGGCGCGCATCTCGAGCGTCACCGACTGGGCCAGCGGGTCGAGCTCGACGATGCGGCTACGCAACTCGTACTCCGCACCGTCGGACGCTCGGCGTCGGTCGCCCTCGCCCAGTTCCGGCAATGGCGTCGGCAACTCTCGTCGCTCCTCCTCGAGCCAACGGCGCCACAGGCCGGCATTGGCATACGGCACCTCGTTGTCGAGCAGCAGGAGTCCGCCCGGTTCGAGGTGGTCGTAGATCCGTTCGAGGCCCGCGAAGCTCTGCTCGCGATTGCCGCCAAGGCCGAAACCACCGCACACGACGATCGTCCGGTATCTGCGTGGCAGCCGCAGCTCATGCATCGCCTGTTGAAAGAGGTTCGGCGAGAGACCTTCGGCTTCGGCCCGCTCGCGGCAGAGGGCGAGCATGTCCGACGAGATGTCACAGCCATCGACGTCCAGTCCCGCGCGAAGATACGGAACGAGGAGCCGGCCGGTCCCACACGCGAGGTCGAGAGCCGGCTGACCGTCGTCCTCGATGAACTTCTGAAAGTAGTGGATCTCCGGGCCGTCCACGTTGAATTCCGCCCACCAGCGCGCAACGATCCCGTGATGCCAGGTCTGCGGCTGCTTCTCCCCCGGCGTCATGTCGCGACGAGGCTAGTGCAAGTTTCGCCGAGCTCGCGGGTCTGCTGAAGGAGCCTGGCGCGCTTCGACTGTGGTCGCCGGCCACCGCCGGCTGGGAGCCGCGCCGGGCTCCCTAGCCGGAGAAGCGGCCGATGAAGATCGTGACCTGCAGGCCCGCGGGAATGTTCGATCCGGCTTTGGGCTGCTGCTCGATCACGAGGCCGTCCTTGCTCTGGTCGCTGGTCGGCCGATTGAGCACCGCGACCCTGAAGCCGGCTGCACGAAGGGTCTGAGCCGCTGTCGCCTGGTCCTGGCCGACGACGTTCGGGACGGCGGTCGCGGGCTGCGGATTCGGGCCGGTGGAGACGTTGACCCGCACGCGAGAGCCATGCGGCAGCGTGGTGCCCGGCGTAGGCGACTGGGCCACGACCCTGTTCGCGGGCTGGCTCGAGTGCACGTAGACGACGGTGGGCCGTAGCCCCAAGACATTGAGCCGCCGGAGCGCCGGTGTCTGCGCGAGCGCGACAACGCGGGGCACACGCGCGGGCGCCGTGCTGGTCGTCGTAGTTGTGGTGGTCGTGACCGTCGTAGCGGTCGTCGTCGTCCCGGTCGTCGTCGTGGACGGACCGGTGCCGGTCGAAATGTTCAGGACGACCTTCGAGCCCTTGTCGACGCCCTGCCCCGCCGGCGGGTTCTGGCCGACCACAGTGCCTACGGGCTTGCTCGACGGAACGTTCTGGAGATCGGACTTCAGGCCGAGTTGCGTCAACGCGTTGACGGCCGCTCCCTGGGTCTGGTCGATGAGCCGTGGGACGACAACCGGCTTGGCGCCCGTGGAAACGGTGAGCTTGACGGTCGTGCCGCCGACAGCCGTGACGCCGGCTACCGGATCCTGGCTCGCCACGATCCCCTTGGGTCGCGTGGACGCGACTCGTTTGACCTGGACCTTGAATCCCTTGGCTTGCAGCTTCTGCACTGCATTCGCCTCCGGCAGGCCGGTCACGTCCGGAACGGCTGCCCGGCCGCTCGAGACGAAGATCGTGACGGACTGGCCTTTGCCGAGTTGCGTGCCGGCGCCGGGCTTCTCGGCGAAGACGATGCCGGGTGGCCGCTTGCTCGCGGCGGTCTGCGGCAGTGCGGTGAGCCCGCGGTCGTGGATCTTCACCGCGGCCGTGTCTTCGCGGAGACCGATCACGTTCGGAACGGTCGCCTTGTCACTTCCCCGGCTGAGGAAGTACCAGGCGAGCAGTCCGGCCACCACGAGAAGCAGCAGGAGCGCGAGCCACAACCACCAGTAGCGCTCGGGCGGCGGGCCTGCGGGCCCCCCAACCTCTTCCTCCGCAACCGCGGCCGACGGCAGCAACCGGCGGACCAGCTCGTCGATCCGGCCTGCTCGTGCGCGTCGTCCCCGCGCCCGATCGATCCAGTGCACCCAGGCGGCCTGCTGATCGGCGGGCAGGGCGAAGAAGCGGTCGCCCGCCTCGGGGACGCGATCGAACGCTGCCGCAATGTCGGGTGGAAGCTGTCGCGTGGCCATCGGAAGTCCTGTTTGCCCCCGGCGCGAGGAATTAACCGTCGACGAGCAACCCCTGCAACGGGCCGAGCAATCGGCGAGACCGGCGGGACACACCCGGCAGCAGGCACAACCGGTGCGTCGGAGGCAAACCCGCCTCGCGACGTTCGTACTGCTCTTCCGCGATCGGCTTCCAGAGCTCTCGTACGACGCGAACGGGGTCGGCCGAGACTTCCTGTTCCGACCGCTCGAGGTGCTCTGCCCACAAACGGAGCCTCGTGCCTCGTGCAAGTTCGGCGTTGCAGGTGACGACATTGATCTCGGTGTCGTTGAAGAGCGAGTGCTCGTTGAGGTTCGCCGAGCCGAGTGTCAGCCAACGATCGTCGACGATCCCGATCTTGGCGTGGACATAGACCGGACACGGACCGCGCTCACCGAGTGCGCGCAGCGTGCAGGCGAGCACACGCCCTGCCCCGTCGTCCGCTTCGATCAGGTCCGCCAACTGTCCCCGGGTGTCATCTCGACCGCTGTTCGGCTTCGCCGGCAGGACGAGCACGAGGCAGAAGTCGTCGGACGGCGGGTGCACGATCTTGTCCAGGAGGATCTGCACGATCTCGCTCGACCAGAGAAACTGGTTCTCCAGATAGATGAGACGCTGCGCGGAGCGAAACGCGCGCACGTACGACTCGAGGATGCGGAAGTCGCCGCCGCGGACCGACTCGTAGACGTGCTCGGGCACAGTGCGGACGATCTGTACCTCGACGTCACCGGTCGGCGGCGCCGGGCTCGGTTCGGGAAGCGTGTTGCCGGTGAGGTCGTGCCACCGCTGCGCGAAGTGGGCGGCGACGTCCGTCACTGCGGGACCGCGGAGCACGCAGGCGGCGTCGTGCCAGCCGAGCTCACCACGCGCGGGATGGACGTTCGTGTCGAACCGGTCGCCTGACTCCGTCGTCAGATCGATGCCGCCGACGAACGCGACACCGTCGTCGATCACGGTGATCTTCTCGTGATGGCAATGCAATGGTCGCTCCTTCGGGTCCGCGACCGCTTCGATCTTCGTGCCGGACGTGAGCGCGTGCAGAGCCCGCGCCACGTCCTTCCGATCGGGCCGGAAGAGCGGCAGCGGCGAGCCGGCCCAGAGCAGCACCCGCACCGGGATCCGCTCCGCCAGCTCCGCGAGGAGCGTCCGCAATTCCACCCGCGCGGGCTCGCGCACGAGTGCGAAATCGGGTGTCACGAACCAGCCGGCCAGATGAACGTGCGAGCGCGCCTTCCGCAGCTCCTCGGCCAGCCGAGGAAGCGCCTGCGCCCCGTCGATCAGCACCTCGACCGAGCAGCCGGCCCGCGGCGGCGGCGAAGCCGACGCCCAGAGGCTCGGATCCGGAGGCTCGAGCGCACGGTGCCAGCCGATCCGTCGCAGGCGCCGGGCGTGGTGCGAACGGACGAGCCGCTCGACGCCCTGGCCAATAGCCTTGTCCACCGCGAGGAGGGGATCCATCACAGGCAGACTCTCTGCCCATGATGGCCCTGTCTCCAACCCCGCTGATCTGCCTCGATCCGGGCCACGGCACGATCCCGGCGATCGGCCGGCAGACCGAGCCCATCGGCCCTGGCTCCTCGCAACTGAAGATCAAGGACGGCGGCGGCACCGCCGGCGAAGCGCCGGTCGCCCTCGCGATCGCGCTCCGGACGCGTGCGCTGCTCAAGCGAGACGGCTATCGCGTCGCGATGACGCGCACCGGCCCCACATACGCGGCAGGAAACATCGCCCGCGCGCGCTTTTGCAACGTGCGACACGCGGCGCTGATGATCCGGATTCACGCCGACGGCGCAGCGGACTCGTCGCTGAACGGAGTCAAGACGCTCGTGCCCGCGCTGCACGCCGGCTGGACGGACGACATCTACTCGGCGAGCATCCGCGCCGCCCGCAAGGTGCAGGCGGCGGTCGCCCGGCAGACCGGCGCGCGCGACCTCGGTCTCGTCCAACGCTCGGACCTGACGGGCTTCAACTGGGCGAATGTCCCGGCAATCCTCGTCGAGTGCGGGTTCATGACCAACCCCACGGAACGCCGTCTCCTGCAATCGGCGGCGTATCAGCTGAAGGTCGCCCGTGGTCTCGTCACGGGCGCGGAAGCGTTCGCGCCGCGCTGACGGGTAGCTCCGACTAGGCCGCGCAGTCGGCGCAGGCGCCCGTGAGCACGACTTCGTGCTCCTCGACCGAATAGCCCAGGCCGTCGGCGACCTTGTCGATCGCGCGCTCCAACCGGACGTCGCTGAAGGCCTCGACCTTGCCGCAGTCGCGGCAGACGAGGTGATGGTGGTGGTCGCCGTCCGGTCGAGCCGGCTCGTAGCGCGCAATCCCGTCGCCCGCGTCGATGCGCTTGACGAGCCTCAGGTCTGCGAGCGTTTCCAGTGCCCGGTAGACGGACGCGATCCCGACCGGCCGCCGAGCTCGACGAAGCCTGTCGAAGATCTCCTGCGCGCTCATGCAGCAGTTCTGCCGCCCCAGTAGCTCGACGACGGCTCGCCGTGCGCCGCCGCTCCGGAAGCCCGCATCTTCGAGGGTCTCGAGCGCATGAGTCGCCCAGATCATTTTCGGAGTGTATCGTCCCGAAGGTGTTTTCGAGAATAGTTCTCATTCTTGTCCTGG
>DAITAW010000193.1:0-2803 GCA_036824055.1 Gaiellaceae bacterium | reverse complement strand
AAAGCAAAGCGGCTGCTCGAGGGTTGTCGGGTGCCAGAACCTCGGTTCTGCCTGCTCGTTCGGGTCCCGCCGACAGCCTGTCGCAGGTCGGCTCTTCCGCGACACAAACCATCGCTCCACTGTTGCCTGCCAGGGCAACAACAGTCGAGGCTTACGAAGGTTGGAGAAGGTCGGACTAGATGACGAGCAAAGCCAGGCCCAGCTTGAAAAAGGGCAACGTCTCCGGTGTCCGTTCATGCGGAGATGACGCGGGGATCGTTCGTCGGCATCCGCGCGCACGACCGGCAACAGCTTCGCCTCCTTTGCGCCGTCGGCTTGAAGGTTGGAACCTCGACGAGAGCGCAACTCGCGGCCCTGCGACGCGCCGAACAGCCCGTGTCCGCGAACCTCGAAACCAACCGCCCGACGGCGGCACTGATCGCCAAGATCCAGGCTCTGAAGAAGAAGACGAAGGCGACAGCGCCGCTCCGCATCCCAGCCGGCTGCGCTGCGTGAGTCGTACCGTCGACCGCTCGGCACGGTGCGGGTATGGAAGGACGAGGGGGCAAGCGGGCGCGATCGGCGGTCGGAGAGCGGCGGATCCGCGACGTCAATCAGTAGTTGCCCCGATGGCCGTCCTGTCGCCTGCTGCGATGATTAGGTTTCAGACAGCGAGGGTTGGAACGATGACGAACTATGGGAGCCGGATGCGGGTGCTCGTTGCGGGAGCGGGCGTCGCGGGTCTCGAGACGGCTTTGGCCTTGCAGGCGCTTGCGTCGGAGTTCGTCTCGGTCGAGCTCGTCGCGCCGGAGACCGAGTTCACGTACCGGCCGCTGGCGGTGACCGAGCCGTTTCGCGTCGGCGAGGTCCGCCGGTTCCCGCTCGAGCCGCTCGCGGGCGCGGCGGGAGCGCAGCTCCGACGCGGAATGCTCACGGCCGTTGATCCGGAGCAGAAGCTCGTCACGCTCGACGAGCAGGGCGTGCTCGGCTACGACGTGCTCGTCTTGACGCTCGGCGCGCGACCGGTCGAGGCGATCGCCGGTGCGCTCACCTTCCGCGGTGCGCCGGAGGTGCCGGAGCTCGCCGAGCTGCTCGACAGGGCGACCTCGGGCCGGCTCCGCCGGATCGTGTTCGCGCTCCCTGCGGCCGCCACCTGGCCCTTGCCGCTGTACGAACTGGCGCTGCTGACGGCCGAGTATCTGACCGATCACATGACCCGCGGCGTCGAGGTCGTGCTGGCCACACCCGAGGACCGGCCGCTCGCGCTCTTCGGTCCCGAGGCGAGCGACGCCATCCGCGAGCTGCTCGAGAGCCGCGGTATCCGCCTCGAGGCCGGCGTCGTCCCGATCAGCTGGGACGAGGGCGTGCTCCACCTCTCTGGCGACGGGCGGATCGAGGCGGACGCCGTTGTCGCGCTGCCGAAGCTCGAAGGTCCGGCGATCGCTGGCCTACCCCAGGATGGAGCCGGCTTCGTCCCGACCGGCGAGTTCGGCCGGGTGCTTGGCCTCACCGACGTCTACGCGGCTGGCGACCTGACCCAGTTCCCTGTCAAGCAGGGCGGGATCGCCGCGCAGCAGGCGGACGCCGTCGCCAGCGCGATCGCCGCGGACGCAGGCGCGACCGTGGAGCCGACGGCTTTCAGGCCCGTGCTGCGCGGCTTGCTGCTAACCGGCCTCGCGCCCCGCTTCCTTCGCTCCGAGACCGGGACCGGTCGCTCGCTCGTCGAAACCGAGCCGCTCTGGTGGCCGCCTGCGAAGATCGTCGGTCGCTATCTGACGCCCTTCCTCGCCGAGCACCTCGGCCTCTCGCAGGAATACCCGCGGCCGGAGCGCACCGATGCCGTCCCGGTCGAGGTCGAGCTGGACACGCGCGAGCACGCCTGGTCAGCGGTCTGAGCTCGGCGCGTCGACGCGCAGCTTCCCCGCGCGGGCAGTGCCTACTGGCAGTGACCGCTCCAAATCGCCTGGCGAACGGACAGCGGCGGGACTTCGGCGCTGGGGTGCGGACACCTGACCGCGTAGGGTTCCGGCAGGCCTCCGAGACCGAGGTGCGAGCGGCACGGTCGAGCAGCTGCGGCCGGTTTCGACCGTCATCGGACACGCGACTCAACTCCTTTCAGTTCGCGGTGAAGGGTGCGAGGCCGAGCCGCAAGTCGGACGTCGCCCGGCCTTCGGTCGGGCGCGTGTCACGATCAAAGCTCTATCGGCTTCTCGGTTGTCGGGAGAACTCGCAGACAGTCCACGCTAGGCTCCCCGATTATCGCGAGCAGGCGGGCGGCGCTCAGCGAACGATCTCCAGGGCCAGATAGGGCGCGCAGCCGCGCCGGATCAGCCGCTCGAGAACGTGGGTGTCGATTTCAGCGCGATGGGCGATCAGCGCCGCCTCTGGCTCGTCGAAGCCCAGGTCGCGCGCGTAGTCGTGGCGCCAGCAGCGCACGTCCTCAAGCCCCTCGGGATGCGGGGGCGCTCCGATGCAGTCAACCTCGGGGGTCCTCACGCGACGAACTCCTCGTAGTGGCGCCTGCGCGCCGATAAGCCCTGTCTCGTACTCGTCGGCGAGCCTGGGCCGAAACTTGAACGTCGCCAGCTCAGCGCGTGGGTTCGAAACTCGGGTACACGGCTGAGCCTGTGGGGTGCGAAAACTCCGTTCACACTGGATGAACCTGGTTTGCGGGCAGAACCGAGGTTTTGACCCACAGGCTTGGGATTCGAGGCCGTGGAGCTCTTCGAGCACACGGCGGCGATGCGTCACGCAGCTCTCGCCGCACTACTGTTCGTCAGCTCGCTCGTGTGGGTGCCAAAACTCGGTCCACATCCCGAAAAAT
>DAITAW010000192.1:0-2812 GCA_036824055.1 Gaiellaceae bacterium | reverse complement strand
GGCAGGCGGTCGATCACGTCGAGGACCAGATGGAAGCGATCGAGGTCGTTGAGCATGACCATGTCGAAGGGGGTCGTCGTCGTGCCCTCCTCCTTGTAGCCGCGCACGTGCAGATTGCGATGGTTCGTCCGCCGGTAGGTCAGGCGGTGGATCAGCCAGGGGTAGCCGTGGTACGCGAAGACGATCGGCCTGTCGGTCGTGAAGAGAGAGTCGAACTCGCGCTCGGAGAGCCCGTGAGGGTGCTCGGTCGCCGGCTGGAGCCGCATCAGATCGACGACGTTCACGACGCGCACGCGCAACTCGGGCAGCCGCTCGCGCAGGATCGCCGCCGCGGCAACGGTCTCGAGGGTCGGCACGTCGCCGCAGCAGGCGAGCACGACATCGGGCTCCGCATCGTGGTCGTTGGAAGCCCATTCCCAGATTCCGATCCCCCGCGTGCAATGCAGAACGGCTTCGTCCATCGGAAGGAATTGCAGCGCCGGCTGTTTCCCGGCGACGATGACGTTAACGTAGTTGCGGCTGCGCAGGCAGTGATCGGCCACCGACAGCAGCGTGTTCGCATCCGGCGGCAGGTAGACGCGGATGATCTCCGCCTTCTTGTTGACGACGTGGTCGATAAAGCCCGGATCCTGGTGCGAAAAGCCGTTGTGGTCCTGCCGCCAGACGTGTGAACTGAGCAGATAGTTGAGCGACGCGATCGGCCGCCGCCAGGGAATCCCGCGCGTGATCTTCAACCACTTGGCGTGCTGATTGAACATCGAGTCGACGATGTGGATGAACGCCTCGTAGCAGTTGAAGAGGCCGTGCCGGCCGGTCAGCAGATAGCCCTCGAGCCAGCCCTGGCACATGTGCTCGGAGAGGATCTCCATGACGCGGCCGTCAGCCCCCAGGCCTTCATCGGTCTCCTCGACCTCGGCCTGCCACCTCCGAGACGTGACCGCAAAGACGTCGCCGAGGCGGTTCGAAGCCGTCTCGTCCGGGCCGAAGAGCAGGAAGTTGTCCTGATTGGCGACGATCACGTCGCGGAGGAACGCCCCGAGCACCCGTGTCGACTCCCTCACTTCGACACCGGGCGTCTTCACGTCGACTGCATACCGGCGGAAATCGGGCAGCTCGAGATCGCGCAACAGGAGCCCGCCGTTCGCATGCGGGCTCGCGCTCATTCGGCGCTCACCCTTGGGCGCAATGCCGGCGAGGTCCGCCCGCAGGCGACCCTCCTCATCGAAGAGCTCATCGGGGCGGTAGCTGCGCAGCCACTCCTCGAGTACACGCAGGTGATCCGGGTTTGTGCGCACGTCGGTCATGGGCACCTGATGAGAACGCCAGGTCCCTTCCATCGGCAGACCGTCGATCTCAGCCGGTCCCGTCCAGCCTTTCGGCGAGCGCAGCACGATCATCGGCCAGGTCGGACGCGCGGTCACGCCATCGACGCGTGCGCTCCTCTGAATCTCGTCGATTCGATCGAGCGCTTCGTCGAGCAGCCCGCCGAAGCGTGCGTGCACGTCGGAGTGGTCGTCCTCGGCGGAGATCGAGATGAACAGCGGCTCGTACCCGTAGCCGCGCATCAATGCCTCGAGCTCGTCCTCAGGGATGCGGGCAAGAACCGTCGGGTTCGCGATCTTGTACCCGTTGAGGTGCAGGATCGGCAGTACCGCTCCATCGGTACGCGGGTTCAGGAATTTGTTGGCGTGCCAGCTCGTCGCCAGGGGCCCGGTCTCGGCCTCCCCATCCCCGACAACGCACGCGACCAGCAAGTCCGGATTGTCGAACGCCGCTCCATAGGCATGGACAAGCGCGTAGCCGAGCTCGCCGCCCTCGTGGATCGATCCTGGCGTCTCCGGAGCGACGTGGCTCGGGATGCCGCCGGGAAACGAGAACTGGCGGAACAGCTCACGCAGTCCATCCTCGTCGCAGCTCACGTGTGAGTACAGCTCACTGTACGTCCCTTCCAGGTAGGCGTTCGCGACGAGTCCGGGCCCGCCGTGCCCGGGCCCAGTCACATAGAGAACGTTCAAGTCTCGCCGGCGAATGGCGCGGTTGAGATGGACGTAGAGGAAGTTCAATCCGGGCGTCGTCCCGAAGTGGCCGAGCAATCGTGGCTTCACCTGCTCGGAGGTGAGCGGTTCGCGCAGCAACGGGTTGTCGAGCAGGTAGATCTGGCCGACGGAGAGATAGTTGGCGGCTCGCCAGTAGGCGTCGAGAAGTGCGACTTCCGCGGCACTGAGCGCGTCGGCCTCCGTTGGTGCAGGACGGGTCTCGGTCAAGGTCAGTGAAACGCTATTCCTTTCGAACCACCGCGCGACGAGCGGAGGGCGTCCGGCACGATCTGCGCGAGCACCATCCACATCATGGCGCCACCTGCGAAGCCGAGCCCGATGGGCAGCGCCTGACCGAACGCCTCGACGAACGCGAACGCCGGCAGGGCGAGCAACGGCTGGGGCAGGCTGGTGACCACGCTCCAGCCGGCGGCGTGAAGCACGCTCACCCCGCGTGGAACGAGGACCAGACTGATTGCAAGCCCTTCCGGGATGTTGTGCACCGCGATCGCGAGCGCGGTCAAGAACCCGATCGACTCTCCGCCGCCGAACGCGACGCCCACGCCGACACCCTCCGCGGCCGAGTGCACTGTCATGACCGCGACGATGATCACCGCCGTTCGAGCTTGGGCACCGCTCAACGCTTCGAAACGCCAACTCTCGCGCTTGCTCAGCCACCGCGCCGCCAGCGCAATCGTCACGACGCCGATCGCGGCGCCGGCCAGCGTCTTTGCCGCATCCGATCGGCCCCCTTGGTAGAAGAGCATGCCGCTGGC
>DAITAW010000075.1:0-12398 GCA_036824055.1 Gaiellaceae bacterium | reverse complement strand
GCGCTGGTGGAGCGCGGCTCCTTCCGGCTCGGCCCGCTCGACCTCGAGCTCTCCTGGGCCGATCGGCTTGCGATCGTCGGCCCGAACGGGAGCGGCAAGACCACCTTGCTCGACGCCATCCTCGGGCGGATAGCGCTGGCAGAGGGCAGCCGCCTCATCGGGCAGGGCGTGGTGCTCGGCGAGGTCGCGCAGAATCGAGACGAGCTGGCGGACGGCCCTTTGCTGCCGGCCTTCACGAAGGCCGGGGACCTGAACCAGGAAGAGGCACGAACGCTGCTCGCGAAGTTCGGCCTCGGCGCCGACCACGTCGTGCGCGACGCGGCGTCCCTCTCGCCCGGTGAGCGCACGCGTGCGCTGATTGCCCTGCTCGCAGCGAGGGGCGTCAACTGTCTCGTGCTCGACGAGCCCACGAACCATCTCGACGTGGCCGCGATCGAGGAGCTGGAGCTCGCGCTCGACCGTTTCCCGGGCACGGTCCTGCTCGTGACCCATGACCGCCGTTTTCTGGCGGGCTTTCGCGCCACACGGACGCTGGAGCTGTCCCGGGTCTCCTAGGAGCTCGCGCGCCGCTCGCGGAGGCAGGTTCCGGGGGGCCGTATCTCCGCAGCCGATTTCCGCGTTTTCCCTGCAGACACGCAGAGTTCATCTTCGTGCAGCGAAAGGAGACAGCATCATGGGTATGGGAGTTAGCCTTCTACTCGTCGCCGTCGGGGCAGTCCTCGTCTGGGCTGTCAACACGACGGTCAGCGGGATCGAGATCCACACGATCGGCTGGATTCTTCTCGCCGTTGGGGCGATCGGCGCATTGCTCTCGCTCATCTTCTGGTCGAGCTGGGGCGGTTTCGGCGGCCCCGCCGACGGACGGCGCCGGACGGTCGTTCGCGAGGACTACTAGATCGAGCATCACCGTCGTTCGAGAGCCCCGCTTCGGCGGGGCTCTTTTTTTGGGACGCCGGCGTTATGCGACGGCCGGCGCGAGCTCGCGTCCGATCAAGGCCACAGTCTCCAAGTCGTCGTGCGCGAGGTGCTGCAACATGACGCGGTCGTAGCCGAGCTCCTCGATCTGCTTCAGGCGGTCGACGGCCTCGGCGATCGTCCCGACCGGGCCGTGGTCTCGGTAGCGCTCGAGCACGTCCTTGGGGTCCCGTCCGAAGCGCGCGCCGATCCGACGCGCTGAGGCCAGCACCTCCCGCTCGTTGCGACCGATGACGAGGGGAGCCATCAGCGAATAGCGGAGCGTGGCAGGATCTCGGCCGCCGCGCCCACAGGCTTCGTCGAGCAGCTGCTTGCGTTCGCGGACCTCGTCGAGCGTGCCGAACAGCGCGTTGTACTCGTCGGCGAATCGGACCGCGGGGCGCGCCGTGCCAGGCTTCGCGCTGCCGCCGACCAGGATCGGCAGGTCGGGACGAGCGAGCCCGGGCGCATCGGCGAGCCTGTAGTACCTGCCGTCGAAGTCGACGCGGTCTTCGTGGAAGAGGTCGTGGACGATCTCGAGCTGCTCTCCGAATCGTGCGACGCGTTCACGAACCGTGCCGAACTCGAACCCGTACGCTTCGTGCTCGCGAGCCTGCCAGCCGGCGCCCATTCCGAGGGTCACGCGTCCGCCCGAGATCTCGTCCGCCGTCGCCGCCGAGCGGGCGAGCACCGACGGATGGCGGAAGGTCACGGGAGACACGAGCGTGCCGAGCTCCAGCTTCGTCGTGCACGCTGCCAGTCCCGCGATCGTCGCCCACGCGTCGAGAACGCGACGGCTCTCGTCGAACCACGAGATGTAATGGTCCGAGCGGAACAGCGCCTCGACGCCGTGTTCCTCGCAGGCCGAGGCGAGCGCGACCCAGTCGTCCCAGGTCACGCCCTCCTGCCCTTCGATCATGAGCGCCAGCCGCATGGGGCGGAAGCCTATGCATGTCCGCATCCGACATGCGTGGAAGAAAAGTCACACTCCCGGCGCGAGCTCCATGTCCCGTCGAGCCAGTTTGGTCACGTCCCTGCGGGACGTGACCAAGGACAGTCCCCAGACACGACCGAGTAGGTCCTGGGCGGTTCGGACTGGCATCTGCCGGAGGCGGAGGCCGCCGCTAGCATCGACCCATGGCCGTCGCCTCGCCGGAGCAGTACCTCGCCGACCTCAACCCCGCCCAGCGGGAGGCCGTGCTCACGACCGAAGGGCCGCTGCTCGTCATTGCCGGGGCCGGCTCCGGCAAGACACGCGTCCTCACCTACCGCGTCGCGCATTTGATCAACGCGGTTGGTGCGAAAACCAACGAGATCCTCGCCATCACCTTCACGAACAAGGCGGCGGGCGAGATGAAGGAACGCTTGCAAAGGCTGCTCGGGCGGAGCGGCCAGGGCCTCTGGATCCTGACCTTCCACGCCGCCTGCGGACGCATCCTGCGCCGCGAGGCACAGAGACTCGGCTATCGCTCGAACTTCACGATCTACGACCAGGCCGATCAGATCCGGCTGGTGAAGCAATGCCTGGAGGAGCTGGAGCGCGATCCGAAGCGGTTCACCCCGCGCGGCATCCACAACCAGATCTCGCACGCGAAGAACCGCCTGATCTCACCGGACGAGTACGCGAACCAGGTGCAGTCGTTCTACGACCAGACGGTCGCTGACGTCTACCAGCTGTATCAACGCCGCCTCTTCGCCTCGAACGCCGTCGACTTCGACGATCTGCTCATGCTCACCGTCGACGTGCTCGAACGCTTCCCCGACGTGCGCGAGAAGTGGCAGAAGGCGTTCCGCTACATCCTCGTCGACGAGTACCAGGACACGAACCACGCGCAGTACCGGTTGTTGCAGCTGCTTGCGGAAAAGCATCAGAACCTGATGGCAGTGGGCGATCCGGACCAGTCGATCTATTCCTTCAGGTCCGCGGACATCAACAACATCCTCGACTTCGAACGCGACTTTCCCGGAACACGGACAGTGTCCCTCGAGCAGAACTACCGCTCCACGAACCTCATCCTCGAGGCGGCCAACACGGTCATCTCGAACAACAGGGAGCGCAAGCCGAAGGAGCTGTGGTCCGAGCTCGGCGACGGCGAGCCCGTTCGGGTGCTCGAGGTGGAGGACGAGCACGCCGAGGCGCGGTTCGTCGCGGCCGCCATCGCGGGTCTCGTCGAACAGGGCTTTTCCGGCGACGAGGTCGCGATCTTCTACCGGACGAACGCGCAGTCGCGTGTGCTCGAGGACGTCCTCGTCCGCCAAGGCGTGGCGTACCAGGTGATCGGCGGGCCGCGTTTCTACGAGCGCGCAGAGATCAAGGACGCGATCGCCTACCTCCAGGCGATCGACAACCCCTACGATGCGGTCTCGCTGCAGCGGATTGCCAACAGGCCGCGGCGCGGCATCGGCGACTCGAGCCTCGCGCGTCTGCAGACGTGGGCCGATGCACAGGGACGCTCGCTCTGGGAGGCGATGGAGTTCGCGGAGGAGGCTGGAGTCGGTGCCGCTCCGCTGAAAGCGGTGCAGGGATTCAGGACCCTGATGCAGTCATTGCAGTCGGGCGCGCTCGAGTTCCCCGTCTCGGAGCTCCTCGAGCGCACGTTCGAGCGCAGCGGCTATCTCGAAACGCTGGAGGCGGAGCGCACCATCGAGGCACTCGGAAGGCTCGAGAACCTGCAGGAGCTGGTCGGTGTCGCCCGCGAGTACCAGGAGACGGCGGAGGAGCCGTCGCTGTCGCACTTCCTCCAGGAGATCTCGCTCTTCTCCGACCAGGACTCCATCCGCGGCGAGGAAAGCCTCGTCACCCTGATGACCCTCCACAATGCCAAGGGCCTCGAGTTTCGCGCCGTCTACCTGATCGGGATGGAAGAGGGAATCTTCCCGCACAGCCGGTCGATCGAGGAGCAGGGCATCGAAGAGGAACGTAGGCTCGCGTATGTCGGTATGACGCGCGCCCGCGAGCAGCTCACCCTCACGCACGCGGCCTCGCGCTCACTCTGGGGCTCGCGCGGCTACAACCTGCCGTCGCGCTTCCTCGACGAGCTGCCGAGCTCGATCGAACGCGAACGGCTGCGGCCTGCATCCTGGTCCTCGTACGGTGCGCAAGGTGTCGCGCCGCGCGAGGACGTTCCCTCGCTCTCCACAGGGGACTCCGTTCGCCACGGCACGCTCGGGGAAGGCGTCGTGACACAGATCGAGCCCGGCGGCGTCGTCACCGTTCGGTTCGCGGACGGGAGCGAACGCCGGCTGATGCTCGACTACGCGCCTCTGGAACGTATTCCGTAGGGTCCGCAGGTGCCCGTAGAGATTCGGAATCCGTCCGAGGACGAGCTGCGCGCGGCGATGCAGGCCGGCGAGGCAGCCTTCGGCGAGGAGCAACACGAGGGAGAGTTCGAGCGATTCAGCAAGATCCTCCCGCGCGACCGGTGGTTCGCTGCATATGACGGGGAGCGGCCAGTCGGCACCACTACCTCGTTCCCGTTTCAGCTCACCGTTCCGGGAGGCGAGCTGGCAGCCGGCGGCGTCACCTGGGTCGGAGTCCTGCCGAGCCACCGGCGCCGCGGGATCCTGAGGGAATTGATGAAGCGGCAGCTGGAGGACCTCCGCGACCGCGGCGAACCGCTCGCCATTCTGTATGCGTCCGAGCCCCTCATCTATGGACGCTTCGGCTATGGAGTCGCGGCGCCGTCGGTTTCGATGGACGGCGAGACCGCGAGGTTCGCGTACAGAGACGATCCGGGCCCTAGCGGTGCGGTCAGGATCGTCGACGCTGTAGAGGCTCTACAGCTACTGCCAGAGGTCTATGACTCGGTCCGGCGCGACGTGCCGGGCTTTGTCGCACGCGACTCCGCCGTGTGGGAGCTCACCCGGCTCGCGGATCCGGAGCACTGGCGCCGCGGGTCGGGTCCCAAGTTCTTCGCCGTGATCGAGCTCGACGGCGCGGTGGTCGGCTATGTGATCTACCGCGTGAAATCCGACTGGCAGGAGGGGTACTCGCAGAGCCAGGTGCGGCTGGTCGAGGCGATCGCGACCTCACCGGCGGCAACGCGCGAGCTCTATCGCTTCATCTACGGAATCGACCTCGTCGTCCGGGTCCAGGGGAGATACGACCCGGGCTCGCCGCTCTTCCTGATGGTGACGGACCCGCGCAGCCTCCACCTCAGGGTCTCCGAGGGTCTCTGGCTTCGTTTCGTCGATCTCGAAGCCGCACTGGCCGGGCGCACATACGCCGCCGACGACTCGGTCGTCATCCAAGTCGAAGATTCGTTCTGCCCCTGGAACGTGGGTCGCTGGCGGGTCGGCCAGAGCGTGGAGCGCACGGATGACGAGGCCGACCTCGAGCTCGACACCGCCGACCTTGCGTCCGTCTATCTCGGTGCGTTCGACTTCAACGAGCTCGGCGGCGCGGAACGCGTCCGCGAGCTGAAGCCCGGCGCTCTGCAACGTGCGACGGACCTGTTCCGTACGCCTCGGCTGCCTTACTGCCCGGAGGACTTCTGAGCCCGTCCGACGTTCGCCGAGTCGAGGACATCGACGAGTTCACCGTGCGGTCCTCGCGATCGGCCAGTACTTCGGCATGGTCGCGAACGAGGAGCGCATGCAGCGCTTCACAACGCTGCTGCCGTTGGATCGCATGTATGGGGCATGGTCGAACGAGGCGATCGTCGGCGGTGCCGGCTCGTTCCCGTTCGACCTGACCGTGCCGGGCGGCGCCCTGCCGACCGCTGGAGTGACCGTGGTCGGTGTCCTGCCGACGCATCGACGACAAGGCGTTCTGCGCGCGATGATGCGCGCGCAACTCGACGATGCGCATGAACACGGCGAGCCGCTCGCGGCGCTGTGGGCATCCGAGGAGTCAATCTACGGCCGCTTTGGTTACGGGCTCGCCTCGTTCTGCGGCGAGATCTCGCTTGCGCATGAGCACACCGCGTTCGCGCACCCGTTCGAGCCGCAGGGGACGCTGCGGTTGATCGAGCCGGAAGAGGCTCAGGAAAAGCTCCCGGCCGTCTATGACCGCATCCGACTCGGGTGGCCCGGGATGTTCACGCGGAGCACCGTGTGGTGGGAGAACCGCGAGATCTTCGACCCCGAGGAGCGCCGCGACGGCGCAGGCCCGAAGCGGTGGGTCGCGTACGAATGCGAGGGCTCGATCGAGGGCTACGCCGTGTACCGGCACAAGCCTGGCTTCGATGCAGGCACGACGAACGCGGAGCTACGAGTCCTCGAAGCGTTAGGCACTTCGCCTGACGCGCTGCGTGATCTCTGGGCTTACCTGCTCGCCGTCGACTGGATCGCCACGGTCAAGTCGTATCTGCTGCCGCCCGACCATCCACTCTTCCTCCTGCTGTCGACGCCCCGGCGCATGCGGTACCGGATGGGCGACGGAATCTGGGTCCGGCTCGTCGATGTGGGCGCGGCGCTGTCAGGGCGAAGCTACTCGGGCGACGGCTCGGTCGTCTTCGAGGTCGCGGACGAGTTCTGTCCGTGGAACGACGGACGCTGGAAACTCGAAGGGGGCCGCGCCGAGCGCAGTAAGGATGAGCCCGAGCTCTCGCTACCCGTGCAGTCTCTCGGCTCCGCTCTGCTCGGCGGCGTCTCGTTCGCCGCGCTCAGGCGCGCGGGTCGAGTCAGCGAGCTGAGAGCGGGCGCCATCGAGCGCGCGGATGCGCTCTTCAGGTGGGACCGGCACCCCTGGTGTCCCGAGATCTTTTGACGTTCGTGAGCCTCGGCTAGACTGGCCGCCTCACCAGGGCGGTTAGCTCAGTTGGGAGAGCACCAGCTCGACAAGCTGGGGGTCACTGGTTCGAGCCCAGTACCGCCCATCGCCGATCGAAATCCGGCCTGCTGCGCAGGCCATGATGATTTCGATCGGCTTCTCCTATCGATCCACGCCGTAGTGGCCGACGCCGGCAAAGCCGGCATCGGCGGCGGCGGCAATTTCGCCGTTCACTGGTCGAAGAACAGCCGGAATCGAGGCACCGAAAGGGGTAGACGCTTTCTTGACATGAGATTCGATGTCGCCAACGATCCGAGTTACGAAGGGGGTCGCGGCAGGGCTCTGGCACCGATGGCATAAGCAACGGAGGAAAGTTTGCGCAAGTTTCTGCGGCTCGCGGTCACGCTTCTTTGCATCACCGGTCTTGCGGTCGCACCAGCTGCTGCCGGCAACGGTTCCGGCGCCGGTCCGATCGGCGGCGCTTCGAACGAGACGGCCAGCAAGTGGTTCGTCGAGCTCTCGAGCCCGCCCGCGGTGAAGGGCACCAGCAAGGCGGTCCTGAAGGCGGAGCACGACGCGTTCATGGCGAACGCGGCCGCCGACGGAGTCAAGCTGACGGAGCGCTACACCTACGACTCGCTCTGGAACGGCGTCTCGGTCTCGGTGGCGCCGTCGCAGGTCGCCGCTCTCGGCTCGATCCCCGGCGTGAAAGCGGTGTATCCCGTCGAGACCGTGTCACTTCCTCCGTCCGAGAGGGTCGGCAACAACAACATCGATTTGAAGAACGCCGTCGGGCTCACGGGCGCTGACATCGCCCAGAACGAGCTCGGGCTCGACGGCTCGGGCGTGACGATTGCGATCATGGACAGCGGTCTCGACTACACGCTGCCCGAGTTCGGCGGTTGCTTCGGGCCGGGCTGCAAGGTGCGCGGTGGCTTCGACCTCGTGGGCGATCACTACAACGCGACTCCTGGCCCTGCCTTCGACCCGGTTCCGCACCCGGACGCCAATCCTCTTCCCTGCGATCCCAACGTGGCCGACCATGCGGAAGTGCTCGGCGCCGGCGCTTCGGACGCCGCCCACGGGACGCACGTTGCGGGCATCGCCGCGGCGGACGGTCGCGGTCACACGGCTGAAGGTCAGGTCGTCGGTGTCGCCCCCGGTGCTCAGCTGCTCGCCTACAAGGTCTTCGGCTGTAACGGCGGGACCGACAGCGACGTGATGGTTCACGCGATGGAGCTCGCCCTCGCCGATCACGCGGACGTCCTCAACATGAGCATCGGCGCGGCGTTCAACAACTGGCCGCAGTACCCGACTGCCGTTGCGGCCGACAACCTCTCTGCCGCCGGCGTGACCGTTGTCGCCTCGATCGGGAACAGCGGCGTCAACAACGGCCAGCTGTGGTCAGCGGGAGCTCCCGGCGTCGGACGGAACGTCATCGGGGTGGCCTCGTTCGACAACACGAAAGCGACCCTGCCGGCGTTCCAGCTCGGCGGGACCATGTACCCGTACAACCGCGCGTCCGGCTCGCTGGCGACCGTGCCCCAGTCGGGGAGCGCCGAGCTCGTGGCGACGGGGACGCCCACGACTGCAGACGACGGCTGCGCTCCTCCGATGTCGACAGCGGTGGCAGGCAAGATCGCGCTCATCCGCAGAGGGACCTGCGGCTTCTACAACAAGGCGATCAACGCGCAGCACGCAGGCGCGATCGGCGTCGTGCTCTACAACAACGTCACCGGAGCGCTCAGCCCGACGGTCGCGCCGACCGGCGGCGCGGAGCCCGTCACGATCCCGGTTGCGGCCATCACCGCCGCGCAGGGAGCCTCGATCTTCAGTGGCCTGGGCTCGAATCACACGCTGACGTGGACCGACCAGGTCCTCGAGACGCCCCTCGCAACCGCGGGCCTGATCTCGGACTTCAGCTCGTTCGGCACCGATGCCGAGCTCGGCCTCAAGCCGGACATCGGCGGGCCCGGCGGCCAGATCTATTCGACCTGGCCTCACCAGCAGTTCGGCGGCCACAACACGATCAGCGGCACTTCGATGGCAGCACCGCACATCGCCGGTCTCGCGGCCCTGATCCTGCAGGCAAAGAACAAGAGCATCTCTCCTGCGCTGGTGCGGACGCTCCTGATGAACACGGCGCTGCCGAAGGCCGTCAACGTCGCACCCACCTCCGGCTTCCTCGAGCCCACGTGGCGGCAGGGCGCAGGGCTCGCGCAGGTCGTGAACGCGGTCACTACGCCTGCCTGGGTCACGCCGGACAAGATCTCTCTCGGTGAGGGCAACGGTGGCTCGTCGCAGCTCACGGTCACGAACGGCGGGAGCACGGCGGTCACGTACGACCTGTCCGAGGTGACGACGATCGGAACCGGACCGTCGACCGCGGCCGGCACGGTGTATCCGTTCAACTTCTCCTATCTCCCCGGCGCCAACACGGCGACGTTCAGTTCGCCGAGCGTCACGGTTCCCGCAGGCAGCAGTGCGGCGGTCAACGTCAACATCCAGGCCGGCGCCTGGCGCGACAAGAGTCTCTACGGTGGCTACGTCGTGCTGACTCCGCGCGGCGGAGGCGTGACACTGCGTGTTCCTTACGTCGGGTTCTACGGCGACTACCAGTCGCTGCCGGTCCTCACGCCGGCCAACTGCGGGCTCCCGGCCGTGTTCCAGATCAGGGCCGGCTCTACGGATGCGTGTCTCGGCTCCGGCATTTCACGCCTCGGGGCGACGGGCGCGACGTTCACGTTGCAGGGAGGCGATTTCCCGATCCTCCTCTTTCACCTGAACCACCAGGCGCGCAAGCTGAACATCCAGGTCTTCAAGGCGGACGGCTCGGCCGTCCAGCCGGTGTTCAGCTACGTCACCCAGCAGGAATTCCTCGGTCGCAACTCGACCGCCACGGCGTTCTTCGAGTTCGACTGGGACGGCACCCGGTCGCAGGACAACGGCGGCGGGAACGGCGATCACCGCAAAGCCGTCCCGAACGGGAGCTACATCTTGAAGTTGAGCGTCCTCAAGGCGCTCGGCAATGCGGCCAACTCGGCGGACTGGGAGACCTTCACCACTCCTCCGATCACGCTGGCCCGTCCCTAGGCGGAGAGCGTCGGCACGAAAAAAAGAGCCCCGCGCGAGCGGGGCTCTTTTCGTTCTGCTGCCGCTTCTCTGGCTAGCGGGTCTTGCGGCGCGTCGTGCGCCTTCGCGCGGTCGTCTTGCGCGCCCCGGCCGCCTTGCGGACGCCGGTCTTGCGCTTCGCGGCCGACTTGCGGCCTGCCGTCTTGCGGGTCGCGGTCTTCCGCTTGCGCGTCGCGGCGGCCTTGCGGCCGGCCGTCTTGCGTGCTGCGGTCTTCCGCTTGCGTGTCCCGGCGGCCTTGCGGGCGCCAGTCTTGCGCTTCGCCGTGCTGCGCTTCTTGGCCGTGCCGCGCTTCTTGCCCGTGCTGCGCTTCTTCGCGGTGCTGCGGCGCTTCGTGGTGCTCCGCTTCTTCGCCGTGCCACGGCGCTTCGTGGTGCTGCGCTTCGCCGTGCTGCGCTTCCGCGACGTGGTCTTGCGCTTGGCCGTGCTGCGCTTCTTCGCGGTGCTCCGCTTCTTCGTCGTGCTGCGCTTCGCTGTGCTCCGCTTCCGCGAAGCGGTCTTACGCTTGCGGGTCCCCGTGGACTTGCGGGCCGCAGTCTTGCGCTTGGTGGCGGACCGCTTGCGCCGTCCGCGGCTGGAGGACTGCACCTTGGAGATGCCTTCCTCTTCCTGCTGCTGCTCTTCGACCTGGGGCTCCTGGCCCACCAGGGTCTGCACCTGCGGTTGTTCGTCTTCCACCTGCCTTGGGTACTGCACGTCTTCGATGCTTGACATCCGTCCTCCTGATTCGGAGATTTCCTCTACGAGCTGACCCGTTCGTCTGTCGTCACCTTCTCGCGCGATATCTGCTTGCGCAACGACACCTACGAGCCGACCGCTTACCTCGACAACCGGTAAACGGCGTACTTGATGTTGGGCCATCTTTCGCAGCGCCTCGTCCAGATCCTGCCCTGGATCGATGGTGATGAGCTGCTTCGACGCCACGTCGCGAACCTTTACTCGATCGGGATCTCTCCCCTCTGCTGTGACCCGCGTTGCGATATCGCGGTCGGTCAGCATCCCGATCAATCTGTCGCCCTCCACGATAGGTGCGAGGCCGACATCCTCCTCGAGCATCATCTTCGCGGCGTACGCAACTGAGTTCTCTGCGTCGATGATGCACGGATTGGAGGTCATGACGTCTCGTATGTTTTGAGGCATCTCTCCTCCTAGCAGTTTGAATCGCACGTTGCGTACCCCGCACGATTCCCTACGAAACGATGAAAATACAACACGTGTCGTACGGACAACGTATCCGCGATCTCGCATTGTCGTTTCCGGAGACATATGAGGACTCGCCTTGGGGACATCCGGTTTTCAAGGTTGGCGACAACAAGATGTTTGCAGCAATGTCGGACGGAGAAGTTTCGGTAACGCTGACGGTGAAGCTCACCCCTGAAGAAAGGGAAATTGCGCTGCATATGCCGTATGTCAGTGTCGCGCGTTACGTTGGACGCTACGGCTGGGTCACCGCGACCGTCGCCGACGAGGAGTCGCTAGAAAACGCGCTGGAATGGATGCGAGAGAGCTACTGGCTCAAAGCGCCGGCGAGGCTGCGAAGCTCGGTCGAAGAGACTTGACAATTTTTCCGCGGGTCGTGCGCGGGTGCCTAGTCGGCCTCTGGATCATCGTCTGACGGTCGTTTCTTGTCGGTCGGATCCGGCACCGGAGACTCGTCGAGCTCCTCGTTGCGATCGTCCTCGCGCGGATGTTCCTTATCCTGTTCGGTCATGAAGGTCGTTCTGCCCGATAATTCGGAACTCGAACTTCCGGACGGCGCGACGGGGCTCGATGCCGCTCGCGCGATCGGGCCGAAGCTCGCCGACGACGCCGTTCTCGTTCGCTCGAACGGGCACGTCCAGGACCTGCGGCTGCCGCTCGAGGACCGCCAGGCGATCCAGATCCTCACGACGAGAGACACGGACGATCCCGATGCGCTCTCCGTTCTCCGGCACTCGTCCGCGCATCTCCTCGCCGAGGCGGTCCGTCGTCTTTACCCCGGCGTGAAGGTCGCAATCGGCCCGCCGATCGAGAACGGCTTCTACTACGACTTCGAGTTTCCGGAGCCGATCGGGGAGGACGAGCTCCCGCAGATCGAGGACGAGATCCGGCGCGAGCTCGAGGAGGGTCGCGAATGGAGCCGCGAGGAGGTCTCCGCCGACGAGGCGCGCCGGCGCTTCGAAGCGGAGGGTGAGCCCTACAAGGTCGAGCTCGTCGGCACGGCGGAGGGCCCGATCTCCTTCTACACGCAGGGCGACTTCACGGATCTCTGCCGCGGTCCCCACCTGCAGAACTCGAAGCCGATCAAGGCGATCAAGCTCACGAGCCTCGCGGGGGCGTACTGGCGCGGCGACGAGAAGAACACTCAGCTGACCCGCATCTACGGAACCGCGTTCTACTCCCAGGCCGATCTCGACGCGTACCTCGAGCGGCTGGAGGAGGCTCGACGGCGTGACCACCGCAAGCTCGGGCAGCAGCTCGACCTCTTTCATCTCGCCGAGAACTCCCCGGGGTCGCCGTTCTGGCACCCGAAGGGGATGGTGATCTGGAACGAGCTCGAGGACCTCCGGCGCCGCGAGAACGCGAAGCGCGGCTACGTCGAGGTGAAGACGCCGCTCCTCT
>DAITAW010000191.1:0-2849 GCA_036824055.1 Gaiellaceae bacterium | reverse complement strand
GGATGAAGCCGCCGCCCGCTCCGATCAGCGTCCCGAATGCGCCGACCGCGAAGCCAATCAGGACGAGAAGCGCCGCGGTTTCCGTCGAGAAACGCACCCTCAGGACGCTATAGGCTGCGCCCTTCGATGCCCCGACCGGCAGAGCCTAGGACTGCCTGACTAGCTCGGCCGTCGCCGGCTCGTTCGCCGGCCGGACGAACTGCCACCAGACAAAGAACGCCGTCGACGCGGCGAAGACCGCCAGCGAGACGAAGAAGTTGAGGCGGAAGCCGAGGTAGTAGTGCGAGCCGAGGTCGATCCGCAGCGTCTCCTCGTAACTGCGGAACGCGGTATAGAAGGAGACATAGAGCGCAAACAACGCCGGCCGGCGGAGCGCGAAGCGGCGGTCGATCCAGAGCAGCAGCCCGACGCAGAGGACATCCCAGAGCGACTCGTAGAGGAAGGTGGGATGGAAGGTGGCGTACTGGCCGTAGCCGGGTGGCCGGTGCGCGGGGCTGATCTTCAACGCCCACGGCAGCTTTGTCGGTTTGCCGAAGAGTTCCTGGTTCCACCAGTTGCCCCAGCGGCCGATGCCTTGGGCGAGCAGTAGTCCGGGAGCGGCGGCGTCGAGCATCCAGCGCACGCTTGCGCCCGCCCGGCGCACGACCAGGGCGCCGGCGGCGCAGCCGAAGAGCACGCCGCCCCAGATGCCGAGGCCGCCGTTCCAGACCTCGAAAACCCCTTCCCACTTCGGATCGGGAACGACACTCCAGCTTGTGACGACGTGATACAGCCGCGCGCCAACGACGCCGAAGCCGACACCCCAGAGGCCGACCCGGTACACGAGGTCACCGTCGCCACCCATCCGCATCCAGCGCCGCCGCGTCAGCCACATCGCGGCCACGATCCCCGCTAGCAACATCAGCCCGTACATATGCAGCGTCAGTGGCCCCAGATGCACGACGTTCGTCGACGGCGACGGCAGAAAGCCGACCAGGCTGCCGGCGATCATCGCGTGCACCGCGTTCACGCGAGCTTTCCCCGCATCGTCCGCTCCGTGATCGAGACGGACCAACTGGCGCCGCCGCCGAGCGTGGGGCGTCCAGCTGCTTGCCCAAGGTTTCCTGTCAGAAGCGGCGACAAGGGGGGTCGAGCTCAGCTACGGCGTACGATCAGAGGTCGCAACGGCGTACGCGCGAGCCGCAGTGCCACCGCCACGGTAGCTGGGCGAAGTGCGAGCACAACGAGCGTGCCGATTGCGGCGCCGATCGCGAGGCCGCCGGCGACGTCGGAGGGATAGTGCACACCGACATAGACACGGGCAAAGGCGAGCAACAGCGCAAGCAGCAACGCGACTAACCCGAGTCTGCGGTTGAGGAGGAACAGTCCTGCGGCAAACGCGCCGGCGATCATCGCGTGGTCGCTCGGGAACGAAGAGTCGCTCGCGCAGTGCAGCAGCACCTCGACGTGAGCGAGTGCATGGCAGGGACGGGTACGTGCAACTGCGGGGCCGATCGCCTGATTGGCAAGCAGGGCGAGCACGGCGCCGACGCCGACGAGGAACGCGGTCGCTGTCAGGCGCGGCGCCTCGGGGCGGCGGCGGCCGAGCAGCCAGCCGGCGACCAGCAGCAACGCAAGCAGGACGAGCCCAGCCCAGTTCGCGTAGTTGCCGAGCACGCCGTGCGCCCAACCACTGTCGCGGGCGAACTCGTTCACCGACCGGTACCAGGTGGTGTCGAGGCTCGCGACCGTCACTGCGCACACCGCTGCCGTCGGGAAGTCGCGCTCAATGCACCGACGTCGGGGATCGTTGACGTCGCGGGCATTTCGAAACCGTACTCACGGTTGGCGAGCGCGCGACGCTTAGACCCGAGGTTGTGATCGGTCGCGCGATCTCTGCCGGCGTGCTGGGTGTGCTTGCGCTGCTGACAGTGGCCATGGCCGCAGCGGGGACAGTCGTTCGGTTGCCGGCGCCGGTCGTGAGCTCCTTTCCTGTCAGTTGATCGCCGGGGACGGCGTCGCGGCCGCCCGCGACTGCGGATCGACCTTCTATTGAGGACGGCGCTCCCGCGATGCGGAGTCGCGGCGGGGAGTGGTCCCAGCTTCAGCGCAGTTTGCCGCGAGCTGACTGGAGCGGCAGCCCGGCGCGTGTCCAAGCGTGCATACCGCCTTTCAGGTTCTCGGCTTGATATCCCGCGCGGTGCAGCGTGCGTACGGCAACGGCGCTGCGGTGGCCGCTCGCGCAGACGGCGACGAGGGCTTTGTCGTTCGGGATCCGGTGGAGGCGGCTTGCGAGCTGGGTGAGGGGCAGGTTGAGGGAGCCGCGGATATGGCTTCTGCGCCATTCGGCGGGCTGGCGCACGTCGATCACGAGCACGCTGCGGTCAGCGAGCCGCTCGGCCACCGTGGCCGCGTCGACGTGCGCGGTTCGCGTGAAGAGACGCACCGTTCAGATCCCGGCGGCGCGCTCGACCACACGGGCGAGCTTGCTGCGCACGTCGGCGGCGACTGTCGCAAGCTCGTCGTTGCCGACAATCGAGAGCATGCGCTCGGCGTCGACCGCGGAGATGTGCGTCTGACCGTTCCGCGTATAGACGACGACGTTGCAAGGGAGCAGGACGCCGAGGTCCGGTTCAGTTAGGAGGGCTTGGTGGGCGAGGGGTGGGTTGCAGGCGCCGAGGATCAGGTACGGCTCCCCCTCGACACCGAGCTTCTCCTTCAGCGTCGCCTGTACGTCGATCTCGCAGAGAACGCCGAAGCCTTCGCTCTTGAGTTCTTCGCGGACGCGCTCGGCGGCCTCGCCGAACCCGAGTTGGGTCGTCGTGCTCAGTGTGTAGCTGGTTGCGAGCATTCGCATTCCTCCTCCAGGT
>DAITAW010000190.1:0-2866 GCA_036824055.1 Gaiellaceae bacterium | reverse complement strand
GTGGCCCGGAGGCGGCATCAACTAACGGGCTGGCGCTCAGGGAGAGTCACTCGCCTGAAAGCGTGAGATCCAAAGGAGGACTAGCCCGAACGGTTGGTCGGTCCCCACCGGCCGCCGGGCGAAATTCAAGGGGTACCTAAGCTTGTAGATGCTCTGACCGGTGCGATTGCGGACGCGGGTTCGATTCCCGCCGCCTCCATCACGCCCCGAAGTCCGCTCCGGCTCCGCCGGAGCATGCGACTTCGGGGCGTTTCTGCTCCTAGCGGTGGACCGCAGCGAGCCGACGCCGGCGAAGCCGGCATCGGCGGCTGATGTGGACACGGGCCTGTGCTTTGGAGTCAGCACACCCAAGGGTGCATCTGCGTCTCGCTGGCTACCTTCCTGTCCGGAGCCTCAGGGCGCGCCCGTCTTTGCCGATAACAATAAGTGGACAAAGTCCACATACTCGACAAAGACGACATCAGGAGCTATAGTCCTGAGGACGATGACAACCAAGGAACTGCTGAACGTTCGTGACACCGCTCGGTTGCTGGGCGTTCACGAGAACACGGTCCGCAACTGGGAGGCTGGCGGTCTGCTGCGCGCCGTTCACCTGCCTGGCAGCGGCTTCCGGCGATTCGCGCCTCAGGACGTCGAGCGGCTGCGCGCTGAGATGTTCGAGCAGCTGGCGCCGGCCACCGAGGGTCCCGTCGTGAACCCCGGGCGCAAGCGCAGCGGTCGACTTGTCTTAGGCGACGCGACCGAGTAGCCAGGACGAAGACGACCGGGGCGCCGATAGGCTGGCGCGCCGATGTCGCCGAGACCGAAACGACCTTCAGACGCCGACTACTACGAGCGCGATCGCGTCGAGCTCTTCAGTCAGGGCGATCTGTTCCGCGACGTTCCGCTCGCGTATCCGTTGCCGGCTGACGAGCTTCTCGTCGACGAGGCGAGCAGAGGCAGCCGACGCTTCCTGAGTGGTCCGCTCGCGTTCGGTCCCGCGATGCTGATCACGCCGAGCTGCTCGCTCGGGGCTCAGGGCGTCGAGGGCTACGGTCATCCTGTCCGGACGCTTGTCCCGCTGATCCCAGTCGTGCAGCTCGTCGACGACGGCATCGTCAAGGAAACGGCACTCGCCGACCTTCGGCGCTTCGATCACCTGATCAACTACATGTACCTGCCGCCGCTCGAAATCGACGAGCTCGAGTTCTCGATGCCCGAGAGCATCGCGCTCCTGTACATGCCGGTCACGCTCCACCATGCGTTCCTCGAAGGTCAGCGTGTCTCCCAGCTCGCGTACCGCGGCGCACAGCAGTTGCAGCGGAAGCTCGTGTGGTTCTACTCGGGCTGGCTCGAGGATGATCTCGATTCGTTCGACCCCCCGATGGACTGACGGCCTGGTCTTTGGGTCCCGTTGGCACTATTCACGCATGGAGCTGAAGCGGTCGATTGTCAGCCTTCTGAACAAGGCGTGCACATGCGTTGACGAAGTCGCCTACCGTCCGGCGGTCGTCCGGCTCACGCTCCCGCTGCCACGCTGGTGGAGCTGCCAACTCGCGAAACTCTCGATGCGCCTTGACGATCGCTGGGGCACGCGTTATTGGGCGGGTGACGCCGCGCCGGCCGCGCCCCAGGGAACCTGCGAGGCATGCGGGCGTCGTGCCGCATGGCTTGTCGTCGGTGGTCCCCATGAGGACGATGAGGAGCCAGGGGAGTACTTCCTTGCAAGCCGTCCGATTTATCTCTGCGGTTGGTGCCGTCTCGAGACCGAGCATCCAATGGACAACGAAGGCGACGTGCGCCGGGCACTCGCCGCGGCTCGAGCTCGGAGCATCGCGTGGCGCTGGCGCTGGTCGGCGGCTCGCTGAAGGAACCTTGCGCGGGTTCGATTCCCGCCGCCTCCATTCTTGTTGTCGTTTCGACAACGTGTTATGAAAACGCTCGATCAGGCGAGAGCACCGTCGCGCACTGAAGAGTTCATTGGTTGGCGGCGTGCGCGAGCGCCGAGGGCGTCTGGCGGCCGACGATCGCCGGGGCCTCGTGGACGAGCTCGTCGTTCTCAAGGGCCTCCACCATGAACAGGGCAAAGTCCACGCGGCGCGTGATGTTGCTCTCGAGAATGGGGTCGCCCACGTGCCGGCTCCACACGGGCAGGCCCTGACTCTCGCCCTCCTCGAGGTCGCTGCCGCGCACGACGGTCCACCGCGTGTCGCTGGCGAACACCCGCCGGCACGCCTCCACCTGGTCGTCGAGGTCGGCGAAGCGAGCGAGACGCGCGAGCGGGCCGAAGACCTTCACGATCGCCTTGAGCTTCCACGAATACACGTCCTGGCCGTCGCGCGTGATGTGCCACCCGGACGAGAACACGAGGCGCGCGCCCGGAGGCGCGTGGTCGAGCACCGCCTGGGCCGTTCCCGTCGAGTACCCGTGGACGCCTCGCGGGACCAGCACGACGAGCACCCCGTCGCACCCTGAGACCGCCCTCTTGATGACCTCGGCGTCGTTCGTCGCTCCCGAAACGACGGTGATGCGCCCCTTGAACGCGTTGAGCTTCTCCACGCTTTCCTCCCGACACACGCCAACCACCTCGTAGCCCCGATCCAGCGCGTGCTGCACCATGTATTGCCCGAGCTTCCCAGAGGCCCCGACGATGCAGACCCTCATCGTGTGCGTCCCGTAGCGCCCTGGACATCAGGTGAGCCGTACTTGTCTTGGACGATCGCTTTCATCGGATTCTCCTGTTCACGCCGCGGTCGATGAAGGCCCTCTACGCGACGAGCCCGACTACGCGCGGGTCGTCGCGTTCTATAGTCGATAGCTGCCGCGAAGCCTGCTGCTGGCTCTGACTCTATTCGAGCGACCCGGCGGTCAGGGAACATTCCTGAAC
>DAITAW010000189.1:1831-2909 GCA_036824055.1 Gaiellaceae bacterium | reverse complement strand
TCTTGGGGTCGGCCCAGCGACGGCATCGGGCGAGCAAGGAGAATGAGTCGCCGTTCCGTCGTCATCGATTGCTTTCCTGAGACAGCGAGGCGCTACGCAGACGCCGCCGTTGTAGCCGTCGACGTGATCCGCGCGACGACGACGGCCGTCACGGCTGTCGTGCGTGGTCATCGGTGCTTCCCAGTTCCGTCGCTCGAGGCTGCAGTACCGCTCGCTGCTCGGCTTGACAATCCGCTGCTTGTCGGCGAGCTCGGCGGAAACATGCCTTACGGGTTCGACTTGACGAATAGTCCGGCCGCAGTCGACGGTTTAAGCGACGTCGCCCGACCGATGATCCTTCTTTCGACAACGGGGACGAAGCTCATCGAGGAGGCCCGGCACGCCGAGGCAACGTACATCGCGTGCCTACGGAACCACTCGGCCGTGGCGGCGCACCTTTCAAAGTTCCACGGTCGGGTCGCAATAATCGGAGCGGGGACGCGCGGGGAATTTCGCGAGGAGGATCAGCTTTGCTGCGCGTGGATCGCGGAGCGCCTGCTCAACCTCGGGTATGAGCCGGAGCGGCAGGATACGCTTAGACTCGTCGAGCGGTGGAGCGGGGTGCCGCCCGAGGAGATCGCCGTCTCGAACAGTGCAGAGTACCTACGCCGTACGGGACAGGTCGGAGACCTCGAGTTCATACTCACGCACGTCGACGATGTTGCTGCCGTCTTTGTCCTGGATGGGGATGAGATCGTCCGGACCAAGCCGTGAATACATCTATCCCGACCTTGCTACTGAAGCTCGCGCCAGAGTTGATCCCGCACGGGGAACTCGGCGCGATTCGAACGCTGGGGCGAGTCGGTGTCCGGGTGTACGCGGTCCACGACGCAACCGATGCCCCTGCCGCCTACTCGCGGTACGCCGCTGGCGGTTTCGTCTGGAACGGTTCGACTAGAGCGACTGCGGACGTACTCCGCTTCCTCCACGAAACGGCGCGACAGATCGGCTGCCGGTCGGTGCTGATCCCTCAGGACGACGTGAGCAATCACATCGTTGACGCGGCCGCGGACACGCTGCGCGAGTGGTTCATCTTCCC
>DAITAW010000189.1:0-1731 GCA_036824055.1 Gaiellaceae bacterium | reverse complement strand
CGCCACGGGGACGGGCGGAAGTGGCTCGTCGAGCCATGGGATCTCCGGTCGAGCATCCGGTACCATCGCGACGGAGTTTTGACAGTGCGCCGGTGGTTGGGTTCGTTCCGCGGCGTTCAAGAGGCCGCCTGGTTCGCTAAGGACGACCCACTCCCGTTCGTGAAGGTGTCGCTGCGGCTCGCTCGAGGAGCGATCCGAAGAAGGTTGAGGTCGGACGCTCGTGGAAGGTGAAAATCGACTGCACCCACAGGACTACCTGAAGCTGATTGGCGTTCGCGACCTCGAACCGGCCACGAGCCCATTCGATCCCGGCTACGACCCGATCACACTCGAGGGCCATCTCGACCAGAGTGCACACCTGATGTCGGTCCTGAAGATCTCGATGGCGTGCTGGTTGATCGCTGACGAGGCCGCGACACGGCGCAAGATCGCAGCGGCGAGGCGACGGCAGGTTCGGACTACTACCGGGGGCGGCCCGTTCGAGATAGCGGTTGCACAGCGAAGGCTTCCCGTGTACCTCGACCTGTGCGCCGACATCGGGGTCGACAGAATCGAATGCGGTGAGGGCTTCACGGATCTAACCATGTCGCCTGACCAGATCATGCGTATGGCACACGAACGTGAACTCGAAGTGCAGTTCGAGCTTGGAAAGAAGCATGGCGGAGGCTTCACCGAAGACACTGTCACTGCGCTTCTCGAGCAGGGGAGGCGGTGGCTTGACGCCGGGGCGGTAGCGCTCGTTGTCGAGGCGCGGGAAAGCGCGCAGGGAGTCGGCCTGTTCGATGCCGATGGGCGGCTGAATGTCGGCTTCGCCGATCGCTTCGTCAACGAGTTTGGGCATTCAAAAGTCATGTTCGAGGCACCCAACAAATCGAGTCAGTTCGCGCTCCTCGACTCCTTCGGGCCCGAAGTACATCTCTGTAACGTCCGACTCGAGGAGCTCCTGCGCGTCGAGATCTACCGGCGGGGGCTTCACTCGGACGCCTTCGCGAAGAGGAACCTGCGCCCGAAGCGACCGGAGCCGTGGGGTACGTCCTAGCGAGTGGCCGAGGCTCGGCTCCTTCTGACGTAGCCGAGGCCATACCTGGACGTCGTGCCAACCGGTCGGCCATTCTTCCAGTCGATCTCAAGCGACTTTCGTGAGTTGCGCAGCGACGGGAGGTTCGAAACGATCCGTCGAGTCGTCGTGCTGATGACATCCCCGGAATCGCCGACGAACACAAACCGCCCATCGCGACTGTGCTGCAGCCAGCCGTCGCGCGCGCAGTCGTAGGCGCAAGGCGATTCAGTTCCAGCCATGTCGCGTATCTTGATGTCGGCGACCTTTCTAGGCGGGCGGGCAGGAACGCCGCGTACGTCGAAGACATGCACGTAGCTGTTCGGCGCGTCCATCACGTAGAGCTCGCTCTCGTCGGGCGAAAGCGAGATGCCGTGGCTCGGCGCGCTTGGCAGGAACTCGCGGGGATCCCACGTGAAGCCCTGGATCGGAATCGTGTAGAGCCGACGCCCGCGTCGAAGGTCGCTGACTTCGAATCCGAGGAAACCCGTTGCCGTCGTATACGCGATCGTCTCTTTGCCATTGACGGTAAAGGGTCGGACACCGCTCTTGAGCGGTCCCACGCGGCGTATCAGGTGATAAGTCCTCGTGCTGGCAAGCGCCAGGTAGTTCGAGTTCCGTCCGCCGAGGTAAACCGTCGTGCCTCTGAGGCCGACGATGGTGTTGTGGGGACC
>DAITAW010000074.1:0-12835 GCA_036824055.1 Gaiellaceae bacterium | reverse complement strand
TCGACTACATCGCGACGTACATGTACGAGGACGACACGCCTCCCGCCGAGCGGCGGGCGCAGGCGCTGTCGCTCGACCGCGACCTCCTGCGCGAGCTCCTCGGCCAGGAGGAGTTGCGAGACCTGCTCGACGCAGACGCGGTCGACGAGGTCGAGGCACAGTTACGCGGCAATCCCCGAAACGCCGACCAGCTCCACGACCAGCTTCGCCTGCGTGGAGACCTGCGCGAAGGCGAGTACGACGAAGGCTTTGCGCAGACGCTATTGCGCGAACGCCGTGCGCTGCTCGTGCGCTTCGCTCGCGAGCAGCGGCTGATCGCCGCCGAGGATGCGGGCCGTTACCGCGACGCCGTCGGCGTCATGCCCCCGGGCGGTCTCCCGGAAGTCTTCCTCGAGGGCGGCGACGAGTCGCTCGAACAGCTCGTCTCGCGTTACGCGCGCGGGCGCGGGCCGTTCACGACCGCCCAGGCCAACGAACGGTTCGGCCGCGACGTCGAGCCGCTGCTGCGGGGCCTCGAGCGGCAAGAGAAGCTGCTGCGCGGCGAGCTCCGTCCCGGTGGAACCGAGCGCGAGTGGTGCGACCCGGACGTCCTGCGGCGTCTGCGCCGCGCGTCACTCGCTGCGCTGCGGAAGGAAGTCGAGCCCGCCGAGCAGGCGGCGTTCGGCCGCTTCCTGCCGCACTGGCACGGGATCGACCGCCGCGCAACGTTGCGCGAGGCGCTGGTCCCTCTGCAGGGACTGTCGCTGCCGGTGTCGTTGTGGGAGTCCGACGTCCTGCCGCGCCGCGCTCCCGGCTTCAACGCCGGGCAACTCGACCAGCTCTGCGCGTCCGGCGAGGTCGTCTGGGTGGGAGCGGGCCTGGACCGCGTGGCCGTCTTCTTCCGTGAAGACGCACCGGCTCTTGGCCGGCCGGCCGCTGCCCCACGGCCCGAGAGCGACACGCACGACCAACTCCGTGAAGTGCTCGGACGCAGCGCGGAGTTCTGGTACGACCTCGTCGCAGCAACCGGGCTCGAGCCCGAGGTCGCGCTGCCTGCGCTGTGGGATCTCGTCTGGGCCGGCGAGGTGACGAACGACGCCTGGACCCCGTTGCGCGCCGGTCGCCGCTACCAGACGCCGCGCGCACAACGCGGACGGCCACGGCGCTTCTCGCGCCAACGCTCGGCGGGAATCACGGCGACGCAGGGACGCTGGTCCCTCACTGACAAGCTCTTCCCGGGACGGCCGAATTCGCGTGCGCTCGCCGAACTGCTGCTCGAGCGGCAGGGCATCATCACGCGCGACGGCGTGCGCGGCGAGGGAATTCCCGGCGGCTACGGCGCTGTCTACGGCGAGCTGCGTGCGCTCGAGACGCTCGGTGTTTGCCGGCGCGGCTACTTCGTCGAGGGCCTCGGCGGCGCGCAGTTCGCCTTGCCGGGTGCGGTGGAACGTCTGCGCGACCTGCGTCCGCGCGAAGACGAGGAGCCCGAGGCGCTCGTGTTGCCTGCAGCAGACCCGGCGCAGCCGTACGGCGCCGCACTGCCGTGGCCGAAGCGTGCGGACGGGCGTGCAGCACGCGTCGCCGGCGCGCAGGTCGTCCTGCTCGGTGGCGAGCCGGCGCTCTTCGTCGAGCGCGGGGGACGTTCGTTGGTGCCGTTGCGAGATCCCGAAGAGGATTGGTTGCGGGTCGCACTGGCCGCGCTCGTCGAGCACGTGAAGAAGGGCGGCGGCACGAAGAAACGACTCGCCGTCGAGCGCTTCGACAGCGAGCCGGTCGGCGAGACGGAGATCATGCCGCTCCTGCTCGAGGCCGGCTTCCTCGCGGGCCCGCGCCGCGCGGTGCTCAGGCCGTAGTCGGAACGGACTCGTCTTGGGGTCTGACCCCAGAAGAAGACGCCGGCGTCACGACTCTGTGCCGAAAGGCAGGACTCGCTCCAATCGAGCCGACCCGCTACACACTCCCGGCACCGTCTTGGCACAGAATCCCTGTCCAGTCGGGTCCCGTCACAGGGTCTGACCCCAAAAGAAGACGCCGGCGTGACGAAACTGTGCCGAAAGGCAGGACTCGCTCCGACCGAGCCGACCCGCTACACACCCCCGGCACCGTCTCGGCACAGAATCCCTGTCCAGTCCGGCCCCGTCACAGGGTCTGACCCCAAAAGAAGACGCCGGCGTCACGACTCTGTGCCGAAAGGCAGGACTCGCTCCAACGAGCCGACCGGCGACACACTCCCGGCACCGTCTCGGCACAGAATCCCCGTCCAACTGGGACCCGTCATGAGGTCTGACCCCAAGACATGACTCGAATCAGGCGAGTCTGCCCAGCACTAGGCCGAAGAGGACGTGGCGATATGTTGCCTGCGCGAAGGCGCGCGGGCTCGTGAGGAAGCTGCGATCGACGAGGACGACGAACGGCCACAGCGCCGTGTTCTCCGCGACTGCCAGCGCGACCGCGAGTCGCCGCTCGTCGACGTCGACTCGTTGCCGCACTCCGTCGAAGGCAACTCCGAAGATCGCACCGTTCGCGACGTGGATCGCGAGGCCCAGCGCACGCCGCCCTCGCCCGAGAAACAGCACGTCCGAGTAACGGCAGCGGAACACACGCTGATCTACGGGCTCCTGCAATCCCCAGAGGGCCGCTGCGACGGCTCCGGCTGCTGCGGCACGCGTACGAGGGGACATACCCTTCCAGAATGCCCGAAGGCGACGCAGTTCACCGTGCCGCGCGTCGTCTGCAGGTCCTCGTCGGCCAGCAGCTCGAGGTCGAAACGCCGCACCCGCGCGCAGCGGTGAAGCAACTCGCGCCGCGACTGGACGGCTGCCGGCTGGAGAACGTCGAGGCGATCGGCAAGAACCTCCTGCTTCGCTTCGAGGGCGGGCTGGTGCTGCGCAGCCACTTGCGCATGAAGGGACGCTGGTGCGTGTTCCGACGCGATACGCCGATCTTCGGCCAACCCTGGCTCGTGCTTCGCGGCGACGAGTACGTCGGCGCCATGTTCAACGGCGCCGTGCTCGAGCTCGATCGCGGCGTCGCACGCCGACTCGGCCCTGACATCCTCGCCGACCCGTCCGACTACGAGACGATGCTCACGCGGTTCCGAACCGCGGACCAGCAACGACAGATCGGCGACGCGCTACTCGACCAGCAACTGGTCGCCGGAATCGGCAACCTGTGGAAGGCCGAGTCGCTCTGGCGGGCAAGAGTCTCACCCTGGCGGCGGCTCGCGGAAGTCTCCGCCGAGGAGCTGCGCGCGACGCTCGAAGCAGCACATCGCCTCATGCAGGGCCGGCTCGAAGGTGTCCCCGGGCACGCGCAGGTGTACCGCCGCAAAGGTCGTCCGTGCCCGCGCTGCGGCGCCGGAATCCGCTCCTGGCCGCAGGGCGACGACGCTCGGATGGCCTACTGGTGTCCCGAGTGTCAGAAAGGAGAGGAACCGAAGACGGCGTAAGCGCAGTTGTGATCGTGCGCGCTCCACAGCTCTTCGACTGTCTCCGGGCCTTTTGCCTCGGCTCCTTCCGCGCGTTGCTCCAGGAGCTCGACCGTGGCGCCGACCTTCCCTTCGCCTTCGAGGAGCACACCTCGTACGACCGGCCCGCGCTCTACGAGTACCGGCCGCTCGTCAAGCCATTCATCGAAGCGCGCGCGCATACGCTCCGAAGCCGACCGGATGCGGAGCTCGCTGTGGATGAGCTGCGCCGCGAGCCCGCAGCGGCGATCTTCGCGCGCGCGCACGCAGGCCCGCGCGCCGACGAGCACGAGGCGCTCTTCGGCAGCGTGCTTCTCCCGCTGCTGATGAGCACAGCCGATATGTGCGGCGGCTTCGACTGGGACGACAACGCGTACGCGCGCGCCTACGCGGACCTCGAGGCCGCGCTCTTCGGCGAGGGCCACCAGTACGCCGCAATCGCGCCGGTGATCGGGATCACGACCGGCGGGGCGACGATCGAGCTCGGCGGGAACGTCAGGATCCGCGCCGCCGCGACGGGCGAGTTCGCAAAGCTCTGGCCCGAAGCGAACGGCTTGCTCCCCACCGACTTCGGACGTGAGGTCGATCGCCTCTGCCTCCTCGAGCTCGAGCGGTCACTGGAGCCCGGGGCGACCGAGCCGCCCGATGCGCCCGGCGAGCTCTCGGACGCGATCACCGCGATCCGGCTCGCCACCGCGGCCCCGATCGCCGCCGGGCCCGTTTTGTTCGAGCGCCTCGACTGGCGTCCCTACGGCGTTCGGCCCGTGCTGCCGATCGCCGCGACGCAGCCCGCGGGAGAACCGACGCGGCTCGACTCCTTCCGCGCCGGCCTCGCCGCCAACCTCCTCCCGCGTCTCGCGCTCGCGGACGAGGACCCCGAGCTCGGTGAAGCGCTCGACCGCTGGGAGCTGTCGCTCTTCCAGGACGGCCCCTTCCAGGCCGAGCAACTCAGAGAGTCGCTCGTCGCGCTGCTCGGCGGAAACGACGGCTTGTGGGCGGCCGCGATTCGCGGCGCGATCCTCCTCGGGGACACGCCGCGTGCACGCGCGGAACTGCAGGACAGGCTCACCGGCGATCCGGATGCGGACGTCGTGCGCCGCGCCCTCGTCGAATCGCTGCTGCACGGAGATCGCGCACAGCTCGTCGCAACGCTCGATCAGTCGATCCTCGGTCTGCGCGATCCGCCGACGAACTACGGCACAGCGCGCGCAGCGACCGGCTGATTTCCGAGCAGCGCGTCGACCTCGGCGAGCGCAGGTCGCGCGCCGAGCCGCGTGAAGATGTCGCGCGCCTCGCTCAGCCGCGTCATGGCCTCGTCCGGACGCTCGAGCGCGAGCAGGCACCGGCCTGCGCCGAGAAGGCTCTGTGCCTTTGGGAAGACGGCTCCGTACTCTTTCCAACCTGCCGCGGCGTCGTCGAACAACGTTGCTGCCTCATCCGTCTTCCCGTCTGCTTCCGCCAGAATTGCCCATGCCTCGGCAAGCGAGTGGCCGGATCGACCAGCCGTCACGCGGATCCCGTCCGCCAGTTGTCGGGCTGGCTCGATGTCTCGAGCCGCGACGCAGATCTCGGTCAGTTCCGGCAGGAAGCGCGCCCGGTGCCAGTCCGACACGTCGCGCGTTTCGCGCACGAACTCCTCGACCAATTCGAGCGCCGTGGGGAGGTCGCCGCGTGCACGCTCGACGAGTGCGGCAATGGCCAGGCTCGGGACGAGGAGCTGTGCGTCTCGTGCATCCCGACCGCGCGCCACGAAGTCGGCGGCAAGCTCCGCGGCCTCTGCGGTCTCACCTCTGCGCACGAGTACCTGGGCCTCGTAGGAACGCGCGGCGATTCCCTGCAGCGCACCACCGACCTTGCTGTCCCACTGAACAACCTCCTCGGTCGCCTTCAGCACCTCATCCCAGCGACCGAGGTCGAAGAGCATCCACGTGGTCTCGGCTTTCAACCATGCGACGAGGCCCGACATGCCCCGCCGTTCGCCGAACTCGATTCCGGCCAAGTGGACCTCGAGCCCCGCCTCCGGTCCTTCGAGCAGCCAGGTGAAGGAGCCGAGGTTGCTGTGTCCCGTCCCCGCGGACGTTGCGTAGCCGTGCTCGATGGCGAGCCTGAGCCCGGCCCGGAGATCTTCGAGCCCACTCTCGACCTCGCCAAGCTCGCAGCGCGCGATGCCGCGGAACTGGAGGTTGGAGGTGGCGTGGTCCTGCAGGCCGAGGCGCTCCGCGAGCTCGAGGGCCCTTTCAGAAGAAGCGATCGCAGCTTGTGCCCGTCCAAGGATCATGTCTCGGCCGGCAACGCGGCGATAGGCGAGCGAGAGCTCTCGCCCAGGCGGGTGGCGCTCGAGCAACTCTGTTGCCTGATCAAGCATCGTGCCTGCCTCTGCGCTTTGACCGGCGATCCAGGCCTCCCAGCTCAGGCCGACGAGCGCCTCGCCCATGCCGAGCTCGTCACCGTGTCGGCGAAAGAGCTCCAGCGCCTCGTGGCGCTCTTCGCGCGTGTTGCTGAGACCCGTGGCGGCGACCTCCGCGGCCTTGAGCAAGGCGCGAGCCTTGTCGAGATCCCCGGGCGCGAGTTCGACGGCGCGGAGGTAATAACTTCTGGCCTTCTGCAGGTCGAGCGAGCCGGCTCGATCGCCCGCCAGAACCAGAAAGCGAAAGGAGAGGGCTTCGAGATCCTTCGCGTCCGCGTCGCCACCCGCTGCGTGAGTGAGATCGAGCGCCTGCTCGTAGTGGTAGGCCAGCAACTCGGCGTGATCGGTGACGCGTTCGCCCGCCATCCTCTCGACCCACTCAGCGGCCGCAACATGCTTTCGTGCACGCTCGGCCCGCGGGATCTGGGAGTACGCGACGTCGCGGACCAGGAGATGCCAGAACGAATACTCGGCCTGATCCGAGACTGATGACGTCCGCGCGGAGCGCACGAGCTCTTTGCGCGCGAGCTCGTGCAGGCCCGTGCGGACGAAAGCCTCGTCGCGATCGCCCATCGAGGCGATTGCGCCTGCCCAGAACACCTTGCCCACGACGGCGCCGTCGTGCAGCAGCGCCTTTCGATCCGGGGGAAGCGTGTCGAGGCGGGCCGCGATCAATGCCTGCACGTTGTCAGGGACCGGGATCTCGTCGTCACGAAGGTCACCTTGTTCCGTGAGCACGCCCCGGTCGCTCAGCATCCGGACGAACTCCTCCGCGTACAGCGGATTGCCTCCGGCTCGCTCCAGGAGCGTGCGCTGCGTCTCGGCGGGGAGGACCGCTTTCTGCAGGAGCGCGGCGAGCAGACGTGCGGTTTCGTCCGCGCCGAGCGGGGAGAGCGAGACCGTGTTCGAGTTTCGTTTGCCGCCACCCCAACCCGGGTGCCGCTCGTACAGCTCGGGCCGGGCGCTGCAGAGCACGAGGAGCGGGACATCGGTCGACCAATCGACGAGATGTTCCACGAAGGCGATGAGCGCGTCATCCGCCCAGTGGAGGTCTTCGAAGACCAACACGAGCGGCCGCTCGCTTGCGATCCCTTCGATGAAGCGACGCCAGGCGGTGAACGACTCATCCCGCTCGCCTGCCGCCGCCGCGCCCGCGCCGACGAGCGGTGCGAGGCTCGCATTCAGCCACTCACGGTCCGAGGCATCCTCGGCCGCATCCTCTACAGCCACCGCCAGCTTGGCGGCGGCTTCCTCAGGAGTGTCCGACTCGAGGATGCCAGCCTGCGCCTTGACCATCTCGCCGAGCGCCCAGTACGTGATGCCTGCGCCGTAGGAAAGCGAGCGTCCTTGCCGCCAGAACACGAGTTCCGGCCGATCGTCCACCCACTTCCTGAACTCCGCCAGGAGCCTCGTCTTGCCGACTCCCGGCTCACCTGCAACCGTCACGAGCTGAACGGAGGCGTCACGCAGTGTTCGCGTGTAGATCGACTGCAGAAGCGCGAGGTCGTCGTCGCGGCCGACGAGCGGCGTGCGCACGATCGGCTCCACGTCGACGCCGATGCGGCGGCGAGGAGCAAGTGCGTGCCACAACGGCAACGACTCCGCTTTGCCTTTCACCGCTACCGGCTCGAGCGGCTCGTATTCGAAGATGTCCTTGGTCGCCCGGTAGGTGGACTCGCCCACCACGATGCCGCTGACTGGGGCGGATGTCTGCAGCCGCGCGGCTGTGTTGACCACGTCGCCGGCGACGATGCTTTCCCCTTCGGCCGGCCGCGCGCCGAGCGTGACCATCGCCTCGCCGGTGTTCACGGCACCGCGAACCGTGAGCTGAAGGTCCGGATGTTCGTCGTTGAGCTCGACGATTGCGTCGAGAATCCGGAGCGCCGAATGAACCGCGCGCTCCGCATCGTCTTCGCGAGAGACAGGCGCACCGAAGACCGCCATGACAGCGTCGCCGACGAACTTCTCGACCGTGCCGCCGAAGCGCTCGATCTCCTGCTTGACGCGCGCGTGATACGGACGTAGTCGCGCGCGCACGTCCTCCGGATCCGCCTTCTCCGACGCCGCGGTAAAGCCGACGAGATCGACGAAGAGCACCGAAACGATCTTGCGTTCCTCTGCTCCCGACCTCGGCGCTTCGGCGATCGCGGCGCCGCAGGACCAGCAGAATCGCGCCCGCTCGGGGTTCTCCTCACCGCAGTTCGGACATGCCGGCATTCCCAGAGTCTAAGAAGGCACGGTTGAGACGCAAAGCCGTGCGGTTTTTCCCGCTAGCTTCGCCACATGGACGAGGCCCGCGCAGTGCTGGCCCGGCTCGACCGGATCGAAGAGCTCGAACGTGAGGGCGCACCCCCCGGCGTCCTACTCGAGGAGCTGCGCGGGCTCGTCCAGGCGGCCGAGGCCTGGGCGAAGCTGGAAGGAGATGAGCGTGCCCGAACCGCCGTCGAACGGTGCGACGCCTCTCTGGCGCAACCGGTCGCATAAAGTCGAGGCGTGGGCATCACGCACTGGGACGACGTCGAGAAAGTTCATCGGGAACGCGGCCAGATGGCCGCCACGTTGACGCCGCTCGGCGGTGCCGCCGGCAGCTGGAAAGCGGGTGCAACCCGGATCGAGCTCGCGCCCGGCGAGCAGCCGACCCCACCGCATATCCACGGCGACGTCGAGGAGATCTTCTATGTCCTCGGCGGCTCTGGGGTCACCCTGCTGGACGACGATGCGTACGAGATCCGCGCGGACGACTGCATCGTCTACAAGAGCTCGCACGAGGCGCACACGATTCAGGCCGGCGACGACGGCCTCGACGTGATCGCGTTCGGCGCGCGCGAATACCTGCAGACGGCCGAGCTGCCGCGCGGCGGCACGATGTGGTCGATCACCGGCTTCATCGAGCTCGAGGAGGGACACCCCTGGGACCGGGAGCCGCAGCTCTTCTGGCCGGAGCCGACGATGGGGCGGCCGCCGACGATCGTGAACGTGCAGGACGTCGAGGCGGAAGTGCGTGGTGGGCGACGGCGGCGCGATCTGGCGCGCGCCGCAGGCTCGCGCTGGACCGGCCTGAAGCACATCGAGCTGGATCCGGGCGTGCTCTCCGGTCCGCCGCACGTGCATTCCGCCGAAGAGGAGATCCTCGTCGTGCTCGACGGCGAGGGCACGCTCGAGCTGACGCCGTCGATGCCACCGGGCGCCGAGCCGGAAACGCAGCCCGTGCGCAAGGGCACGGTCGTTGCTCGTCCGCCGGGCACCAGCGTGGCGCACGCCTTCCGCGCAGGCGACTCGGGGCTGACGCTGATCGCCTGGGGAACGCGCGACCCAAACGACATCTGCTGGTACCCGCGTTCCAGGAAGATGTTGTGGCGCGGCGTCGGCGTGGTCGGGCGTATCGAGCAGCTCGACTACTGGGAGGGCGAAGAACTGGAGTAATCCACCGGGCTGAAGTTCTTGGGCTACGATCACCGTTGAGCCCGAGGACTGACGCTCCTCCCGCAGAACTCAGTTCGCTCCCGCGTTTGGTTCCGGCCTCATCACGAAAGTAGTCCCTCATTCGCGTCATTAGCCTCTTAGCGGAGTTCCCGATATCTCCCCGTATGGGGAGAGCGCGTCGTCTCGCAGGCTCTCGGAGATTCCGTATCGGTCTCAACGCCGCGTTCGTCTCCGGGGCACTCGCCGCTGCTGCTCTGACGATCATGCATTTCGTGCATTCGGGCTGGCCGCTCGCGAACGCCGACCCGCTGCTCGTGGTCGCGGCCGGGATCCTCTTCCTCTTTGCCTACGCCTTCAAGGCGTGGGGCTGGCAGCGCCTCTTTCCCGAGGGACAGCGGCCTGAGGCCCTGACGCTGGCCGCCGCCGGTGGCGCCGCATCCGTCGGCGGAGTTGCCCTGCCGGGACGCTTCGACGAAGCGATCCGCGTCGCAGTCGTCCGCCGCGGGCCCGGCAAGAAGACCGCCGGCCTCGGTGCGATCTGCCTCACCCTCATCATCGTCGGGCTGCTCGACAGCGCTGCGCTGACGCCGATGGCGTCGATAGCCGCCGCCGCGTCGCATCACGGCGGTGTCCAGGCGGGCTTCGCGCTCGTCGCTGCGGCAGGAGTTGCGGCCGCCGTGCTCGTGCTCTTTCTCCCGAAGATCGCCAAGATGGATTTCGTCAGCCGCTGGAAGGTCGGGCGCTGGCTGAAGGATCACACCGCATGCCCGCGCTCCGCGTCGGAGGCCTGGTTCCTGATCTCGATCTCGTGGGCGCTGCGAGGTCTCGCCGTGTTCGTCCTGCTGAATGCTCTCTCGGTCGGCGCCTCGTTCCCGCTCGCGATGGCGTTTCTCTGTGCTTCCGCCGCTTCCGCGGCGTTGCCGATCGCCCCGGCGGGCGCGGCCACGCAGGCCGGTGCCGGCGCCGCGATCCTCATCATCGGCGGCGTGCCCAAAGCGGAGGCGTTCGCCTTCGCGATCGCCGCGCAGGGAATGGTCATTCTCGTCGGCGCCGCCCTCGTCGGTGCCGCGGGGATCTGGATGCTCTTCACCCGTTTCCGCCCGGGCTCGCGGGCGACCGCGCTTCCCGCCTAGTAGTCACCGACTCCTTACGCGGCTCTTAGGCAGGCGTGGTTCTATGACGCTCGTGTTCCGGGGTCGCGCCGTCGTCGTTGCGCTCCTCGCAGCCTTTGCGCTTGCGGGTGCGACCGGCGCGAACGCCGCGATCATCACCTCGCACGACGACCAGGGCCGCACGATCACGTTCGACGTGCGCGCGCCCGTCGTCGACACCGAGTGGTACGCGAGCGTTCTGCGCGCCGCAGCGCACGGCAACGAGATCAGCAACGTCACGATCACGATCGTGCCCGAGCCGCAGATCCCCGCGTTGTGCGGCGGACAGGACGCGGCGGCCTGCTATTCGAGGAACGGGCCCACGATCTACGTGCCCGCCGGAAAGAGCAAGCTGCTCGAGTCGATCCTGCTGCACGAGTACGGTCATCACCTCGACACGGTCTGGCAGGTGCCCGGCGTTCCGGAGTTGAACGGAACTCCGACGTGGTGGGCGGATCGCGGCATGGCCGCGCTCCTTGCCTCGAACCAGGTCGCCTTCGACTACTCGCTCGGCTGGAGCCACAGCATCGGCGAGGTCTTCGCGGAGGACTACGCGTACATCCACACGCACAGCCGCTACGGGATCACGTGGCTGAGCCCGCCCGACGCCACGCTGCAGAGAGACATGTTCGCCGAGCTAGGCGCTCCCACCGAGCCCCTTCCCGCTGCGCCGGAGGTTCCGCTGGTCATCGACCGGCGCGGGACGCTCTCACCGCGTGACAGGTTCAGCGTCCCATTCGGCCTCCTCGGCCCGGGTCGCCGGGTCACCGTGGCCGCGACGATCTCGAAGCCAAAACGCAAAGGCGTTCGCGCCCGTGCCCAGCTCGTCTGCAACGACACGGTCGTCGTGACCCGGACCTTCCGCAAAGGGCAGGCCAGACGGACGTTCGACATCCCGAACCTGGGCCCGGCCACCTGCGACGTCCGCCTGGTCAGCAGCGTCCCGACGACGCTCAGCTACACGCTCCACATCTCACTGGCTGTCGAGAGCACCTAGACCTGACGTCCGAGAGGCCCGTGATCATGCGGGATATCGGGAGGAACTCGCTATCCTGGCCCGAAAGAGCGCCCCGTGGGGCTCTCACGTCTACTTCCGCGTCCCAACACACGGACCACGTCGACTAAGAAGGGATCCCCTTTGGGCCGGGTCATCTCATTCGCCAACCAAAAGGGCGGCGTGGCGAAAACAACGACCACGCTGAACCTCGGAGTCGCCCTCAAGGAGAAGGGCCACGAGGTCCTGCTCGTCGACCTGGACCCGCAGGGCAACCTGACGATGAGCCAGGGCTGGAACCCGGACGAGATCGAGCGGTCGATGTTCGACGTGCTCGTCCACAAGCTTCCGATCGAGGAGATCGTCCGTGTGGCCGAGGTCGACGTCGCCGTGTCGTCGATCGACCTCGCCGGCGCCGAGCTCGCGCTCTCGTCGATGATCGGCCGCGAGCGCGCCCTCGAGAAGGCGCTCGCGAGCGTCAAGCCGAAGTACGACTACATCCTCATCGACACACCGCCGTCGCTCGGGCTGCTGACGATCAACGCGCTCGTCGCGTCGAACGGCGTGATCGTCCCCGTCCAGTGTGAGTACCTCTCCTTGCGCGGACTGGTGCAGCTGGAGAACACTCTGTCCATGATCCGCGAGAACCTGAACCCGGACGTCGAGATCCAGGGGATCCTGCCGACGATGTTCGACAAGCGCCTGCTGCACTCGAAGGAAGCGGTCGACATCCTCAAGGAGAACTTCGGCGATCTCGTCTTCAAGACGATGATCCGCAAGACGATCCGCTACGCGGAGGCTCCCGTGAAGGGCCAGTCCGTGCTGGGCTACGACCCCAAGGGCGACGCTGCCGAGCTCTACCGCGACCTCGCGAAGGAGGTGCTCAATGGCGCGAAAGCGCGCGAGCATGCGTGAGGGCCCACTCGCGGAGCTCTTCAAGGCAACCGAGGCGGCACAGCGCCAGCAGGAACAGGGAGCACCGGAGGTGCCCGCCGAAGAGCCGCACGAGTCGACGGTCGAGCACGTTCCGACCTGGGAGGACGAAGTCGAGACGCCGGCGCCGCCGCGTCCCGATCCGACACCCGAGCCTTCGCAGCCGGAGCCAACGCCGCCGCCGCGGCCTCCTGCTCCGGATCCGACACCTGAGCCGACTCCGCCGCCGGCGTATATCCCCGAGCCGCCGGTCACGCGTTACATCGAGCCGATGCCCGAGCCGGCGCCGCGCCTTCATCCCGCGCGCGCGGGGGCATTGGGGTCGTACCTCGCAAAGATCCAGGTCGTCGGCGTCGGCGGTGCGGGGCTGAATGCGGTGAACCGCATGATCGATGCCGGCATCAACCAGGTCGAGTTCGTCGCGGTCAACACCGACGTGCAGCAGCTGCAGATCTCGGACGCGGAGACGAAGATCCACATCG
>DAITAW010000188.1:0-2973 GCA_036824055.1 Gaiellaceae bacterium | reverse complement strand
GGGATCTCGGCGAACGACGGGACGCCCGAGACGCGCGCAAGATCTTCCGACGTCTCCACCTTGGTCGTCAAGTTCTCGCGCAGTAGCGCAAGTCCGATACCGAGCGCCACTCCGAGCAGGCCCGCGACGATCAGGCTGAGCTTCTTGCGTGGGAAGACCGCGACCGAGGGGAGGTTGGCGCGATCCAACTCCACCAAGCGCAAGCTCTGGATGCCGATCCCACCCGTGGTCGTCCGCTGGAGTAAGGCGTCCGTGAGCGTCTGCACGGTGTCGCGGGCGAGGTAGGGGTCCGTGCTCCGTGCCTTGATCTTCATCAGCCCGGTGCCCTTGAAGGTGTCGACGGTGATCGGTGCGAGAGGGCTGCCCAGTTTCCGGCGGGCGAGCTCCTGAGTCGTTCGCGAGGTCGCTGCGTCCGCGTACACGGGGACGATGGCGTCCAAGGTCCCGAAGAAGATCAGCTGGTTGCTGCCGGTCAGGTCCTCGGGCGTCAGGGCAAGCGTCGCACTCGATTCGTAGATCGGCGTGACCACCCGCAGGGCGACGACGGCTAGGCCTATGGTGATCGCGGCGACGGCAAGGACGGTGATCTTCCGCCGCCACAGAACCTGAAGTAGTTCGTTGAGATCCACGTGCCTCCTCGGTTCCCCGAGTATGGGAGCTTCGAGGATTGCGAACAATACCCTCCGAGGAATGGCAACCCGCCGACCCATCTTGATCGCCGCCCAGCCGCTCCACAGCGGGGTGGCAGCGCACGTCATCCAGCTGGTCGAAGGGCTCCCGCCGGACAAGTTCGAGCTCAACGTCGCCTGCCCGCGCGAATCCACCATGTGGACCGAGCTCGATGGGCGTGACGGTGTCGTGCTGCATCGAATCAGGCCGCACCGCCACCCGGGCCCGGGCGACCTGGCGACCTTGGCGACCCTCATGCCGCTCGTCCGGCGGGCCGAGCTGGTCCACGCGCACTCGTCCAAGGCGGGTTTCCTTGCACGGCTCGCGGCGCTGACGGCAGGACGGCGGCAGCGCTGCATCTTCACGCCGCACGGCTGGTCCTTCTGGGCTGCGGAGGGCGCCGAGCGACGCCTCTACCTCGGCCTCGAGCGCCTGGCGGCGCACTGGTGTCACTCGCTCGTCGCGCTGTCGCAGGCGGAGCGCGCAGCCGGGCTGGCCGCCGGTGTCGGTCGCGAAGAGCAGTACCGCGTGATCTTCAACGGCGTCGACGTCGAACGCTTTGCGACCGCACCCGAGCCGGTACCGGACCGCATCGTCGTCGTCACGCGCTTCGCGCCTCCTAAGCGGAACGATCTGCTCGTCGACGCGTTTTCGTTGATCCGCCGAACGCGTCCGCAGGCGGAGCTGCACGTCGTCGGTGACGGCCCCGATCGGGGGACACTGGAACGTCAGATCGGGGAGCTCGGCTTAGACGGAGCGGTACGTCTGCTCGGACGCCGCGACGACATTCCGGAGATTCTTTCCCGCGCGGCGTGCTTCGTTTTGGCGAGCGACTACGAGGGCTGCCCGCTCGCGGTGATCGAGGCGATGGCGGCGGGCGTGCCCGTCGTCGCAACGGGCGTCGGCGGCGTGCCGGAACTGGTGGCAGACGGCGAAAGCGGCTTGGTGGTGCCGCCCGGCGCAGCGCCGGCCTTCGCCGCGGCCGTCGAAACGGTGCTCTCGGACCCGGCCCGTGCACGCCAAATGGGGGCCGCCGGACGAGTGATTGCGCGCAGCCGCCTGTCGAACGAACGCATGATCAATGACGTGCTCAGCCTGTACGAGGAGGTCGCTAAGGGCTAGTTCGAGGCTTGATGGCTAGAACGAGGGACGAAGGACTCGGCGCGGTGGGTCGATCCACGTTGTGTGGTCGCCGCCGCAGTCCGCCGGTTTGCATTTCTCTGCGCCCTTGTCGCAGCTTTCGCCCTCTTTGGAGCGGCGCGTGCCAACTCGGCCGAGGCCGCAACGGCCGGGCTAGGCGCGCTTCGCATTTGCACGAATTGCGCCTCTACGGGTGGCGACCTCTCTCGCTACCAGTACGTGGTCTTGAACGCCTGGGACGCCGGTTCGATCGCCACGCTGAAGGCGAAGAATCCTGCGCTGAAGGTGCTGCTGTACCAGAACGCAGCCGCGAGTTACGCCTACGCGTGCCACGGTGGCACCGACGATCCGTCGTTGCCCGCCGGAGTGGGCTATTGCGCAGCTGCTGCGCAACATCCCGAGTGGTTCCTGAAGGACACGACCGGTGCGCGTGTGGAGTTCTGCGATTACCCGGGGACGTGGCAGATGGACGTCGGCAGCTCGTCCTACCAGGACGCGTGGGTTGCGAGCGTCGCGACGACGCTCAAGCGCGACGGCTGGGACGGCGTGATGATCGACGACGTCAACTCGACGGAGCGCTACCACCTCTGTGGGAAGACGCTTGCCGCTTATCCGACGGACGCTGCGTACGAAGCCGCGACCCGTAGCTTCCTCGCTCGCGTCGGGCCGAGCCTCACATCGCAGGGCCTGCTCGCACTGCCGAACATCAACTACGACTGCTGGGAGGCGTGCTTCTCGAGTTTCATCCAGTATACGTCGGGAGCGGTCCGCGAATGGTGGTCGAAGAACAGCACCAGCTACACCGGCCACTACACCGACGCCGGTTGGGACTGGTCGGACAGCTTTCTGCGGCTGACCCAACAGGCTGGGAAGATCTTCATCGGGATCACCTACGCGCCGGCCGACGACGTGCGGTCGATGCGTTACGCGCGTGCCAGCTTCTTGCTCGACTACAACGGCGGCTCGAGCGCGCTCATCTTCGAGCCTACGCAAGGCTCGATCGATCCTTGGAATTCAGAGTGGACGGTGGATCTCGGCGCCGCCACGGGTGCGCGCTACCAGGTCGGCAGCGCTTGGCGCCGTGACTTTGCCGGCGGGACGGTGGTCGTCAATCCGACCGCGGCTTCCTCGGCGACGGTCGCGCTCGGGGGGAGCTACCTCCTG
>DAITAW010000073.1:0-13057 GCA_036824055.1 Gaiellaceae bacterium | reverse complement strand
CTTCGCCAGGTCTACGACCAGATGCTCGAGCCGAAGTGGGTGATCGCCATGGGCGCGTGCGCGAGCTCGGGCGGCATGTTCAACAACTACACGACGCTGCAGGGCGTGGACAAGATCGTTGCGGTCGACGTGCACGTGCCGGGCTGCCCGCCCCGACCGGAAGCGCTGATGGAAGGCATCGTCCGGCTGCACGAGAAGGTCATGGCCGGAATCCCGCCGGCCTACGAGATCCGCGGAGTCGCGTCCTGAACTACAACCGCGTACCGGGTCTCGTCGAGGTTCAGGAACAACACGGGGAGACGACAGTCGTCGTCGACACGCCGCGTCTGGTGGAGGCCGCACTGCATCTGCGCGACGAGCTGGGCTTCAACTTCCTCTCGGACGTCGCCGCGACCGACTACCTGGGTTGGGGAGCGAAAGGCGTCTCCGGTTACATCGGGACGGCGCGCGGCCGCGACCTGAACGAGCCTGCCACGCAGGGTTACCAGCGCCTGCCTCGGCAAAAGCCGCATCGGTTCTCCGTCAGCTACCACCTGCTCGGTGTCCGCGCCGGCGCGCCGAGAGTGCGCCTCCAGGCGTGGGTCGACGACGGCGAGCACGTTCCGAGCCTCGTTAGCGTCTGGCCGACCGCTGACTGGCACGAACGTGAGGCCTTCGACCTGATGGGCATTCGCTTCGACGGCCACCCCAACCCCTTCCGCATCCTGATGGACGACGACTGGGAAGGCCATCCGCTGCGCAAGGACTACCCCATCGGCGGCGAGCCGGTCCGTTTCTCGGGAGAGGAGTAGGTGGCGGTCGCACCAGAGCGTCCGAAGATCTACGAGGGAACACGTATCCCCTCGCCGATCCCGAGCGTCCTGCAAGTGCGCGAGGACCTGCGGTCCTCCGAGGACGTCCTCACGGTCAACTTCGGGCCGAACCATCCATCAACGCACGGCGTGCTGCGACTCGTCGTCGACCTGTACGGGGAGGAGGTCGTCGGGCTTGCCGCGGTGATCGGCTACTTGCACACCGGCTTCGAGAAGAGCATGGAGCAGAAGAGCTGGTGGAAGGGGATCACGTACGCGCCGCGGATCGACTACTTGTCGTTCCAGGCCAACGAGCTCGTGTTCGTCCTCGCTGTCGAGAAGCTGCTCGACATCGAGGTGCCGTCGCGCGCGACCTGGATGCGCATGTTGCTCTCAGAGTTGAACAGGATCCACTCGCATCTCGTCTGGCTCGGAACCGCCGCGCTCGAGCTCGGAGCGATCTCGATGTTCTGGTACTGCTTCCGCGAGCGCGACCGCATCCTCGATCTCTTCGAGCTCGTCGCCGGCTTCAGGATGCACACGCGTTACTTCCAGGTCGGCGGCCTGGCCGAGGACGTGCCGCCGGGCTTCTGGGAGGAATGCGCGAAGTTCGTCGAGGTGATGCCGAAGGCGATCGACGACTACGAGACGCTCATCGATCGCAGCGAGATCTGGCTCGAGCGCACGCAGGGCATCGGCCTCCTCTCCGCCGACGATGCGATCGCGCTCGGGCAGTCCGGGCCGGTTCTTCGGGGTTCGGGCGTCGACTGGGATCTCCGGCGCGCGGAGCCGTACCTCGCCTACGACCAGGTCGACTTCCGGGTGCCCGTCTACGACGAGGGTGACGTCTACGCTCGCTACCGCGTCCGGATGGAGGAGATGCGCGAGTCGGTGAAGATCGTCGAGCAGGCCATGCGGCGGATGCCCGACGGGCCCTGGATCGCGGACGACCGCAAGGTCGTGTTGCCACCGCGCGAGGAGCTCCACACGTCAATGGAGTCCCTCATCCATCACTTCAAGATCGTCACCGAGGGCTTCCGTGTGCCCGAGGGCGAGGTGTACCTGACGATCGAGTCACCGCGTGGCGAGCTGGGTTGCTACGTCGTGTCGGACGGCGGGCCGAAGCCGTGGCGCGTGAAGTTCCGGGCCCCGTCGTTCGTCGCGCTGGAGGCCACCGCAACCTGCATGCGGGGAGCGCTCGTGGCCGACATGATCGCCGTCGTCGGCTCGCTCGACACCGTCATGGGCGAGGTCGACCGGTGAGCACGTACTACGACGACGTGCAGGAGATCAAGGAGCAGTATCCGAACTGGCGCTCCGCGACGCTGCCGGCGCTGCGACTCGCGCAGGAGAAGCACGGCTACCTGTCACCGGAGGCGTTGCGTGAGTGTGCAGACGCGCTCGGCACGACGCCGGCGTTCTGCGAGGCGGTCGCCTCGTTCTACGACGTGCTCCATCTCGCGCCCATCGGACGCCACATGGTCGAGGTGTGCACCAATGTCTCGTGCGCGCTCGTTGGCGCACAGCAGGTGCTCGAAAGCTTCGAGCAGGAGCTCGGGATCCGCGCAGGCGAGACAACGGAGGACGGCGAGGTGACGCTGCGGCCGATCGAGTGCCTCGGCGGCTGCGGCTGGGCGACCGTCGTTTCGGTCGATCATCACTACCGCACGCATGTGAGGCCCGGCGACGTGCCGGCGATCGTGCAGGAGCTGCGCAATGGCGAGTAAGCAGCGCTTGATCGTCATGGCCGGGACAGACGAGCGCGATCTGACGCGCCTCGCCGAGTACGAGGAGATCGGCGGCTACGGCTCCCTCCGGAAAGCGCGTGGCCTGACGTCCCAGGTGGTGATCGACGAGGTGATCGCGTCGGAGCTGCGCGGCCGCGGTGGCGCCTTCTTTCCCACGGGCCGGAAGTGGGCGTTCGTCCCGAAGCCCGAGCAGAACCCGAATCCGCACTACGTGGTGGTGAACGCCGACGAGTCCGAGCCGGGCAGCTTCAAGGACAACGAGATCATGTCGCGCGTCCCGCACCGGTTCCTCGAGGGCTGCCTGATCGCCGCGCACGCGATCGAGTCGAAGAACGTGTTCGTCTACATCCGCGGGGAGTACACAGGTCCCTACGAGATCCTGCTCAGCGCGCTGAAGGAGGTCGAGGCGCGTCCCGACTTGCGCGGCGACGTGACGATCGTGCTGCACCGCGGCGCCGGCGCGTACATCTGCGGCGAGGAGACTGCGCTGCTCGAGTCGCTCGAGGGCAAGCGTGGCCAGCCGCGCACGAAGCCTCCGTTTCCGGCAATCCAGGGGCTCTATGCCTCGCCGACGGTCGTGAACAACGTCGAGACCCTGGCGACGCTGCCGCCGATCATCGAGATGGGCGGAGCCGAGTACGCAAAGCTGGGCGTGCCCGATTCGCGGGGAACTCGACTCGTGTCGGTCTCCGGTCACGTCGAGCGGCCCGGCAACTACGAGATCGAGAACGGCACGAGCCTGCGCGAGTTGATCTACGGCTTCGGCGGAGGCATTTCGGACGGCCGCGAGCTAAAGGCAGTCATCCCGGGCGGCTCGTCGACGGTGATCCTGAAGGGCGACGAGATCGACGTCGGTTACGACTTCAACTCTCTTCTCAAGCTGAACACGGCAATGGGATCGGCCGGCGTCGTTGCACTCGACGACCGTTGCTGCATGGTGCAACTCGGGATCCGCATCTCGGAGTTCTACGAGCACGAGTCGTGTGGCAAGTGCACGCCGTGCCGCGAAGGAACGCGGTGGATGACGCAGATCCTGCGGCGGCTGGAGTCGGGCGACGCCTTGCAGTCCGAGCTCGATCTTCTGCTGGACGTGTGCGATCGCATCAACGGCAAGTGCCTCTGCCCGCTCGGCGAGACGGCGGCGGTCGCAGTCGCAAGCTACGTCGAGAAGTTCCGCGCCGAGTTCGTCGCGCATGTCGAGCAAAGCGGCTGTCCGTTCGGCGATTCGTCTCCGCTGCACGACGTGCTCGCCCCGGTCGCGGTCCACTCGCACAGCCCGACCGCGGCGGTGCCGGCGTGACAACCCATGCCCGACTTCGTGGCTCAGAGCCACTAGCTCCTCGAAACCGCCTCGGTAAGCCATGCGCGTCGTGGCCATATCGGGTTTGTGGCTCTGAGCCACAAGGAGGGATAACGCCGTGAGCCCGGCCAAGACCGTCAAGCTCACGATCGACGGCCTCGCCGTCGAGGTGCCGAAGGGGACCGGCCTCGTCGAGGCCGCCCTTGCCGCCGGGATCGAGATTCCCGTCTTCTGTTACGAGCCGCGGCTCGGAGCGCCCGTCGGGGCCTGTCGCATGTGCCTCTGCCAGGTCGAGCCGGGGCCGCCGAAGCCGCAGGCCGCTTGCACGTTGACGGCGCAGGAGGGGATGGTCGTGCGCACCGCGCTGACGTCGCAGGTCGCAGCCGACGCGCAGAACGCCACGCTGGAGTTCATCCTCGTCAACCATCCGCTCGACTGCCCGGTCTGCGACAAGGGCGGCGAGTGCCCGCTGCAGGACCTGACGTTCCGCTACGGGCCCGGCAACACGCGCATGACGTTCCCGAAGCGCACGTTCGAGAAGCCGATCCCGGTCTCGCCGCTGATCGCACTCGACCGCGAACGGTGCATCCTCTGCTACCGGTGCACCCGCTTCAGCGAAGGCGTGGCCGAGGACGGCCAGCTCGTCGCGGTCGACCGGGGCGCTGGGACCATGATCGCCACCTTCGGCGACGAGCCCTACCGCGCTCCCTTCACCGGCAACGTGATCGAGCTCTGCCCCGTCGGTGCGCTGACCTCCACCACGTATCGATTCGAGGCGCGGCCCTGGGAGATCCAGGACGTTCCGACCGTCTGCGGGATGTGCCCCGTCGGCTGCAACGTCAACGCGACGACCCGCGAGGGCAAGGTCAAGCGGATCCTGTCGCGGAACCATCCGGAGGTGGACGACGGCTGGCTCTGCGACAAGGGCCGTTTCTCGTACGCGCACCTCCACGCCGAGGACCGCCTGCGCGATCCGATCCTTCGCGTGCGCCGTCGCGGCTTCGAGGAGGTCTCGTGGGAGCGCGCGCTCGACGAGGCCGAGCGACTGCTCCGCGAAGCGAACGGGCGCATCGTTACTGCGCTCTCGGGCTCCGAGACGGTCGAGCAGGCCTACGCGCTCGGCAAGCTTCTGCGTCGAGGGCTCGGCGCGCACACGGCCTTCTTCCCCGAGGAGGTGTCGGACGCGCTGGACGGATTCCGCGTGCCGTTGTCGGCGATCCGCGACGCCGACGTCGTGGCGGTCCTCGGCGACGGGCCGGTCGTCGAGCGTGCCCCGATCGTCGAGCTCTGGATCAAGGAAGCGCGCCGTCGCGGCGCACGCGTGGTGTACGAGCTCGACGAGCAGGCCGTGCGCGGCGCGGAGCGGGCGATCCTGATCTGGTGCGGCCCGGGCGGCCACGGCGGCGCAAAGGTCGCGGCACTGGCCCAGCGACTCGGCGCCAGCGGCGCCTTCTACATTCCGGAGACGGCGAACGGACGCGGAGTGTGCGACGCGTGGTCGTGCTCGGACGATGCGGAGTCGCCGAGCCCGGACCCGATCGGCCTGCTGATCGTGTCCGGCGACGAAGCTGCGGCCAATCCGGACGTCCGCGCTCTCGCGGAGAGCGCCGAGCGCGTGCTCGTGGTCTCCATGTTCCAGGGGCTGGCTGCCGGCTGGGCCGATCTCGTCCTGCCTGGAACGAGTTATCTCGAGCGTGATGGGACCTACGTGAACCTCGAAGGGCGGGTGCAGCGGCTGCGCCGGACCGTCATCCCGCCCGTGCCGGACGAGCTCGCCTGGATCTCGAAGCTGGCAGAGCGTTTCGACGTCGAGCTCTCTCCGTATCCGTCGCTCGTCTTCGAAGAGGTCTCGGGGATCGCCTTCGGCGGCATCCCCTTCGGTGACCTCGGCGAGCGAGCGCCCCTGCCGGCGCCCACCGGCGCGAGCGCTCCCGTCGACGTGCCCGCAGAACCGAGCCACGACGGCGGCCTCCGTCTCGTCCGCTACCGCCCGCTCTTCTCGGGACCGGCGGTCGAACGCGTGCGCGAGCTCGACTTCCAGCGGCCGCAAGCCGAGGCGGAACTGTCGGAACAGGACGCTCGCTCGCGCGGGATCAGAAACGGCGAGGAGATCACGATCCGGTCGAACGGAACCTCGGTTCGGCTGCGCGCGCGCTTGAGCCGCGAGCTCCGTCCCGGGGTCGTGCGCGTCTCGGAGGATTTCGCGGGTGACCTGAAGCCGACCGTGGAGATCTCGAAGTGAGAGAGCCGTGGTGGATCTCTCTGATCAAGGCCGGAGTGATCGTGAACCTGATCATGCTCGCGTTCGCGTACACGACCTGGCTGGAGCGAAAGCTGCTCGGACGCATGCAGAACCGCTACGGCCCGAACCGCGCCGGCCCGTTCGGGCTGCTCCAGCCGTTCGCGGACCTGATCAAGCTCGTGCGTAAGGAAAGCTTCTTCCCGGTCGCCGCACGACATCCCCTCTACATCGCCGCGCCGATCATCTCGATGTTCACGGCGCTCGCGGCGTTTGCCGTGATCCCCTTCGGAGCCGGCTGGCAGATCTGGCACTACCACGTCAACGGTGAGATCGCGAACGTGTCGATCGCGCTGATCCTGATCTTCGCGCTCGGCTCGATCGGCGTCTACGGCGCGATCATCGGCGGCTGGGCGTCGCAGTCGAAGTTCGCGCTGCTCGGCTCGATGCGGACTTGCGCGCAGCTCGTCTCCTACGAGGTGTCACTCGCCCTGTCGGTGCTGGGCGTCGTCCTGATGGGACAGTCGCTCAACCTCGTGGACATCGTCAACAAGCAGGGCGCGACGATCTGGTTCTTCATCCCGCAGCTCGCCGGGCTGATCGTGTTCTTCTTCGCGATGATCGCCGAGACGAGCCGGCCGCCGTTCGACCTCCCCGAGGCCGACACGGAGCTCGTCGCGGGCTACCACACGGAGTACGGCGGCATGCGCTGGGGCCTCTTCCAGACGGCCGAGTACATCAACCTGATCACCCTCTCCGGACTCGCCGTCACCCTCTTCTTCGGCGGCTGGCACGGCCCGTACGCGCCGCTCGGGCCTCTCTGGTTCCTCCTCAAGGTCTTCATCTTCATCTCGGTCTTCATCTGGATCCGCGCGTCGGTGCCGCGGCTCCGTTACGACCAGCTGATGCGCTTCGGCTGGAAGATCCTGTTGCCCGTGGCGACGATCAACGCCGTCGTCACAGCCCTGCTGGTGGTCTGGGTCTCGTGAGCCCACAACCCCTCGACAGCGTCAAGGGCTTCGCCGTCACGTTCCGGCAGCTGTTCAAGAAGCCGATCACACAGCAGTACCCGGAGTACAAGCGTCCGGTTTATCCGCGCTTCCGCGGACGACACCGACTGCACAAGCACGAGAACGGGCTGGAGAAGTGCGTCGGCTGCTCGCTCTGTGCCGCAGCCTGCCCCGCCGACTGCATCCGCGTCGTGGCGGAAGAGAACACGCCGGAGAACCGCGTCTCGCCGGGCGAGCGCTACGCGCGCATCTACGAGATCAACATGAGCCGCTGCATCTTCTGCGGCTACTGCGAGCTCGCCTGCCCGTTCGACGCGATCACGCTCGGCAACGAATACGAGATCTCCGAGTACTCCCGCGACGACCTCATCTACACCAAGGACATGCTGCTCGCGGAGCCGATCAAGAAGATCCCCGTCGCGGACCGCGACCTCTACGACACGCCGATCCCGTACTACAAGGACAACTCATGATCGTCGCGTCGGTCGGCAACGTCCTCGTGTGGGCGGTGTGGGTGGGCGCCGCCTTCGCCTGTCTCGGCTCCGCGGTCGCGGTCGTCTCGTTCACGAACCCCTTCTACTCGGCGCTGGCGCTGATCGGCAATCTCGGCTCGCTCGCCGTCCTCTACCTTCTGCAGTCATCCGAATTCGTCGCCGCGGCGCAGGTGATGGTCTACGCCGGCGCCGTGATGGTGATGTTCCTCTTCGTCATCGCGTACGTCGGCCCGCGAACCGAATCGCCCTGGACGGGCGGACCGAGCTGGCAGGCGATCGGCGCAGTCCTGGCGGCCGGCGCGCTGCTGGTGGAGATCGTGGTCGTGATCGGCCTCAAGGCCGGCGGCGAGCTGGCGCATTCGCATCACGTTGTCGGCACCTTCGGGACGCCGAGCTACATCGGGCGCCTCTTCCTGACCGACCACCTGCTCGCCTTCGAGATCACCTCGATCGTCCTGCTCGTCGCCGCGATCGGAGGCGTCATTCTCGGAGCCCACTCGCGCACGACGGCAGAAGAGGCGCCACCGCTGTGATGGGGCCGAGCACCGCCTGGTACCTCAGCGTGGCCGGCTTCCTCTTCGGCGTCGGCGCGCTGGGAGTGCTGATCCGGCGCAATCCGCTCATCGTCCTGCTCTCGCTCGAGATCATGCTCAACGGCGCCAACCTGGCGCTGATCGCCTTCGCCCGCCATCTGAACAACGGCGACGGTCAGATCTTCGCGCTCGCGGTGATGGCCGTTGCGGCCTCAGAGGTGGTCGTCGGCCTCGGCCTGATCGTCGCGCTCAACCGCAAGCACGTCCCGCTCGACGTCGACCGGCTCAACTCGCTCCGCGGATGATCTCCGGGGCCTGGATCTGCCTGCTGTCACCGCTCGCCGCGGCCGGACTGATCACCCTCGCGGGCGAGCGCATCTCCCGTCGTACCGCCGGCTACCTCGCGACCCTTTCGTGCTTCGTCGCCTTTGGCGGCGCAGTCGCGACCTTCATCGGCCTGCTCGGGCGAAGCGGAGGTGAGCGGACGATCGTCTCGACTGCGTGGACGTGGATCTCCGCCGGCTCGTACCGCTCCGGCTTCGCGGTGATGATCGACCCGCTCTCCGTGTTCATGATGCTGATCGTCAGCGGAGTGGGAGCGCTGATCGTCGCCTACTCGATCGGCTACATGGACGGCGACAAGGAGGAGCGCCGCTACTTCGCTTACATGGCGCTGTTCGTCTTCTCGATGCTGCTCCTCGTCCAGGGCGGAAACCTGCTGCTCCTGCTCGCCGGCTGGGGCATGGTCGGGCTCTCGTCGTACCTGTTGATCGGCTTCTGGCAGGAGCGGCCGAGCGCCGTCGCGGCAGCGAAGAAGGCATTCATCATGAACGCGATCGGCGACGCGACGATGGCGCTCGCGCTCTTCCTGCTGATCAAGAAGGCGGGCTCGGTCGAGTTCGGCATCCTCGGCGGCCAGTACAGCTCGACGGTTGCGACACTCGTCGCGCTCGGCCTGCTCGGCGGTGCGGTGGCCAAATCGGCACAGCTTCCGCTGCAGACCTGGCTGCCGGACGCAATGGAGGGCCCGACGCCCGTCAGCGCCCTCATCCACGCGGCGACGATGGTCACTGCGGGCGTCTACCTGATCGTGCGCACGCATGCGATCTTCGAGCAGGCACCGCGTGTCGCGGACCTTGCGGCAGGCCTCGGCGCGGGCACGCTCCTCGTGGCGGGATTGATCGCGCTCGTCCAGGTCGACATCAAGCGCGTGATCGCGTACTCGACGATGTCGCAGATCGGCTACATGTTCCTCGGCGTCGGCCTGGGCGCGTACGCGAACGGGATGTTCCACCTGATGACGCACGCCTTCTTCAAGGCGCTGCTCTTCATGGCCGCCGGCATCGTCATCCACGCGCTGGCCAACGAGCAGGACATCCGCAAGATGGGCGGCCTGCGTCAGTTGATGCCGCGGACGTACCTCGCATTCCTGATCGGGTCACTCGCCCTCGTCGGGATCTTTCCGTTCGCCGGCTTCTTCTCCAAGGATTCGATCCTGGCGGCCGCGCTGGACCACGGCGCGTACGGCTACGTCCTCTGGGTGGTCGGCCTCGCGGGCACGTTTCTGACCGGCCTCTACACCTTCCGGCTGCTCTTCCTCGTCTTCTGGGGCGAGCCGAGCCCCTTCGTGCGGGAGCACTTCCACGCACTGAAGAGCGACGTCGTCGGCCTGTCGCTTGCCGTGCCCGTGGCGATCCTCGCCGTGCTCGCCGTGGTCGGCGGCTGGATCCAGTGGGCGCCGCTCTGGCACCCCATCGAGACCTGGCTCCGCACCGCGGCGGAACCGACCGTCAGCCCGAAGAGCTGGCAGGAGTGGATGACATCGGCACTGGCACTGCTCTTCGGCCTCAGCGGCATGTACGTGGCCTGGCTGTATTACGGCACCCGGCGTTACGCCGTCCCGCGCTACGCATTCCCGCAGCGCGTCCTCGAGCACAAGTTCTACTTCGACGAGCTGTACGACGCGCTCTTCTACCGCCCGACAGTCTGGGTCGCGAAGGGCCTCTACGGCTGGATCGAGGACCCGCTGGTCGACGAGTCCTCGCACTCGCTCGGACAGGACACGCGTGACCTCGGCCGACTCGTCGCGCGCGCGCAGACCGGGCTGCTGCGCACTTACGCACTTGCGATCGCGTCGAGCGTCGCCGTCCTCGCAATCGTCTTCGTGGCGGTGAGGTAAGAGTGACAACTCTCCTGATCGTCCTCCCGCTCGCGGCCGCGCTCGTCATCTGGGCCCTCCCGCTCAACGACGTCTCGGCCGGCGCCTTGGCGCTGCTCGCCGCACTCGCCGAGGTCGGCATCTGGATCCAGCTCGTCGTCCGCTACGACTTCGCGCACGGCGGACTCCAGTTCGCGCAGCAGCGGAACTGGTTCAGCGATCTGCACGTCTCCTACCACGTCGGCGTGTACGGCTTCTCGGTGTGGCTGATCGGACTGACCGTGATTGCGATGGCGGCAGCGATCGCCTACGGCTTCTGGGCCGGCCGCGAGCGCCTGCGCGCGTATTTGGGGCTGATGCTCTTCTTGACGGGAGCGGTCATCGGCGTCTTCACCGCGCAGGACCTGCTCCTCTTCTACGCGTTCTTCGAAGCGATGATGATCCCGCTCTACGTGCTCGTCGGCGTTTGGGGCGGGCCCGGAAGGATGGCCGCAACCCTGAAGTTCGTCCTCTTCACGATGGCCGGATCGTTGCTGATGCTGGCCTCGATCGTCGTCTACGGCCTGTCACAGAACACCTTCGACCTCGTTCAGATCGGGCAGAGCTCGAGCGACTGGATTTTCCTCGGCTTCGTCGCCGCGTTCGCGATCAAGGCACCGCTCTTTCCGCTGCACGGCTGGCTGCCCGACGCGTATCGCGAGTCATCACCGGAGGTCGCGGCGATCCTCTCCGGGGTCGTCTCGAAAGCCGCCGCATACGGCTTTCTCCGGATCGCGGTCACGAAGTTCCCCGAGCCGGCGCAGCACTATCGCGCGCCCATTCTCGCCCTGGCCGCGATCGGCTTGATCTACGGCTCGCTGCTCGCGTTCCGGGCACCGGACATCCGCGGCGTGATCGCGTACTCGTCGCTCGCGCAGATGGGTCTGATCACGATGGGCGTCTTCTCGGTGAACGACCTCGGACTGGACGGCTCGGTCCTGCAGATGGTCAACCATGGCCTCGTCTCGGCGACGCTCTTCCTGCTGGCCGGAATGGTGGAACGGCGAACGCTCACCGGAGAGCTCTCGCGACTAGGAGGCATTGCGCGCGGGCGGCCGGTGCTCGCCACGGTCCTGCTGACGTCGGGCGTGATCGCACTGGCGGTGCCGTTGTCCTCCGCGTTCGCGGGTGAGTTCTTGATCCTTGCCGGAGTCTTCCGGCACGGCTGGGGCTGGTCCGTAGTCGGAGCGGTAGCGATCGTGCTCGCCGCGGCGTACGTGCTGCGGCTTGTCTCCGCGATCCTCCATCGCGACGTCGGCCCCGCGGTCTCCGATGCAGCCCTCGACCTCCGGCCCGCGGAGCTCGGCGTCGTCGTGCCGATGCTTGCCTGCCTGCTCGCCCTCTCCGCCTGGCCCGCGGCGATCACGCAGCACTCGTTCCGCAACGATCAACCGCAGGCCGATGTCGCCCAGGGATTCAAGTGATCCCGCGACCGCACATCGACTGGTTCGCGCTCGCGCCTGTCAATTCGCTGCTGGCGGCCTCGGCGCTGGCGTTGCTCTGCGCGGTCCTCGCGCCCGCCCGTTCGCGCAAGGCCGTGACCGCGACCCTGTGCGCGCTCGGGTACGCGACTGCGCTCGGCTTTGCGATCGCGCTGTACGTCAAGTCTCCGCACGGGCACGGCGTCGTCGTGGACGCGTTCCGCCGCGACCGCCTCGCGCAGCTGACTGCGATCATCGTCGCCGGCTCGGGGCTCGCTGCCACGGCGATCTCCTACGCCGAGCGCTGGCGAGAGGATCACATCGGCGAGTACTACGCGCTTCTCGCCGCGGCCGGAGGCGGAATGATGTTCTTCGTCGGCGCGAACAACCTGTTGACGCTCTTCCTGGGGCTGGAATGGTTCTCGATCTGCCTGTACATCCTCTGCGCGATCGATCGCGACCGGTTGAGCGGTCTCGAGGCGGCGTTGAAGTACCTCGTCATCGGCGGTTTCGGCTCGGCCGTGCTGCTGTTCGGATCCGCGCTCGTGTACGGCGCCACCGGCCACCTCGACTTTCCAGGAATCGCCGCAGCGGGGCATGCGCACGATGCGCTCCTCCTGTTCGGCCTCGCCATGCTCATCGCAGGATTGGCGTTCAAGGCCTCCGCGGCGCCGTTCCACATGTGGACGCCCGATGTCTACGAAGGCGCACCGACCCCGCTGACCGCGTTCATGGCGGCGGCGACGAAGACGGTCGCCCTCGTCGTCACGCTGCGGATCCTCGTCACCGCCTTCCCGGGCGACGCGTACGTCTGGACGCGGGCGCTCGCAGTGATCGCCGTCTGCTCGCTCGTGATCGGCAACCTCGCGGCGCTCGTGCAGAAGGGCGTGAAGCGGATGCTCGCCTACTCCTCCGTGTCACATGCCGGCTTCATGCTGATCGCGGTCGCCTCGAACTCGAGCCTTGGTGCGCGGGCGCTCATCTACTACCTCATCCCGTATGCGGCGATGTCGCTTGGCTCCTTCGGAGTCGTCGCGGCGCGCGAGCGCGAGCTCGGAGTGCCCGTCACCTTCGAGAACATGGCGGGGTTCGGCTGGGAGCGGCCGCTGCTCGGCATCTCGATGTGGACGTTCATGCTCGGGTTTGCCGGCTTCCCCCTCACCGGCGGCTTCGTCGGCAAGTTCTACGTCTTCGCCGCCGCGTATCGGCACGGCTGGACCTGGCTCGTGATCGTCGGCGTGCTTGCCACGCTCGTCAGCCTCTATTACTACCTCGGTCTCGTACGCGCGATGTTCATGCGCCGCACGGAAGACCTGCAACTGGC
>DAITAW010000072.1:0-13082 GCA_036824055.1 Gaiellaceae bacterium | reverse complement strand
CCGTGCGCCTCGGCTAGCCGCGACTCGCCAACCGCGCGACTCGACGGGGTCGTAACGCCGGCTAAACGCCGCCAGCAAACCGACTGGCGGCGTTCGCGCGCTACGCTGCCCTCGGGCCCCCGTAGCTCAGTGGATAGAGCAGCAGTTTCCTACACCGCGCTGTCCACCCAGCAGAGATCCCCTTGATAAACGGTCGGCACGCGTTGTCGTACTTCCAACAAAGCGCGACAGTCACATGCCTGGCCGGAGGACATCCGACAGGGGTAGATCGGACTTACTCGGGTCCGGCTCCCCTCCCACGGCCCGCGGCTTCGCCGAGATCGCCAGCTTCGGCAGCTGCCTTTCTTCTTGAACCGGCTTTCGCCAGCCGGCGGCTGCCTGACGGCCGGTCTTTGAAAGATCCATCGCCGGCTCGCCGCCGCGTGTCAGCACGAGCTAGGTAAGCGTCTAGAAGGAGCGCCGCCTCAGCCTCATGCCCCTCGAGCAGATGTCGGTACCTATCGGTCATATAGGTCGACGAATGTCCGACGTAGTCGCCAATACGCTCAAGACTGAGGCCCGCATCGAACATGAGAGTCACGAACGTGTGCCGGCACTCGTGAAGTCCAATTGGATTCAGCGGCTCAAGCCCCTGCTCCTCCCTGTCTGCATTCGCCGCGTCCCACGCGAGCGATGCGTATTTCCGGATGTGCGAAGGCGTGAATGGTCGGTCGGCTTGCGACCCAAACACGAAATCGGGTCCGGCGCGGCCCGTCAGCACCTTGTGTGCTGTCAAGTAATCGCGTAGAGCGCCCGTAATAGGCACACGCCGGACACCCTTGCGGCTCTTCGGCTCGATCAAGCCTTCCTTCACATCCCAGCTCCACTCGACTCGGATGACGCCGGCGGCGAGATCCACGTCAACCCAACGCAGCGCCTGTAGCTCGCCCAAACGCAGACCTGCGTAGAACGCGGTCGCCCAAAGCGCCCGATCCTGCTCCCGGAGAGACACGAGAAGACTGACCGCCTCGGCCGCCGTCGCCACGCGTTCTCGTCGTCCCAAATCGGCGGGTAGTCGTAGGTTTGATGTCGGGTTGACGAGGATGTCGTCACGCTCGATTGCATGTCGGTAAAGCGCTCTCACTGGCATCAGCACATTACGTACCTTGCTCGCGGACAGGCCTCGGCCGATCAGGCGGTCAACGAGCTCTTGCAAGTCTCCGCGCCGAACGTCTGCAAGGCGGACGCCGCCGAGGTCCGGCAGAACGTAGTTGCGCATGTCGGCCTCGTATCCGCGCAGAACGCTCGGCTTGTATCGCGTGCCCGAGCGCGTCAGGATCACAGGTGGCTTGGCCTCGGCACCGGCCTGCCATGCCTCGGCTGCTTCGCGCAGCGTCTTTCGCGTTGTCGAGATGAGCCGGCCCCGCTGAAGCTGGCTAAGCGCATCGGATCGCCACGATTTCGCGGCGCTAAGAGTCGGGAACGTCTTGCGGATTTTCGAACCGGAACGGCGGTCAAACACCCACGCTTCGAACGCCGGCCGGCAGCCGTTCTTTCTCTCGGCTGTGCAGTCGCGCCCTGACCGGGATGGACAAGAGCGCGAGTGTCGCGTGCGAATCCCTGGATAGGTGTGTCGGCTGCTCATACTTGGCCTTCGGTCTCACATTAGGTGGGGATTCCGTGGCGCGCAAGCTGGCGCGCACCGCCTCAAACAGGCATGGTTGAGCGGAAGTCGCCTAGTTTTGCAAGCCGGAGGTCACCGGTTCGATCCCGGTACGCTCCACTCGCGAAACTGCTGCAACGGCTGTTTTCTTTCTCGGTTCGATGACGCAGGAGCTTCGCTAGTACATCGTCGCTGACAACGAAGCAGGCTGGCCCGCAACCCGCACCGGGGTTCCGCTCGAGCAGAGATGACGCACTTCGTCACCCAACACGGACTGCCGATCCTGTTCGCCGTCGTCATGATCGAGTCGTTCGGGATCCCGCTGCCCGGCGAGACCGCACTGATCGCGTTCGGGGTGCTCGCCTCCGAGGGGCACTACTCGATCGTGTCGGTGATCGCGATCGCCGCGGCCGGAGCAATCGTCGGCGACAACCTCGGCTACTGGCTCATCGGCCGCCTCGGCGGTCGGGCGCTCTTCAGGCGCTGGCGCTGGCTGAGCCGATACAGCGACCGCGTCCTCCCACGGGCCGAAGGGCTGATGAAACGCCACGGCGGCAAGACGGTCTTCTTCGGCCGCTTCGTTTCGATTCTGCGCTACACGGTCGCCTGGATCGCGGGCCTCTCGCGCATGCGATGGTGGCGATTCCTGTTCTGGAACGCGGCCGGGGGGATCGCCTGGGCGACGGCGGTCGGATTGACCGCCTACTACGGCGGCCGGGCAGCGGCCGACGCAATCCAGCGGTACGGCCTCTACGCGGGCGCCGCCGTCGTCGGCGTGATCATCGTCGGCTGGTTCGGAGTGCGATACACACGCGGGCGAGTCGAAAAACGCCTCTAATGTTGCGTGTCCCTACGCGGGTGCGAGCTCGGGCGAAACTGAGTCGCTCGTCACCGAGGCCGTGCGCACCGGCAGGTGGAGCGTGAAAGTAGAGCCGCCTCCATCGGCACGCTCGGCCGTGACCGTGCCGCCATGCGCTTCGGCGACCTGACGCACGATCGCGAGGCCGAGTCCGGAGCCGGGGAGCTTGCGCGCACCCGCCGCGCGATAGAACCGGTCGAAGACGTGTGGAAGGTCGGCCGCCGCGATGCCGGGGCCGTGGTCGCGCACGGTGACGGTCCCATCTCTGACCTTCACCTCGACCGGAGCACCGTCGGGGCTCCACTTGACGGCATTGTCGAGCAGATTCGAGATCGCGCGACCCAACACGGCAGGCGCTGCGTCGACGAGCGTGGGATTCAGGTCTGTGCGGAAACTGATCTGGGAACGGCGAGCCGCTGTCGCAATTGCCTCTTCGGTGAGGTGGTCGAGCCGGGTTGGTTGCTTCGTGGGGATGTGCACGTCGCCGCGTGCGAGCTCCACAAGCTCCTCGATCAGATGCGTCATCTCACGCAGTTCGAGCAACGCGTCCGCGACGATTCGCCGGCGCTCTTCCGCCGGCAGTGTGTCGTGCAGCTCGACGAGCTCGAGATTGGCGCGCGCCGAGGCGAGCGGCGTGCGCAGCTCGTGCGAGGCATCCGCGACCAACTGGCGTTGGGCGCTGACCGATTTGGCCAGCGCGTCGAGCATCGTGTTGAAGGCGACCGCCAGCCTGCCGAGCTCGTCCGAGCGGTCTTCATCCGTTCGCTCACTGAGATTGCCTGTCGCCGCGATGCGTTCCGCGTCGTCGGTTAGGCGCTTGACCGGCCGCAGGGTTGCGCGCGAGACGGCCATGCCGACAGCGACTGCCCCTGCGACGGCACCGAGTGAGACGAGCAGGAACAGCAGGCGAATACGCGCGAGGGAGTGGTCGATCTCCGTGAGCGGACGCGCGATCTGGATCGCAGTTTGCTGGTCGAGCTGCGTCGTGTAGATCCGGAGGTGCGTCCCGGCGACGGTCGCGTCTTTGTAGAAAGCGTCTTGGCGCCCGGAGGCGACCGCAGCGGCCCCGCCGACTGGAAGGAGGATGTCTTCGTTGGCAGGCAGGGAGATCGTGCCGCCGGCGCTGACGAACTGGGCGTACCCGGCTGGGCCTCCCAGCTTCGGAGCTGAAATCGGGAGATTCCGCGGGAGCCTCCGTAGCGTCGAGGGAGACGTCTTGCCGGCGAACGAAACCATCGCGATCGCCCTGTCTTTGAGTGAAGTGTCGATCTCTCCTCGCAGTTGACCGCGGACGACGAAGTAGGCAGCGAGAAAGCCGACGCAGATTGCGAGCGCCAAAGTGCACGCGGTTCCGATCGTCAGGCGTGCGCGCAGACTCATGCGGAGGCTCTGCTCACGATTCGTCGCGGAGGACATAGCCGATGCCACGAACCGTGTGGATCAGCCGAGCACCGCCCTCGGCTTCGGTCTTGCGTCGCAGATAGCCGACATAGACCTCGAGCGAATTGGAAGCAAAGGCGAGGTCGTACCCCCACACCTGTTCGAAGATCGTCGCCCGCGAAAGCACCTTGCGCGGGTGGGACATGAGCAACTCGAGCAGGGAGAACTCGATCCGCGTGAGCTCGAGCTGGCGGCCGCCACGGCGGGCGCGGCGCTCACCCCGGTCGAGCTCGAGGTCGCCGTAGCGGAGCACGTCCTCGTCGAAGCTGGTCCGCCGCAGCAGCGCACGCACGCGCGCGATCAGCTCGACGACGGCGAACGGCTTCGAGAGGTAGTCGTCGGCGCCGGCCTCGAGACCTTCGACGCGCTCGTCGACACTCTGCCTTGCAGTCAGCATCAGGATCGGCACGCGACTCTTGGCGCGAATGGCGCGGCAGGTGGTGAGCCCGTCGAGGTTCGGCATCAGGATGTCGAGGACGACCGCATCGGGCGGGGTCGCATCCTCGTCGAAAGACGCCAGCGCCTGGAGCCCGTCTTCGGCGACCTGCACCTCGTAACCCTCGAGCTCGAGCGCGCGTGCGACTGCTCGGCGAAGCGAGCGATCGTCGTCGACGACGAGCACGTGGCCAACCGAGGCAGGGTCGGTCGCCGTCTCGGTTGTCGTCGCGGTCGCTTGGATCGGCTGGATCACGGTCTCACCTCGAGCGTGGCACGCGGGAATGAATCGCAGCTGAACGACACCTGAGAATTTCCTAAGAGTGTGGCCTGATCTTCAGCCTCTCTTCAGGTGCAGTTCATGACCCTCTTACGACGCAGCAGTACTCCTTGTCGAGCGCAGTCCGAATCACCCAACCGGACCGACACAAGGAGCGATCACGTGTTCTATCTCAGTTACATGTTTTCCGAGCTGCGGCGACGCAAGGGGCGCACGCTGCTCACCGCGCTCGGCCTTGCCGTCGGCGTCGGCCTGGTCGTGACCGTGAACGCGCTGTCGACAGGCCTCAACCAGGCGCAGGCGAAAGTCCTTGCTCCGCTGACCGGGGTCGGTACGGACATGACCGTGTCGCGACCGATCGCCGTGCCGAGCGGGAGCTCCGGCTCCGGAGGTGGGTTCAGGCGACTGTCGCAAAAGGAGCGCGACCAGTTGCAGAAGGAGAACGGCGCGTCGCGGTTCGGCCTGCAGAACCTGGGCACGCCTGGGACGCACTTCACCCGCGACTCGTTCCTTGCGACCTCCCAGCTTTCCTTTCCCGCTTCCGAGGTGACCACGGTTTCGAAGAAGGCGCACGTCAAGTCCGCTGCCGGCGGCCTGACGCTGTCGTCCGTACACATCTCGGGCACCGTTCCCCAGAACGGGTTGGGCCGACCAGGCGGCGGTCAGCCAGGCGGCTTCCAGCAAGGCCCACGCTCGATCAACTTCACGTCCGTCGCCGTCGACGGCGTCGACCAGAAACATCCGGGTCTCGGCGCGATCACCTCGGGCCAGATCACGAGCGGACGCTACTTCTCCTCCGGCTCGAAGCGCGAGGCGATCCTCAACGTCAGCTATGCGAAGCGCAAGGGGCTCGCCGTCGGCGATACCGTCACCCTCGGCGGCAAGACGTTCAGCGTCGTCGGCCTCGCCAAGACACCACTCGGCGGTCAGGCCTCCGACGTCTACGTCAAGCTCGCACAGCTGCAAAAGCTTTCCGACCGCGTCGGTCGCGTCAACACGGTTTACGTGCGCGCCGACAGCGCAAGCAACGTCAGCGCCGTCGCGAAGTCGATTCGCTCGAGCTTCACCAGCTCGTCGGTCACGACCGCGAAGGATCTGGCCAACCGGGTCTCCGGGTCACTGGTCGACGCGAAGAACCTGACGAACAAGCTCGGGACCGCGCTCGAACTGGTGGCACTTGTCGCTGCGATCCTGATCGCCAGCCTGCTCACGCTCTCATCGGTGGCGAAGCGGATCCGCGAGCTCGGGACGCTCAAGGCGGTTGGCTGGTCACAGCGCTTGGTCGTGCGTCAGGTAACCGGCGAATCACTGCTGCAGGGACTGCTCGGCGGCGTCTTCGGCGTCGTGATCGGCGTCGGCGGCGCACTCCTGATCGGAGTCCTCGGCCTCCAGCTGAAGGCAACCGTTGCTCAGGCAAGCGGCGGCGGCGGCTTCGGCCCGTTTGGCCAAGGTGCGGTGGTCAGCAGCGGCTCGACGACACTCAAACTGACCGCCCCGATCAGCATCAGCCTGATCCTCCTGGCCGTCGCTCTCGCGCTGGCCGGCGGTCTCGTTTCCGGCGCGGTCGGCGGGTTGCGTGCCGCTCGCCTGCGCCCCGCCGACTCGCTACGCCATCTCGACTGAATGGAGGCCTCGATGACCGTTACCGACCTCAACCGCCAACCGATCTATTCACTGCACTCGGTCCGTCGTGTCTACGGCGAGGGTGCCAGCCAGGTGCAAGCAGTTCGCGACCTCGATCTCGAGATCGAACGCGGCGAGTTCCTCGTCGTCGTCGGCCCGAGCGGTTCCGGTAAGACGACGCTGCTGCAGCTGCTCGGGGCCCTCGACCGGCCCACCAGCGGCGAAGTCCAGTTCGAGGGTCGCGACCTTTCGCGGCTCCCGGACGCCGAACTGACCTCGCTTCGACTGGGGACGATCGGCTTCATCTTTCAGCAGTTCAACTTGATCCCGACGCTGACGGCCGTGCAGAACGTCGAGGTGGCTCTCGCCCCGACACGTCTCGACGGGGAAGCCCGCAGGGCGCGAGCGCGGGAGCTCCTCGCGTCGGTCGGGCTCGCCTCTCGAGCGCACCACCTGCCGTCGCAACTCTCCGGAGGCGAGCAGCAGCGTGTCGCGATCGCCCGCGCGCTGGCCAACAAGCCCCACGTCCTCCTCGCCGACGAGCCGACCGGCAACCTCGACACGACCACCGGCGAGGAGATCATGGCACTGCTCAAGTCGCTCTCCGCCGACGGCGGCCACACCGTGATCCTCATCACTCACGACACTGCGATCGCCGCCAAAGCGGTTCGCGTGATCAGGATGCAGGACGGAAGCCTGCTCGCCGAACAGGCCGACAAGAGTGGCCGAGAGGCACGGCTGTGAGGATGGCCGCACGCGTTCGAGTGACGGCCGAACGGCACGGGCGCGGATCGAACCAGAAAGCGCCCGGAGCACTGCTCAGCTCGGTGGTGATCCTCGGCAAACCCACGGAGACGAACCGCGCCCTGGCCGCGGCCTTCGCCGGACTGGGCCATCGAGCACATGTCTCCGAAGCCACCGCATCGCCGCCTCTTCGGCGGGGCGACGTCGCGATCGCTCGCCTCGACGTCCTGCCGACGCTGGACGGGATCGAGCCGGGGCTCTCGCGACTGTCGTGGCTCGAGCGCCGGGGCGTGCAGATGATCAACGGCGCTCCCGCCTTGCTCGCAGCGCACGACAAGCTCGCGACCACTCTCCTCCTCGCCTGGGCGGGAGTCAGCCAGCCGCGCACAGCCTACGTGTGCGAGCCGTCAGTTCCGAGCTTTCCTGGTCCGTATGTGGTCAAGCCCCGTTTTGGCAGTTGGGGCCGCGACGTCTACCGGTGCGGCGATGAAGACGAGCTGTGGCGGCGACTCCACACTCTCAGGGACCGGCGGTGGTTTCAGAGGCACGGAGCGCTCGTGCAGTCTCTGATCGAACCCACAGGTCGCGATCTCCGCGTTGTCGTCGCGGCCGGGCGCGTCGTCGGCGCGGTCGAGCGTCATGCTCTGCCAGGCGAATGGCGCGCAAACGTCTCCCTCGGCGCTGTGCGTCGGAGCGTGACTGCTTCTGCCGAAGCCCGTGTCCTGGCCCTTCGGGCGGTCGCAGCGCTGGGCAGTGACCTCGCCGGCGTCGACATCGTCAGCGACGAGGAAGGCCGAAGCTATGTGCTCGAGGTGAACGGCGCCGTCGACTTCAACGACAGCTACGGGAATGAGATCTTCGCGACCGTTGCCACGGCGCTCCTCGAGGAAGCGGCGCTCCGAACTCACTCCACCCGACGACGGTCAACCGTTGGGGCGCTGGGAACGCCGCTTCGCCTGCGAGCGGGCGAAGCGGCGTCCAGAGCGAATGCCGAGGAGATTCTCGTGGCACTACGCGCCTCCGCGTTTCTCGATGCGAGGGCTAATCGGCCGAGCTTCGCGTGATCTCCGTAGCGGAATCTGATTCCTACGCCGCGGCCAGTGCCCGGCGCTGGTTGAAGCGGTCGATCCTGTCGCTGTTGACTGCGGACTGCTCCCGGCCGGTATAGGCGGGATGGCAGGCCGAGCAGACGTCGACCGACAGCTTCGTGGCGGTCGAGCGGGTCGTGAACGACGTGCCGCACGAGGAGCAGCGGACATCGATCAGATGCAGGTCGGGATGATGCGTCATGTGTTCTCCTTGAGACGTTCAGGGGCGTATACCCCTCGGAGGTATTAACGTTTCGGACGCCCCGTCTGTTCCTCACCCGTTCACCGTCGACATGTCCGGGGTACCGGTCGCCGGCGGTCGCCTTCGGACGGTCATCGGTACGCCGTCCAGCCGACGTGGAGCAACGAAGCGTTCGACCCCAAAGACGGCTGCACCGTCTCGCGCTGACGAGAGCTAGGAGGGCGGCGAGGGCCGGAGGTGACTCCGACTCTCGCTGTGCTTGGCCGCTGCTGGCGGCGGCATGAGCTGACTCTTCAGAGCGGCGTTCGACTCCCGGCAGTCGAGGCACCGGAGGGACCCCACTACGGCAAGCGCCTCGTCCAGCCGTCGACCGCAGGCCAGGCAGCGGAGACCGACCCTTTTTGCATCCGCGTCTGGCGGCGAATCCCAGCTTGCCATCTCACTCGCCTGCCGAAAGCTTCGTCTTGAGCGAGCGAGCGGTGTACGCGAATGGATGGCGGTAGACCTCCGCCGCCTCGGCGCCGCTGACGGGGACGACGATCTCCTCGCCGGTCGATCCGTCGTAGGCGAAGACACGCAGCGTCTCGTCGCTCCTGTCCCAGACGAGGGCAACCGCGATCGAGCCGCTCTTTCGGGTCGCGAGATCGACTACTTGTTCCATGAACCCAGCATCGTCCTGGCCGAGGAACGTGCGCTATCCGAAGGGCGCGAAACGCCTAGACCCGCGTCCGGGGTCCGAGTGATGCCTGCGGGCGCCGGCGGCTTTCGTGCCGCCGGCGCCCGCACACCGAGCTAGGTCGTCGGCGCTGGAGCTGGCGGCGCCATCTCTTCCGCGAACACTTCTCCCTCGGGAGCCTGGAGATGTGCTGGCTTCGTGCGCTGCACGAGGATGAAGTACACCGCGCCGACCAGTGCGATGAAGATCGCGACAGTCCACAGAATCGGCCGGTCGTTCAGCCAGTTCCAGTGGAAGTTGAGCAACTTGCCCGTCTGGTTCGGAGTCGGGTTGGTCGCCACTCGTGGCCAGGCGAAGTTGACGAGCATTCCGCCGCCCCACAGGAGGCCCACAGCCGTGATCGGGATACCCCACTTGCCGAGTGAGAACGGTGCCGACGTTCGCGGCCAGCCGCGAATCCGGGCGCGGATGACGGCGAGATTGCAGATGAGGTAACTCAGATAGATCATCCCGGTGGCCGCGATCGCGACGATCGCCGCGCCGGTGTACTGCAGCATCGGGATGAACGCGAAGACGCCGATGGCGAGGCAGGAGCCGATCGGCGTATGCAGGCGCGGGTGCACCGCGCGAAGCAAGCCCGATCCTGGCAGTTGCTCATCGCGCGCCATGCCGAAGCAGAGCCGGATCGTCGACGCCTGGATCGCGAGACAGCAGACGAAGATCGCCGCTGAAACCACGAGCAGGTACACGGTGGCGAACGCGTTGGAGAAGTTCGCATCGATGATCTGCGCAGGGCCGAAAGCGCCCTTGATCGCCGCGCCCATGTTCGGGATCGCCATCAACGTGGCCCAGAGGAAGATCGCCCCGACCACGAAAGCACCGACGACCGAGGCAAGGACCGCCTTCGGCGCCTCGCGTCGCGGGTCTCTCGTTTCCTCGGCGAGCGTCGACGCCGTGTCGAAGCCGTAGATCACGTAGAGGCTCATGAACATCGCCACGAGAAACGTGCCGACGGTGAGCGACTGCCCACCGGTGTGGAAGATCACGCCGACGCCTTGATGGTTGTGGAAGATCGCGAGGATGAACGCGAAGACGACCATCCCGAGGATCTCGAAGATCACGCCGGTGTTGTTGATCAGCGCCACGAGCCTCACGCCGAAGATGTTCAGGATCGTGATCGCCGCAAGCGTGATGATGGCGACAATCCGCTGGTTGTGAAGGCTGCTCGAAACGTTCCAGCCCATGCCGTTGAACGCCGGGATGAGCGCATAGGGGATCGTTACGCACACGGACGAGACGGTCAGGATGCCGGCGAACAGATAGATCCAGCCGGCGAACCAGGAGTACGTCTTCCCGGACAGGTATTTGGTCCACTGGAAGACCGATCCTGCGACCGGATAGTGGCTGGACAGCTCCGCGAAGGTCAGAGCGATGATGAATTGGCCCAGGGCCACGATCGGCCAGCTCCAGAAGAAGACGCCACCGATGGTGGTCAAGCCCAGGAAAAAGAGCGCGAAGATGCCGGTCGACGGCGAGATGTAGCTGAATGCGACAGCGAACGAGCTGAAGACGCCTAACGAGCGGCGAAGCTCCTGCTTGTAGCCGAAGCGGGCGAGATCGGCCTCGTCGCGAGCCGCGTCGCCGGCCGTCTCGTCGTGGATGTCCACCATGCCGGTTGCCCTCCAAGTTAGGGGAATCGGGCGATTTAGTCATGACAGCGCGTACGTGTCAAACGAGACACGCCTACGTGGTCTGCAGCGCAGCGAGGAAGCGTGCCTCGGCGGCCGTCCGCGCAAGCCGTTCGAAATGCTCCTCGGCATAGGCGGCGAAGTCGAAGTCGAGCTCCGAAATCGCCAGCTGCACGATGCCCCACATCGCCTCCCGGAAGTCGGACATGAAGCGCATCAGGACGAGCGCATCGGCGTCGTCGCTTCCGTAGGCCGAGAGGAGCGCGAGCTCGGACTCGCCGGCGAGCTCGTGGTTGACGGCGAAGTTGCCGAGGTCGAAGAAGGGGTCGCCCATGCCGGCGTACTCCCAGTCGACGAGCCACAGGCTGACACCGTCGTCGATGAAGTTCGCGTTCAGCAGATCGTTGTGACAGGGACGAAGTGGCGCGCCCGCGCGGCGGCGCTCGATCTGGTTCGCGATCTCCTTCGCGCGTGCGTACGCGGACGGCACCACGACGCCGTGCTCGTGCGCGGTGGCGCGGTACGCCTCGACGACGCGAAAGCTGTCGAACCGCCGCGGAAATGTCGGGCCGTCGTGGAGCCTCCGGAGAGCGGCGCCGACCCGTTCGACGTCGACCTTGCCGACTTCCCCTTCGATGTACCGCGTGACGAGGTAGCCCTCGGGCTCCACATACGCCACCACTTCGGGGCCGAGCCCAAGCTCGGCCGCGACGCTCGAGGCCGCGTGCTCCGCCGAACGGTCGATCCCGAGCAGCTCGGTGTCCCTGCCGCCGATCCGCAGAACGAAACTGTGGCCGTCGGTCTCGACCTTGAAGTTCCGGTTCGTGATTCCACCGCCGAGCGGCTCGATCGTCACCTGCCGGCCGGGCCAAACACGTTCGGCCAGCTGCTCGGGCTCCACCGAGCGATCCTAGACCGCGCAGCTAGGAGCGGATGCGCTCGCCCTTCGGGTCGAAGAGCGGCTCCTCGGCTGTGGTGCCGGGAATCCACTCGCCGAAGATCTCGACCTCGACTCTCGTCCCGGGGGGTGCCGAGGACGCGGGCAGGTAGGCGTACGCGATCGAGCGCTCGACCGTATAGCCAAAGCCGCCGCTCGTGACGCGGCCGACGATCTCGCCCTCCACCCGAACCGGCTCGGAACCGAGCGCGACGGAACGTGGGTCATCGAGCACCAGGCAGGCGAGGCGGCGTGTGGGCTCGCCGGCGTCGAGCAGAGCATCCCGCCCGATGAAGTCGCCTTTGTCGAGCTTGACCGCGAACTCGAGACCTGCCTCGAAGGGCGTGTCTTCGGGACTGATGTCGGAGCCCCAGACGCGGTAGCCCTTTTCGAGCCGTAGCGAGTCGATCGCCTTGTACCCACCTGCAACGAGCCCGTGGTCACGACCGGCCGCCGAGATCGTGTCCCAGAGGCGGAGGCCGTACTCGACCGGGCAGTAGAGCTCCCAGCCTAGCTCGCCCACGTACGTAACACGGAGCGCGAGACAAGGAACGGAGCCGACAGCCAACTCGCGTGCGCGCATGTACGGGAACGCGAGCTCCTCGGTCGTCAACGGTTGAAGGATCGCGCGAGCAGCGGGCCCCCAGAGGCCGAGGCACGCGTACCGCGAGGTCACGTCTTCGACCTGCACGCCGTCCGGCGCATGTAGGCGGATCCAGGCCAAATCGTGGCGGCCGAAGGCGGTCCCGGTGACGATGCGAAACCGATCCTCGGCGAGGCGCGTCACGGTGAAGTCGCATTCGATCCCGCCGCGCTGATTGAGCATCTGCGTGTAGGTGATCGCTCCGACGTCCCGCGCGACCTTGTTGTCGCACAACCGCTCGAGGAAGTCGGGCGCCTCCTTCCCCGCGATTTCGATCTTCGCGAACGAGGTCTCGTCGAACAGCGCTGCAGTCGTACGGCAGGCGACGTGCTCGGCGCCGATCGCCGGTGACCAGAGCTGGCCGGCCCAGCCGCGCGGTCTCAGCGACTCGTCCCCCAGGGCAGCGTTCGGCTCGAGCCAGTTCACGCGTTCCCAGCCCGACTTCTCTCCGAAGACGGCCCCGAGCTGCTGCGCGCGGGCGTAGGTGGGTGAGACGCGAAGAGGCCGCCCCGCGCTGCGCTCGTGCCCCGGATATTTGACGTCGTAGTAAGTCGAGTAGACCTCGGTCGTACGGGCGAGCGTGTACTCCCGGCTCTCGTAGTGGCGGCCGAAGCGGCGCGAGTCCATCTCCCAGACGTCGAGGCTCGGCAGGCCTTCGACGATCCACTCGGCGAGCAACTGCCCCATCCCGCCCGCGCCGGCGAGCCCGTGTGCGCAGAAGCCGGCGGCGACCCAGAACCCTCGCACGTCCGACGGGCCGAGAATGAACTCGCCGTCCGGCGTGAAGGCCTCGGGGCCGTTGATCAGCTTGATCACCTCCGCGTC
>DAITAW010000071.1:0-13087 GCA_036824055.1 Gaiellaceae bacterium | reverse complement strand
CCGATGAACGGCAGCGTGACCGCAGCGGCCGTGATCGCGACCGCGATGAAGTAGATCTGTGCGTTCCGGGGCAGCGCCCCGTCCCGCCCCGTGCCGGGCTCGGCTACGAGCGAGATGTCGGTAGGGGCCGCGCTCATGCCCTGGTGCATTCCTTCATCGGGAGGTTCTCCTTCGCCACACGTCGAACGGGGGCCGCAGACGAGAAGCCCACCGCGGAACGTAGAAGCGGCCCGAGACGGGGGCATCCCCCGTTCGGGGAACACTCGATCGATTCCCCCAAACGGGTGACTTCAGGTGCGAGCATGTTGTCGGGGTTCTCCTCCCGAGCCGCAGGTTGACGAGCCTCAGCGTAGGCAGCAACGGGCCGACCAACCACACCCTTTAGCGGTAGCGAGCCCTGAAGTTCCCAGGTCCGAAGGATCACCGCCGGCCGCTAGCCTCCCCCTGTTTTGCGCGTTCCGATTCCGCTGGTCGCAGAGGTCGCCGTTGCGCGGGCCGCGGGCCGGTTGTCGCGTCTTGCACGGGCGGGCGGGGGCACGACGGTCCCCGGAAAAGTGCTGTGGAAGCTCGATGCCGGGGCGATCGACCGGCTGGCCGCAAGGCTGCCGCTCGGATCGGCGGTGATCTCGGCGACGAACGGAAAGACCACGACCGCCGCGATGGCGGCGAGCATCCTCGGCGAGCGGCTGCGCCTGGCGCACAACAGCTCCGGGGCCAACCTCGTCTCGGGTGTGGCCTCGACGCTGCTCGATGCGCGCGCGGCCGAACTGGGCCTCTTCGAAGTCGACGAGGCGGCGCTGCCCGAGGTCCTCCGGCGAGTCAAACCGAAGGCCGTCTGCCTCGGCAATCTCTTCCGTGACCAGCTCGATCGCTACGGCGAGCTGGAGCACGTCGCGGAGCGGTGGCGCTCGGCGGTCCGCGCACTGCCGGGCGATGCTGCTCTGTCGGTGAACGGAGACGATCCGCAGGTCGGAGAGCTGTCGATTGAGCGTCCCGGCGCGCTCGTCTTCGGAGTCGACGATCCGTCCGCCGCGCGGCCGTCCCTGCAGCATGCTTCGGACTCCAAGTACTGCGTTCGCTGCGGCGCTCCGTACGAGTACCTCGCGGCCTACGTCGGTCATCTCGGCGATTACCGTTGCCCGGCGTGCGGACATAGCCGCCCCCCGTTGAACGTCGTTGCGCGCGAGATCGAGATGAATGGGCTCGAGTCGGTCTCGTTCAGGCTGGTGCTGCAGTCGGGGACCTCGATCGTCCGGCTACGCATCCCCGGTCTCTACAACGTGTACAACGCGCTCGCCGCCGCTTCGCTCGCGTTGAGTCTCGGAGCAAGCCTGGACGAGATCGTCTCGGGCCTCGAGTCGTTCAACGCGGCGTTCGGGCGTTTCGAGCGAATTGCCGTCGGCGATCGCGGACTGCTCATGTTGTTGATCAAGAATCCCGCAGGCGCCAACGAAGCGATCCGGACGATCGTCGACGGCGGCGCGCCGTCCGTCGCGGTGATCGCCCTGAACGACGCCATTGCCGATGGCCGCGACGTCTCGTGGATCTGGGACGTGGACTTCGAGCCGCTCATCGGAGATCTGACGCGGCTCGTGGCGACGGGAGACCGCGCGGCGGAGCTCGCGTTGCGTTTCAAGTACGGGGGTCTGGATGCGGGCGCGATCGACGTCTTGCCGTCGCTCGAGTCCGCGCTCGATCGCGGTCTCGAGCTCACGCCTCCCGGAGGCGAGCTGGTCGTCCTCCCCACCTACACGGCGATGCTCGCCTTGCGGCGGATCGTGGGCGAACGCGGCTTCGTCCGGCCGTACTGGGAGCGCGCCGCGTGAAGATCGTCGTCGGGCACCTCTACCCGGACTACTTGAACATCTACGCAGATCGGGGGAACATCGCGGTGCTGTCGCGGCGGGCAGCCTGGCGCGGGCACGAGCTCGAGGTGCAACCCATCTCGATCGGGGACTCGGTCGAGCCGGGCGACCACGATCTCCTCTATATCGGCGGCGGCCAGGACCGCGAGCAGGCGCTCGTCGCAGAGGATCTGGTCGAAAAGGCGGACGGCGTGCGGGGGTCGGCTGCGGCGGGCGCGGCGATCCTCGCGGTGTGCGGCGGCTACCAGCTCCTCGGTCGGTCGTACCGCGACCTCCACGGCGCCGACCTGCCGGGAATCGGCGTCTTCCCATTCGACACCATCGCCGGCGAGACGCGCATGATCGGCGACGTCCTGCTCGAGTGCGAGCTCGAGCCCGGCGTACGCGGGACGGTCGCGGGCTTCGAGAATCACGCCGGCCGGACGCGCCTCGATCCCGGAGCGCAGCCGCTGGGCCGGGTCGTGGCTGGTTTCGGCAATGACGGCGAGAGCGGCTGGGAGGGCTGCCGCGTCGGCCGAGCAGTCGGGACGTATCTTCATGGCCCGCTCCTGCCTCGGAATCCCTGGCTCGCCGACTGGCTGCTCGCACAGGCGCTTGCGCATCGCACCGGCGAAGCGCCGGAGCTGGAGCCCCTCGGCGACGACCTCGAAGCCGAAGCTCACGCTGTCTCGGCCGGGCGCGCTCAGACTCGGGGCGGCCGTCGCCGCTGAACGGCGTATCCCCACCCTTAAAGGGTGGGGATACGGCCCGCCACCCTCACGGCGAGCGTACCCACGGAAGTCCTACGCGGGTTTGACGGGACTGCGCCGAAAGTGGATCAAGGTGCCCACAGGGCGCCGAGATAGACGGCTGGGTCGCCCGGCTGCCAGCGGCTGAGGAAACGCTGGATCGGCGGGTGCAGCACGACGTCGTCGAGATCGCCGAGCTCGAACAGGCTGTGCCCACGAACTGCGGCATCCTGCGAGGTGACCGCTTCGAGCGATCGTCCTCCCAGATCGCCCGCGAAGATGATGTGCACGACATGCTTCGGCATCAAGCTTCGCTGCGGGGCGATCGAATCGACGATCGCGACAGGACCTTCGACGGGTAGCTCATCGTCGATGCCGATCTCCTCTGCAAGCTCGCGGTGCAGCGCGTCGACGAGACTCTCACCGCCCTTGACGCCACCGCCGGGGAGCAGCCAGTACTCCCTGCCGGGCTTCTCGTGTCGGCAGAGGAGCACGCGGTCCTTCCAGCGCAGAATCGCCGAGACCCGTATGCGCGGCTCCGCGGTCATCATGCCGCGGACGATCCGAACCCGCGCACGCCCCGTTCGCTCGAGGGAAGCTCGTCTACCTCGACGAGCTCCAACTCCGGGATCGGCAAGACGACGAGCTGGGCGATTCTCATCCCGGGCTCCACGAGGAATGGCTCCGTCGCATCGGTGTTGAGCAACACGACGCGAAGCTCGCCCCGGTAGCCGGAGTCGACCAGCCCGGGCGAGTTCACCACGGTGAGCCCGTTGCGGGCCGCAAGCCCGGACCGTGGTTGGACGAAGCCCGCATAACCCGCCGGAATGGCGACGGCAAGCCCGGTGCCCACGAGCGCCCGCTCCCCGGGCCCGAGTTCGACGCGCTCGCAGGCCGAGAGGTCCAGCCCGGCATCTCCCGCGTACGCGCGCTCGGGAACGACCGCGTCCTCCCGCAAGCGCTGGATCGGCAGCTCGATCAACGCGCGCGTCGCACGGGCTCCACGCGCGCTTCGGCGACGAGGAAGCGCGCAAAGCGGCGCACCTCGCGGTGCGGGAGTCGCGCACGGACGTGGACCCCGCCCTCCTGATCCTCCCGTTCGTCGACCGGCGCACCCAGTGCGTAGAGCTCGGCCAGCTTGCCACCCTCGTCATAAGGAATGAAGAGATGGACGGCTTCGAAGCGATCGGCGAAGCGCTCTGCGATCCGCGCGCGCAGCTCGTCGAGCCCTCTGTCCGTCAGAGCCGAGATCTGCACCGCCTCGGGGAATCGATTCGCAAGCCTGCGGCGGCGCAGAGCGTCGACCGCATCGATCTTGTTCACCACCAGCTCGAGCGGCAGATCGTCGGCGCCGATGTCGTGCAGCACGGCCCTGACGGCGGACGCCTGCTCGTCGAGTTGGTCATCCGTGACGGAACCGTCGACGACGAGAAGGATGAGGTCCGCGACCAGCGTCTCCTCCAGGGTCGCTGCGAATCCCTGAACGAGCTGGGTCGGCAGACGGCGGATGAAGCCGACCGTGTCCGTGACGAGATAGCGTCGGCCCTCGTGCTCGAATGAGCGCGTCGTCGGGTCCAGCGTCTCGAAGAGGCGATCGTTCACGGAGACGTCTGCGTCAGTCAACGCGTTCAACAGCGTCGACTTGCCGACGTTCGTATAGCCGGCCAACGCGACCGTCGGTGCCTCCGAACGCTGACGCTCCTTCCGACGAACGTCGCGCTGCTTGCCGAGATCCTTGAGGCGCCGGCGCAACAGCGTGATCCGGCGGCGCGCGATCCGACGGTCGGTCTCCAGCTGCGACTCGCCGGGCCCTCGTGTCCCGACGCCGGCTCCGAGGGACCCCATTCCGCCGCCGAGGCGCTCGAGGTGCTTCCACATCCCCCGCATGCGCGGCAGGTTGTACTCCAGCTGCGCCAGCTCGACCTGGAGCTTTCCCTCGGCGCTTCTCGCATGCTGGGCGAAGATGTCGAGGATCAGCTGTGTCCTGTCGACGACGCGTGCTTGAAGGGTGTCCTCGAGCGTGCGCTGCTGGGCGGGATCGAGCTCGTCGTCCACCAGGAGCACCTCGGCGCCCGATTCCTTGTACGAGCGCTTGAGCTCCTCGAGCTTGCCCTTACCTACGTAGGTGCGGCGCTCCGGGCGCGGCCGATGTTGGACGAGCTCCCCGATCGGGTCGACGAGCGCCGTGTCCGCGAGCTCACGTAGCTCGGCCAGCTCACCGTCGGAATCGACTCCCTGGGCCAGCACCGCGACGATGAACCCGCGCTCCAGCGCGGGGTCCGGCTGGCGTTGGGTCACGACTGGATTATGGCAACTCGGCAGAATCCCACCATGGCGCCCCTTTCCCTCTCCCCCGCCCTCACTGCGACCGGGACGTATCCCTTCGTGAAGCTCGAAGAAGCGAAGCGGCGGCTCGTGGTACAGGGCGTCGAGCTGATCGACTTCGGGAAGGGCGATCCCCGGGAGCCCACCGATCCACTGATCAGGCGGGCGGTGGCGGAGAGCATCACCGAGATCTCGACGTACCCACTGGCCGAGGGACTGCCCGAGCTGCGCGCGGCGGTCGCCGGCTGGTGCGCGCGCCGTTTCGGAGTCGAGCTCGACCCGGACACCGAGGTCATTCCGACGTACGGCTCGAAAGAGGCGATCTTCCTCCTCGCCCAGGTCCTGATCGATCGCGACGGCGACAGGCGGCTGGTCGTGACGACGGAGCCCGGCTACCCGGTAGCGGACCGCGGCGCCGCCTTTGCGGGTGCCGACGTGCTTCAGCTGCCGCTGCTCGAGGAGAACGGCTTCCTGCCGGATCTCGGTGCTGTCCCTCCTGACACCTGGGAGCACGCGGCGATCGTCTGGATCAACTATCCGAACAATCCGACCGGAGCCGTGGCTTCGCTCGACTTCCTCGAACGGCTGGCCGAGCTCTCCACGGAATTCGGCTTTTTGCTTGCAGCGGACGAGGCGTACACCGAGCTCTGGTTCGACACGGCTCCGCATTCGGCACTCGAGGCGCGCACCCGCGGCAACGTGGCGGTCTTCAACACGCTCAGCAAGCGGTCGTCGATGACGGGATATCGCTCCGGGTTCGTCGCTGCGAACCCCGACCTGATCGCGGCGCTCAAACAGTTCAGGCCTTCTGTTGGGACCGCGCCGCAGGAATTTGTGCAACGCGCATCGGTCGTCGCGTGGAACGACGAGGAGCACGTCGAGCGCACACGCGCCGCCTACCGTCGCAAACGCGACGCGCTCCTTCCGACTCTCGTGCACAAGGAAATTCGCGTCGCCGGGAGTGAGGCGACGATGTTCCTCTGGCTCGAAGTTCCCGGCGACGAACCGTCAGAGGCCTTCGCCGCTCGTTTGCTCGAGCATGGGCTGATCGTGTCTCCCGGAACCTTCTTTGGTCCCGCCGGCGAGGGCTACTGGCGTCTCGCACTCGTTCCTACGGAAGCGGAGTGCCGCCGCGCAGCCGAGATTCTCGAGGAGGTGCTGTGAACGCCGAGCGTGTCGAGGAGTTGATCGGTGCGCTCGACCGCGGCGAGCTGCGGGTCGCGGAGCCGGCCGGCGACGACTGGCGAGTGAATCCCGAAGCGCAGGAGGCGATCCTCGAGTACTTCCGCCTTCGGGAGATGGAGCCGGAAGAGGTCGGGCCGTTCGAATACCACGACAAGATTCCGCTCAAGCGCCACTACGAAAAGCTCGGCGTGCGAGTGGTCCCGCCGGCAGTTGCCCGTTACGGCGCGTTCCTCTCGCCGGGAGTCGTGCTGATGCCGAGCTACGTGAACATCGGCGCGTGGGTCGGCCCGCGCACGATGGTGGACACGTGGGCGACGGTCGGATCCGGGGCGCAGATCGGTGCGGACGTGCATCTCGCCGGAGGAGTCGGGATCGGAGGAGTGCTCGAGCCTCCGGGCGCACGTCCGGTCATCGTCGAAGACGGTGCCTTTATCGGGTCGCGCGCGATCCTCACGGAAGGCGTTCGCGTCGGCAGGGATGCCGTCATCGGTCCGAACGTCTCGTTGACGTCGTCCGTGCCGATCATCGACGTCACCGGTGACGATCCGGTCGAGCACCGCGGTGTCGTTCCGCCCCGCGCCATCGTGGTCCCCGGAACCCGGCCGAAGGACTTCCCTGCGGGCACGTATCACCTCGCCTGCGCGCTGATCATCGGCTGGCGCAGCGAGGCGACGGATGTCAAGGTCAGCCTGAACGACGCGCTGCGCGAGCACGGGCTCTAGACAAGTTCGACCAAGCAGATCTCCTCCGCGGGTCCCGTCAAGCGAGCTTCTCCACCAACGGCCAGCTCGACGTGGAGATCGCCGCCCGGGAGGTGAATCTCGATCGGGCTCTCGCACCAGCCGTTGGCCACTGCAGCTGCCGCGGCGGCGATGGAGCTCGTCCCGGACGAGAGCGTCTCGCCTGCACCGCGTTCCCACACGCCGACCGTCAGGTCGTGCGGCCCGTCGACGCGAACGAGCTGCACGTTGGTCCGGTCGGCAAAACGCGAGTGACGCTCGATCAGAGGGCCGAGCCGAAGGAGCTCGCCACGCTCGGGGTCGCGGCGGACGACAGCATGAGGATTGCCGACCGACACCGGTGTGAACTCCACCCGCTCGTCACCGAGGTCGAGCGTCTCGGTCTCCCCCACGTCGACCCGGCCCATGTCGAGCGCGATGTTCCCGTCCCCGTCGACCGAGGCATCGATCTCGCGGGATCCGACGGTGAGCGTCACGCGCTCAGCCCCCGAGCGACGCGCGAGCCAGGCCGCGACGATGCGCACGCCGTTGCCGGAGAGCTCGGCGGTCGAGCCGTCGGGGTTCCAGATGCGAATCTCGGCTCGCGTTCCGTTGGCCGACATGATCTCGAGGAGCCCGTCCGAGCCGACGCCGTAGTGGTAGTCGCAGAGCTCCCGGACCCGGTCGGGAGTCAGCGGTTGAGTGAGCTCAGCCTGCTCGACCAGCAGGTAGTCGTTGCCGAGCGCTTGCCATTTCGACAATTTCATGTGCGATCTCGTCCACCGGACGATCGGCGTTGACGCTAACAAGGCCCGGGATGCGTCGCATCCACTTCCGCTGATAGGCGGCATACCGCCGTGTCCGAACGACGAGTGCCTCGAGCGCCTCCTCGCGCGGGAGCTCGGCGACGTCGCGGAGGCCGAGCGCCTGGACGGCGGTGGACGAGATCGTTCCGGCGAGCGCGGTCCGAGCTTCTTCGACGACACCGGCGGCGAACATCGACGCGGCCCGCTGCTCGATTCGTTGCAGCAGCACGTCGCGGGGGACGTCGAGGCCGAAGATCGACGTGGGCCGGCGGGTCTCGGCTGCCCACAACCGGTCCGCAGGCGGCCGCAGAGAGGAGCTGAGCTCCGTGAGCTCGAGCGCCCGGACGATGCGGCGCCTGTCGTTGGGATGGACGCGGGCCGCTGCGCCTGGATCGCGTTCGGCGAGGACACCGTACGCACGCTCCGGTCCGAGACGGTCATAGAGCTCTTCCCAGCGAGCGCGCTGCTCGGTCGTCGGCGCTGGCGGCAGCTCCAGCTCCGCCAGTGCCGCACGGAGGTACAGACCTGTGCCCCCGGTCACCACGGGCGTCCGGCCTGCGGCGAGCAGGTCGTCGATCGCCGCCTGCGCGAGCTGCGCATACTCCGCCACCGATCCTTCGTGGGACAACGGCCAGACGCCGACGAGCCTGGTCGGACGCTCGGGTTGAGCCGTCAGGATCGGGAGACCGCGATAGGCCTGCATCGAATCGGCGGAGACCACCTCGCCCGCGACCCGAGCCGACACCGCTTCCGCCACAGCCGTCTTGCCCGACGCCGTCGGGCCGAAGATTGCGACGACGCTAGGAGCCGACCGCAGAGCTGGATTTCCAGCCAATGCCTGCATCCTGCGGGAAGAGCGCATCGGCCGGGAGCGGCCCTTCTTCGTCCGGGTGGTCGGCTCGGTGCGCCTTGAACCAGGCGACCGCACGCGAGATGCCCTCGTCCAGGGGCACCCCGGGCTCGTACCCGAGCAGCTCGCGCGCCTTCGTCAGGTCGGCAACGTAATGGGTGACCTCGCCGAGGAGCGACGGCGCAAGCGCGATCTTCGGCTCGACGCCGAGCTCCGCCGCGATCAACTCTGCGGCGTGAACAAGGGAGTTGCCGTGGCCGTAGGCGAGATTGATCGTCTCGTTCACGACGCGTCCCTCGGCGAGCGCCTCGATGCCGCGGGTGATCCCGTCGATGCAATCGTCGACGTACGTGAAGTCGAGTGTCTTCTCCTGGCCGAAGACCGTCACCGGCTCGTCGCGCAACATCGTGTGGATGAACAAGGGCAGGACGCGCACCATGCGCGCAAGGTCGTTGTCGTAGCGGCCGTAGACGTTCGAGAAGCGAAACACGAGATAGCGCAGGCCGTAGCAGCGCGCATACGAGTAGACGAACGCCTCGCCGGCGATCTTCGAGGCGGAATAGGTGGACTCCGTGTACGCGAAGTCGGCGCTCGCCTCGCTGGCCTCCTCTGCCGCAAAGCGGTGAACGTCGCCGTACACCTCTCTGCTCGAAGAGAAGACGATGGGCAGGTTCTGCTGGCGGCAGAACTCGAGGACATTGAAGGTCATGACCGCGTTCTCGAGCGCGCGATGCGGCTGGCGCACGAGCTGGTGCACCTTTGCGTGCGCGGCGAGATGCACGACGAGGTCGACCTCGGGATACTCGACACCGCCGATCCCGCCCGGAAAGGACGGGTAGTGCCCGGACAGATCCTGCAGGAGATAGCGAAAGTCGTCCGTCCAGGTGTTCAGCCGCTTGTCGATGCCGAAGACGTCGTGTCCTTCGCGTTGCAGGCGCTGACCGAGGTTCGTCCCGATCTGTCCGCTCGAGCCTGTGACCAGGATTCGCATCAGGCAGCGACCGGTACGGCCTGGACGCCGCGCAAGGTCGTCGAGGTAGCGTCCTCGATTCGCACGTCGACCAGCTCGCCTGCGGCAGCAGCGCCCGAGAAGTTGACGGTGGTGTTGCGCCGGGTTCGACCGCGCTGCCGAGTTGGATCGGTCCGGCTGGGGCTCTCGACGAGAACCTCTTCCACACGGCCGACGCGTTCGGTGTTGCGTGACGCGGCGACGCGCTGAACGACGTCGATCAGCCGCTCGATGCGATCGTGCTTCACCTCTTCGGGAATCTGCTCCGGCATCGCCGCGGCCTCGGTGCCCGCGCGGGGTGAGTACACGAACGTGAACGCACTGTCGAAGCCGATCTCCTCGACGGCCCTCATCGTGTCGAGAAAGTCGTCTTCGCTCTCACCGGGAAAACCGACGATCAGATCGGTCGTCAGCGCGAGGTCCGGGATCGCCTCGCGCAGCTCGGCGACCAGCCGCAGATAGCGCTCGCGGTTGTACGTCCTGCGCATGGCCTTCAGGATGCGGGACGAGCCGGACTGCAGAGGCAGGTGCGCGTGCTCGCAGACGGCGCCGCACTCGGCCATTGCGTCGATCACCGGGCGGCGGAAGTCTTTCGGATGCGGGCTCGTGAAGCGAATGCGGTCGATCCCGTCGAGGGCATCGCATGCGCGCAGCAACTCGCCGAACTCCGTGTTGATGTCCGGCGCGAGATCGCGTCCCCAGGAATTCACGTTCTGGCCGAGCAGGGTGACCTCGCGCACGCCTTCGGCGGCGAGCCGTGTCACCTCTGCGACGACGTCACCCGGACGACGGCTCACCTCGCGCCCGCGTACGGCCGGCACGATGCAGTACGCGCATTTCGAGTTGCAGCCCATCGAGATCTGCACCCAGGCCTGGAAGCTGCGTTCGCGGTGCATCGGCAACTCCCCCGCGAAGCTGCGGTCGTCGAGGCCGAAGCTTCCGCGCGCGACACCGAGCCCACCCGCGCCGAGCCACTCGCCCAGGTGGGGGATCGATCCCGGCCCGAACGCGACGTCCACGTACGGATAGAGCTGGAACAGGCGCTCGCGCTGCGCTTCGGCGTAGCAGCCGCCGACGGCGATCACCTTGTCCGGATCGCGCCGCTTGACCGCAGCCGCCTGTGCGAGGTGCGCCGAGAACTTCTGATCCGGCTTTTCGCGGATCGTGCAGGTATTGAAGATGAGGACGTCTGCCTCGTCCTGCGTGGTCGCCTCACCGAGCCCGAGCTCCTCGAGCATGCCCTTGATCCGCTCGCTGTCATGAGCGTTCATCTGGCAGCCGAAGGTCGTGACGTGGTACCGGCGCACGGGCCAGAATGGTACCGGTGGTCTTTCCCGATTCGACTTCGCTGTGGCTCTTCGGCTTGGCGGCGCTGGCTCTTCTGGCGATTCCCGGCCCAGCCGTGCTCTACATCGTCGTCCAGAGCGCCGAGCAAGGCCGCCGCGTCGGGTTGGCCTCGGTTGCCGGAGTCCATCTCGGCACGCTTGTTCACGTTGCCGCGGCCTCCGCCGGGCTGTCGGCTCTGATCGTCGCCTCCTCCGTGGCGTTCAGCGCCGTCAAGTACGCAGGCGCTGCGTATCTCGTCTTTCTGGGTGTGCGCAAGCTGCTCGAGCGAGAGCCGGTGGCAGAGGTTGAGCACAGGTCCGAGCCGCTCCGTCGGGCGTTCGTGCGCGGCACGATCGTGAACGCGCTCAATCCGAAGACGGCGCTCTTCTTCCTCGCCTTCCTGCCGCAGTTCGTCGTTCCCGGCCGCGGTGGCGTGTGGTCGCAGGCGCTCGTCCTGGGCTTCGTGTTCGTCGGCCTCGGCCTCGTCACGGACTCGATCTACGCGCTTGCCGCGGGAACGGTTGCGGGTGCGCTCCGGCGCAGGCGGCGCGCCGTTCGCTACGGCTCGGGAATCGTCTTCATCGCGCTCGGCGCGACCGCTGCTTTCACGAAACGAACGTAGACCTAGGCCGCCTGATCCGGCTGCACCTGCGGCGTGGGCTCCGGTGCTGCCACTGACTCGTGGTGGCCGCCACCGTTCGCGACGTTCCGGGCGACGTCGATAGCCCGGCTCTCGCGGATGACCGTCACCTTCACCTGTCCCGGATACTCGAGCTGATCCTCGATCTCCCGCGCGATTTCGTGCGAGAGGAGGACAGCCGCGTCGTCGTCGACCTCGGTGGGTTTGACGATCACCCTGATCTCGCGGCCGGCCTGGAGCGCGTAGACCTTCTCGACGCCCGGTTTCTGCGCCGCCAGCTCCTCGAGCGACTCGAGTCGCTTGATGTAGTGCTCGAGGCTCTCACCGCGCGCGCCGGGCCGGGACGCCGAGATCGCATCGGCAGAGATGAGGAGTACCGCTTCGACGGTCTGCGGCTCGACCTCGTAGTGGTGCGCCTCGATCGCGTGCACGACATGCTGCGACTCGCCGTACCGCCGTGCGAGCTGAGCGGAGATCGATGCGTGCGAGCCCTCGACCTCGTGCGTCATTGCCTTGCCGAGGTCGTGCAGGAGAGCCGCGCGCTTCGTCACCTTCACGCTGGCGCCTACTTCGGACGCCATGATGCCCGCGAGGTGGACGACCTCCAGCGTGTGCTTGAGGACGTTTTGCCCATAGCTCGTGCGGTAGCGCAGCCGGCCGAGGATCTTGACCAGCTCCTCGTGGAACTCCCCGCAGTTGGCCTCGAAGACCCCCTGTTCCCCGGCCTGTACGATCGTGTCCTCGATCTCCGCTTTCGACGCGTAGTAGGTGTCCTCGATCCGCGCCGGGTGAATCCGCCCGTCCTCGATCAGCTTCGTGAGCGTGAGTCTCGCTACTTCGCGGCGGATGCCGTCGAACGAGGACAGAACGACCGCCTGCGGGGTGTCGTCGATGATGAAGTCGACGCCAGTCAAATGCTCGAGGGAGCGGATGTTGCGCCCCTCCCGGCCGATGATGCGACCCTTCATGTCGTCGGACGGGAGCTCGACGACCGACACGGTCGTCTCGGCGGCGTGACTCGCTGCGACACGCTGGAGAGCGTCTGCGACGAGATTGCGCGCCCGCCTCTTCGCCTCGGTGCGTGCCTCCTCCTCGAGCTGCCGGACCCGCCGCGCGAGCTCGTGACGGACAAGATCCTCCGAGCGTTCTAGAAGGGTGAGCTTCGCCTCGTTGACGGTCATGCCGGAGATCCGCTCGAGCTCGATGAACTGCTGCTCCCGTGCGTCCTTGTGTTCCTCCTGAAGCTGGCGGAGGTGCGTCTCGCGGTCGGCGAGCCCCTGCTCGCGCCGCGCCATCTCCGTCAGCTTGTCGTCGATCTCCTCTTCCTTCGCGAGCACTCGCTCCTCGACCTTGACGATCCGGCCGCGGTGCTCGGCGACTTCCTGATCGATCTCCGCGCGCAGCTTGACCGCCTCTTCCCGGGCGGTGATCTGCGCCTCCCGCCGAAGCGTCTCCGCTTCCCGTTGCGCATCGTCGATCATCTGCTTCCGTTGCTGCTGGGCTGCGCCGAGGCGCGACTTCCCGAGCGCGCCCACCGCGACTGCCCCTCCCAATCCCCCGGCGACGAGGCCGATCAGTATCCCGATGGCGACCTGCATTTGGCTCAGCTCCTGGGTCGGTTGTCCGCGGTCGCT
>DAITAW010000013.1:0-48837 GCA_036824055.1 Gaiellaceae bacterium | reverse complement strand
CGGTAGCCGATCGCCGAGCAGCAGCTGGCGCATCGGATGTCGCTCTTCCAACAAAAGGCGACGGTTCGCCCGTCGACACGAGCCGAACGAACTATTGCTTGCCGCGGCGGGTGCTCTGCGGAACCCGCTGCATCAGATCGCGTCGGGTTGAGCGGTCGACCATCCGGCCGTGAGAGCCGCTAGATCCACGTGCATCGCGGGCTTCTCCAGCCGCCTGGCTGCAGACAGAACCGGCCCTCCAGACCGATCCAGCGCGACTAGGCGCGTTCGATTAACTCAACTCTGTACTGATCAGGATCCTTGACGAACGCAAGGCGCGAGCCCCCCTCGCGCACGCGGTACGGCTCGCGCTCCGGCTCGATCCTCTGCTCCTTCAACCGGGCGAGAGTTCCGTCGAGATCGTCGACGCCGATTGCGATGTGCCCATAGGCGTCGCCCATTTCGTACGTGCGCCCGTCGTGGTTGTAGGTGAGTTCTAGAACATTCTGCTGGTCGCCAATCGAGAAGAAGTAGTTCGTCGCCTCGAGTTCTCCGTTCCGGACGATGTCCATGTCCCGGCTGAACGTGAAGCCGAGCGCCTCGTAGAAGGCCCGGCTCTTCTGCGGGTCAGTGATGCGCACCATCGTGTGAAGATATTCGGCCATCGCGAGATCCTAGTTCTGCCCGTCTCGTGACGCAGATCATTGCCCGCGCGCCCGGATGGGAACGCTCCATTCCCTCGCTCGTCGGTCTCTTCGCCAAGGCCACGCTGCGTCTCCCGCACGGAGCTTCTCGGTACTCCTCGATCAGCTTTGCCAGGACGCGGCGCCTGGCTGAAGGCGATCTCCCTGCGCGCCCTACTTGCTTAGCAACTAGCGGCTAGAGCTAGGTTCGCTCCCGTACACCACCCATCCGGATCGCGGACGAAGCAAAGGCGCGAGCCGCCTTCGCGAACGCGATACGGCTCGCGCTCCGGTTCGATCCCCTGCTCCTGCAAGCGCGAGAGCGTTTCGTCGAGCTCGTCGACGGCGATCGCGATGTGCCCGTACGCGTCGCCCATGTCGTAGGTGCGCCCATCGTGGTTGAACGTGAGCTCGAGGACACTCTCGTTGTCGCCCATGGAGAAGAAGTAGTTGGTCGCCTCGACCTCGCCGTCGCGGACGATGTCCATGTCCCGGCTGAACTCGAATCCGAGCGCCTCATAGAAGGAACGGCTCTTCTCCGGATCCGTGATGCGGTACATCGTGTGGAGATAACTTGCCATGAGCGTGATCCTAAGCTACGGCTCCGCCACGGCCTCGGGAGTGCCGCCCGTTGCCAGGATGGAGCCCGCGAGCACGAGCGAGAAGCCGATCACCATGCCGACGGTCAGCGGTCGTTCAGCAGCGTTACGCCGAGCAGCGCCGCAACCGCCGGGTTGACGTAGGTGATCACGGTCGCGCGCAGGGGTCCCACCTCCCTGATCAGCGCAGATGACGCACATCGCTGCCAAGAGCAGCGCGCCACGACCAGTCAAGGAGAATCGAAGGTAACGGTCAACTTCGCGATCTTCCCGTCACGCGGCGTGACGAGCATTCGTCCCGCGTGCTTGCTCGGTTCACGCAACCAGCCGTACCGCGCAATGACCTCGTCGCCGTTCGCCTCCGTCCCGAAGATCACGACCTCGTCGTCCGGCGGCTGGGTGTCGTAGGCCGCTGCGATCGCCTCCCGGCCGTCGAAGGGCCCGACCGGAACGCCCTCGAATGCAAGCTGCGCGTCCTCGGTGAACCACTCGGCGAGCGGCAGCCAAGCTCCTGTACGCACGCACTCGTTGTGCACCATCACGTAGTCGTGCAGGAGTCCGAGGGCGGCGGGCAGCTCGAGATCGTCTCGCACGAGCGCGTAGAGCACGCCGTCCAGCCATTCGCCGTTCCGCCAGTAGGCGTTGCGGCGCACACCCTCTCGCGTGAAGCCGATGCGCTCGGCATGCCGTTGCGCCCGCTCGTTGAAGGCGTAGATCTCGAGCTGCAGGCGGTGGTAACCGAGGTCACGCACAAGGTGCTGCTGCAGCATGCGCGCCGCCTCGTCGGACACGCGCTGTCCTCGGTGGTCCGGATGAACGGCCAACCGTTCGAGGTGGGCGATCCGCGACCGCCGGTTCTCGACCTCGAATCCCATCACGCCCGCGCGCACCCCGTCGACCTCGATCACAAAACGGCCGTACGACGTCGGATCTCCCTCCGACCGTTCGATCTCGGCCGCGAGCGCATCGCGGTCACGGGCAGTCCGACCGCCGAGAAATGGCTGGACGTCCCGATGACTCACGAGCTCGACGAGGAAGTCGAGGTCCTCGGTCCGGGCCCGGCGAACAGTGATCTGCCGACCGCTCACAGGGCAAGAAACGTACCCGGGACCTGTCGTGTGCCCCGGGTACACTGCTGCCCTTGACGCAGGTCGCTCCGGAACAGCCGCTCCACCGTGCGCTGGGGCTGACCGACGAGGAGCTCGACCGCATCCGCGAACTGCTCGGCCGCGACCCGAACGACTTCGAGCTTGCCGTCTTCTCTCTCCTCTGGTCCGAGCATTGCGGCTACAAGCATTCTGCCCTCCTGCTGAAGCTGCTTCCCTCGCAGGGCGAACGCGTCTTGCAGGGGCCCGGTGAGAACGCCGGCGTGATCGATCTCGGGGACGGCGAGGCGGTCGCCTTCAAGGTCGAGTCGCACAACCATCCCTCGGCGGTCGAGCCGTTCCAGGGCGCCGCGACCGGCGTCGGCGGAATCCTGCGCGACATCGTCGCCATGGGGGCCCGGCCGATCGCGCTGCTCGACGGCCTTCGTTTCGCAGAACCGGATCATCATTTCAGTCGCGCGGTTGCCGGCATCGGCCACTACGGCAACAGCGTCGGAGTCGCGACCGTGGGCGGCGAGGCGGTCTTCGACGAGGCGTACCGCGACAATTGCCTCGTCAACGCGATGTGCGTGGGCCTGCTGCCAGCGGATCGAGTGACACGCGCGCGCGCGACCGCAATCGGCGCCCACGTCGTCCTCTACGGCGCGACGACCGGCCGCGACGGGATCGGGGGCGCCTCCGTGCTCGCGAGCGCGGAGCTGGGCGAGGAGGCCGGGGACAAGCGCCCGTCCGTTCAGGTCGGCGATCCGTTCACCGGCAAGAAGCTGATCGAGGCCTCGCTCGAGCTCGTCGAAGGTGGGCTCGTCGAGTCGCTGCAGGACTGCGGCGCCGCCGGCCTCGCATCGTCCCTCGCCGAGATGGCCGGAGACGGCGCGGGAATCGACGTCCACCTCGACCGCGTCCCCGTCCGCGAGACCGGGATGGAGCCCTGGGAGATCATGATCTCGGAATCGCAGGAGCGCATGGTCGCCGTCGTCAGGCCGCAGATGCTCGAAGCCGTACAACGTGTCTGCGCGCAGTGGGAGCTCGCCTGCACCCCGATCGGGGACGTCAGCGACACCGGCGAGCTGCGCGCCTTCTACGAGGACGAGCTCGTCGGCGCCATTCCCGCCGAGCTCCTGACCGACGCGTGCCCCCGCTACGAAGTCGAGACCGAGCCTCACCCCCTGGAGAACGTCGAGCCTTCCCGACACAACAGTCCGCCGAAGGCATGGATCTACGAGCAATACGACCAGCTGGTCGGCTCGCGCACGGTGCGGCGCCCGGGGCTCGACGCGGCCGTGCTGCGGCTCCGTCCCTCCCTGCGTGGGCTCGCGGTGTCGTTGCAGGGACCACCTCCGGGCGAGCGCGATCCGTTCCGGGCCGGTGTGCTCGCCGTCCTCGGCGCGGCTCGCAACGTCGCGTGTGCCGGAGGAGAGCCGCTCGCCCTGACCGACTGCCTCAACTTCGGCAACCCGGAGAAGCCAGCGATCGCGTGGGAGCTCGAACAGGCGATCGCAGGCATCTCTCGGGCGGCCGACGCACTGGGGGTTCCGGTCGTCTCGGGCAACGTCTCCCTCTACAACGACACGGACGGGCGCTCGATCCCTCCCACCCCGGTCGTCGGCTGCGTCGGGCTCGTGCCGGACGTACGCTTCCTTCCCGGGGCGTGGCGGAGCGGCGATGTCGTGCTCGTGGCGACGGCACCCGGAGAGCTCGACCTCGCAGCCGAGGCGGCACTCGTCCGCTTCGTCTGGAAGGCTGCCCCGGTGCTGACGCTCGCGCATGACGTGTCGGACGGCGGCCTGACCGAGGCGCTGCGCGAAGCCGAGAAGTACTCCGGCCTCGGCGCGGACGTCGAGCTGCCGCAGGAAGCGCCCGGCGGACAAATCGTGCTCGCCTGCGCGCCCGAGGATGTCGAGCGGCTCGGCTCCAAAGGCCTGCAACGAATCGGCATGGTGCGCTGATGTGCGGCCTGTTCGGAGTCCGGTCGCCTGAGCGCGACGTCGCACGGCTCACCTACTTCGGCCTGTTCGCGCTTCAGCATCGCGGCCAGGAGTCGGCTGGGATCGCCGTCTCCGACGAAGGCCGGCTCACCGCATTGCGAGACATGGGATTGGTGACCCAGGTTTTCGACGAGCAGAAGTTGCGGGGACTACGCGGTGACCTCGCGATCGGGCACACCCGCTACTCGACGACGGGATCGTCGCAATGGTGGAACGCGCAGCCGTTGGTGCAGCACGGCAGTGCGCGCACGATCGCCCTCGGCCACAACGGCAACGTCACGAACGCTGCCGAGCTCCGGGAGGAGCTGGCCGACCGCGGCCACCGTCCCGCCACAACGGCAGACACGGAGGTGATCGCCGCGCTGATCGCCAACGATCCCGCTCCGCTCGCCGAGGCCGTGGCGAACGCCATGCGCAAGCTCGACGGCGCGTTTTCCGTCGTTGCGCTCTCCGAGGGAAAGCTGATCGCCTTCCGCGACCCGCGCGGGATGCGTCCGCTTTGCCTCGGCCGACTCGACGGCGACTGGGTGGTCGCCTCCGAGACGTGCGCGCTCGATCTCGTCGGCGCCGAGCTGGAGCGCGAGATCCGCCCGGGCGAGTTGATGGTGATCGACGAGCGAGTCGAAGCGCGCCAGGTCGTGCCGCAGGACAAGGACGGGGCGCTGTGCATCTTCGAGGTCTTCTATCTAGCCCGGCCCGACTCGCGGCTTCAGGGCGTCGAGGTGCACGGCGCACGCGTGCGCATGGGTGAACGGCTCGCCGAAGAGTCACCCGTCGAAGCGGATCTCGTCCTGCCGATCCCCGACTCGGGTACGCCTGCGGCGATCGGGTTTTCCCGCGCAGCGAACATCCCGTTCAGCGAAGGGCTGATCAAGAACCGCTACGTCGGCCGCACCTTCATCCAGCCGGACCAGGGGTTGCGCGAGCAGGGCGTCAGGCTGAAGTTCAACCCGCTGGCCGAGGTTGCGGGGAAGCGCGTCGTCGTCGTGGACGACTCCATCGTCCGCGGCAACACGACACGGCAGATCGTTCAGATGCTGTTCGATGCCGGAGCTGCCGAGGTGCACGTTCGGATCTCGTCGCCGCCGGTGATCTCGCAGTGTTACTACGGAATCGACTTCGCCGACTCCGACGAGCTGATCGCCGCGAACAAGACGGTCGACGAAGTGCGCGAATACATCGGCGCCACCTCCCTGGCCTACATCTCGCTCGAAGGCCTGCAGGCGTCGACGCGCCGCCCGGAGTCACAGTTCTGCCGCGCCTGCCTCACGCGGGACTACCCGACGGCAATCCCGCGCGACGCAGCGAAGCTTCAATTCGAAGATCGCGTCGGCGCGCCGGTGCCCGCGTCGAGCGTTCCCTGACCCAGATCGGACGTTGAGACGGATGCGCGGGCCAAGCCCGCGCATCCTTTACGCGGCGCCGCCGAGTCGGCGCCTGGCTAGTTAACGCTCGAGGACGCGGCTCGCCTTGGCGATGCCGCGCGAGATCAAATACGCGCCGGTCGCCCACTTGAAGAAGTCGACCCAGGCGGGCGCGTTCACGGCAGCGTCCGCGAGCGTGACGATCGTGACGATGAACGTCGCAACGATGTAAACGGCGAGCTCTGCGTTCCCCGGCGTCGGCATGAGCGCCGACAGGTTGAAGTTGACGTTGGGCCCCGGGCTTCCGTACCCGCCTCCCGGCTGCTGCGGAGTCGTGGGCTGCTCCGGAGGAGTGGTCGACATCTAGCTCCTTTCCTCAGGCCGCAACGAGGCCTGGTACGTGGACGATCTCGAGCTTGAGACCGTCGGGATCGTAAAAGAATGTCGCGTAATAGCCCGGGACGTAGGCGTACTCCTGCGGCTCGTTCTCGATCTCGACGCCCTGCGTGCGCACCCAGGCCGCACGGTCGTCGACCTGGCCGCGCGAGTCCGCCTCGAACGCGAGGTGATGGATGCCAACGCGATAGCGGTCGTGGGGCTCGGAGTCGGACTGCGCCTCGCGCAGACCGATCGCCGTCCCGGGGCCGCCGATGTACCAGATCGTCTCGCCGCGCTCGCCCTCGACCTCACTGACGCGGTGGTAGCCCAGCGGCCCGAGGAGGCCGGTGTAGAAGGGCAAGCTGCGCTCGATCGAGGAGACGACGAGGTCGACATGATGAACGCCGGCTGAGCGCACGGGCGGAGCCGTCTGACTTCAGCGCGGCGGCGTCAGTTCCTCCGCGCGGCCGTACCGAACCGCGCGCTTCACGCTGCGTGGGTCGAGCCCGCGCTCCAGCAGCCGCTGGCGGAGCTCGCCTTCACCCGCCATCCGCAGAAACAGCCACGCGAGCGCGACGAGCGTCACCACCGAGCCCTCGATCATCATGACGGCGCCGGCAAGACCCTGATCCTCGAGCGGCGAAAGGCCCCACAGCCTTTGACGGTGATCGTAGACGGCATAGAAGGTCGCTCCGGCCCAGAAGAAGATGTTTCCGAGCACCGTTTCGATGGCTCGCACGACGGCGATATAAGCGATCTTCGCGCCGGTCCCGAACCATTCCGGCGCAGGCAGCGTCTCCAGCACCGGCAGCCACATGATCGCTCCGCCGGTGAAGAAGCAGAGATGCTCGAGCGCATGCACCGAGTCGTGCCGAACGGCGGCGTCGTAGAGGTACGGCAGGTGCCACGCATACAGGTTGAGCGCCCACAACGGCAACGCGACGAACGGATGGGCGAGAAAGCGCAGGCGATGCAGGAAGGCAAGGGCCGGCCGGAGGATCGGCCCGGTGAGGCCGGCAAGGAGCGCGAGCGGCGCGAGGTCTCCGAGCAGGACGTGCTGGAGCATGTGGAAGCTGAAGAGCTGCTCGCCCAGCGCGTGCAGCGGACTGACCAGCGCGCCGAAGAGGATCGCGATCCCGGTTCCGAAGAGCGCGATCCGCCAGCCGGGAACCACGGTCCCGCGGGCGCGTAGCGTCCATACCCGCCGGGCGTACAAGACCGCGAGCAGCACGGTCGGCACGACCTGGAGCGGGTCGAAAGTCCAGCTGGTGTCGACGGGCAAATGGGCCAGCACGGCTCTAGTCTGCCTTCGTGCAGCTGTTCCATTACCACCTGGTGACGAGCAAGGTGCGCGAGGTCGAGGCGCGCTACCTCGGCAAGCTCGGCTTCAGCCTCGTCGCCAGGCACGGCCGAATCGAGGAAGACGCGACCTCGTTCGAGTCAGGGCACGGCTGGGAAGAGCTCGACCAGATCGGCTTCAAGCTGCGCTTGTCGGAGCTCGAGCGGGGCGCCGTGAACGTCGTCGTGCAGCCGGGCCAATGGGAGCTGCCTCGCATCGATCATCTCGGCTTTGCACTCGACGAGGACGACTTCGTGGCGACGCTCGCGCGCGCCGAGCTGCGTGAGCTGCGCGTGCAGGAGCACGGCGGCAGGCGGACGTTCGTGACGACGAACGCGGGCTACCGCCTGGAGCTGCACCCGCCACGCGAGTGGCTCGATGACTTTCTCGCCGGCGGCTCCGATCTCAAGCTGGCGGAACTGCAGCTGCGCGCAGATGACCCGGAGCTGAAGGCGGCTGCGCTCGGCGAGCTGCTCGAGGCGCCGTATACGAGGGACATCGTGACGATCGGCGAGACGATCGTGCGCTTCCTTCCCGACGGGCCCCAAGGCCGTCCGCAGCTGCACGCAGAGCTGTTCGTTTGAGTCTTCACTGCGGCTGACACTGTCCAAAAGAGCGAATTGACGCGCTGCTTCGCCGGCCGGATGCTTGCGCGAGTTCGTGACCCTCGACAAGGACGGTGCATGTGCGACGGAGATTTCGAAGACGGTGGGTGGTCGCGGCGGCGGCGATCGCGGCGCTCGCCCTGACACTCGCCTCTGCAGCAGGGCCCAGTCGTACATCTACTGGTGGCAACGGAACATGACGCCGAGCGACCGCGGCACCGACAGCCTGACTGCTCGTAACCACACCTATAACGAGCTCTACTTCGGAGCGAACGCCGGTTGGAAGAGCGAGGTGTGGGAAGTCACACCCGCCGGCTATCGCCATTTCGACAAATGGTGCGCGGGGAATTGCTTCAACGCGCACCCGGGCTACTACTACACGTACTCGTACTGCGCGAACCGCGACGGCAGTACCCACTTCGTCTACGAGTGCAAGGACCAGTGGTAGCCGTGAGGCACCGACGCGTTCAATTCGTCGCGGCCATGCTGGCCGCAGCGGCGACCGCCGGGCTGATCACGCAGCTCGGCCTGGGCGGTAGCGGCAAGGTGCAGATCGGCAACGGCTCGGTGTCCGCTCTTGCACAGGCCTCCCGTGCAGCCGACTCCTTGCCTCGGAGCGTTCTCGAGTATCCCTTCGCCGAGCGGAACTTCGCCGCTCCGAACGGCGCCGGCTCACGACTCCTTCAGACTCAGGGGAGCCTGAGGCTGTACGGCGTCCCCGGCAAGGAGGGGATGCTGTGCCTCGTCGAGGTCGACACGGCGGCCCAGACTGCGGGCGGCGCTTGTGCCGATCGCGGCGTCCTGCGCACCGGCAGCATCTACATGGCCGACCGCCGGGAGGACGGGTCGCGACTGGTCGTCGGGCTCGTCGGGGACGGTCACACGTACGCAGAGGCAGACGGCACGCGGGCGTCCGTCGAGAACAACGCCTTCGTCCTGGACGGCGTGGAGGGCGGGGACTTCACAGTCGGATCGGCCGCGGCGAGCCAGCACATCGACATCGGAGGCTGACGCCGGTCGCGGCTCTAGACTTGGCCCCCTGACGAGCAAGCCGAAGACGTATCAGGGGGCCGGCGTCTCGCTCGCCACGGCCGAGTCGATCGTCGAGCGCCTGCGCACCGCAACCGAGTCCACGGGTGCGCGGGCGTTCGGCGGCTTCGCAGGGCTCTACCCGCTGGACGAGCACCGGCTCCTCGCCGCGTCAATGGACAGTGTCGGCTCGAAGCTGATGTTCGCGCGGCGCGCCGGCCGCCTGCACGGTGCCGGCATGGATCTCGCGGCCCACTGCATCAACGACGTGCTCTGCACCGGAGCCGACCCGCTGTTCCTGCTCGACTACGTCGCCGCGAACCACATCGACGAGGCGCAGGTCGTAGCCCTCGTCGAGGGCGCGGCGGAAGTCTGCCGCGCAGCCGGCTGCATGCTGATCGGAGGCGAGACCGCTGAGCTCCCCGGCATCTACCAGGAGTCGGAGCTCGACTTCGCCGCAACCTGCGTCGGCCTCGTCGAGCGCGATCGAGTGATCGACGGGTCCCGCTGCGAGCCGGGCGACAAGGTCCTCGGCTTCCTGTCCAGCGGGCTGCATACGAACGGGTTCTCGCTCGTGCGCGCGCTCGTCGGCGACGGCGACTTCGACGCCGACCTACTGCTGGCGCCACACACGCTCTATCTCGACGAGATCCGCAGCCTCCGTGAGCATGCCGACGTGCGCGCGCTCGCGCACGTCACGGGAGGCGGCCTCATCGGAAATCTCTCCCGCGTCTTGCCGGACGGCCTGACGGCACGGATCGACTGGGAATCCTGGGAGCCGCCACCCGTCTTCGAATGGCTCGCCGAGCAGGGAATCGAGGAGGACGAGCTTCGCCGCGTGTTCAACGTCGGCATCGGGATGTGCGCGGTCGTGCGGGCGGCGCCAGCGGGTGCGCTCGTGATCGGCGAGCTCGCGTGATCGGCGTCCTCGCCTCCGGCGAGGGAACGAACCTGCGGGCACTCATCGATGCGGGCCTGCCGATCGCAGCCGTGGCATCCAACCGCGCGGACGCCGGCGCGCTCGCGCGCGCGGAGGCGGCTGGGATACCGAACCGCGTCTTCGAGCAGGACGCCTATCCCGACCGCGCTGCGAGAGACCGGGAGCTGGCCGACTGGCTCCAGTTGCGCGGCGTCGACTTCGTCGTGCTCGCCGGTTACATGCATCTGCTCACGCCGGTGTTTCTCGACCGCTTCCGTGATCGGATCGTCAACGTCCATCCGTCGCTGCTACCGCAGTTCCCCGGAGGACGGGCAATCGCGGACGCGCTGGCCGCCGGAGTGGAGCTGACTGGCGTCACCGTCCATTTCGTCGACGAAGGGCTCGACACGGGTGCGGTCATCCGTCAAGAGCCCGTGACGGTCGAGCCGCGTGCGACCCTGATAGAACGGATCCACGCCGTTGAACACCGAATCCTCCCGGAGGTGGTGAGAGAGCTTTGCGCGCGCTGATCTCCGTCTACGACAAGACCGGCCTGGAGGAGTTCGCGCGCGGGCTGGCGGACGTCGGCTTCGAGCTCGTCGCCAGCGGCGGCACCGCAGACTTCCTCGAGAACGAGGTCGGCCTCGATGTCACGCGAGTGGAGGAGCTCACAGGCGTGGCCGAGATGCTCGGCGGCCGGGTGAAGACGCTCCATCCCAACATCCACGCGGCGATCCTCGCGCGCCGCGATCACGCCGACGACGTCACGACGCTCGACGACCACGACATCCAGCCGTTCGACCTCGTCTGCGTCAACCTCTATCCGTTCAGCGAGGTCGCCGGCCGCTACGGCGTGCGGGAGGAAGAGGCTGTCGAGATGATCGACGTCGGCGGCCCGTCGATGCTGCGCGGCGCGGCGAAGAACTTCGCGCACGTCGCCCCGGTGTGCCGGCCAGAGCGGTATGGGCCGGTCCTGGCCGAGCTGCAGAAGAAGGGTGACATCTCGCTCGAGACACGACGGGCGCTGGCCGCGGAGGCGTTCGCGACGACAGCCGCGTACGAGGCTGCGATCGCGCATTGGTTCGGAGACGTCGAGGCATTTCCAGAGACGCTCGTCACCGCGTTCACGAAGGTGACGGACCTCCGTTACGGCGAAAACCCGCATCAGCGAGGCGCCTATTACGCAGAACAGGGAGCGCGGGTGCATCTCCTGTCGCGGGTCGAGCACCTGCACGGGAAGGAGCTGTCGCTGATCAACCTGCTCGACCTCTCTGCGGCCCGCCTGCTGCTCCGCGAGTTCGCGTTGCCGGCCTGCGCGATCATCAAGCATGCGAATCCGTGCGGCGTCGCGGTCGCCGGCACGATCGAGGAGGCTTACGAGCGCGCTCTCGCGTCGGACCCGGTCTCAGCCTTCGGAATGGTCTGCGCTGTGAACAGGCCCGTGACGGCCGGGCTCGGCGAAGCGCTCGCCGGGCGGTTCATCGATGTGCTGTTCGCGCCGGACTACGACGAACGCGCGCTCGAGGCGCTGCAGCGGAAGGAGGCGATCCGGATTCTGCGCGATCGCGAGCGTCGTGGCTTCCCGCGGGGTGAGCGCGACTTCAAGCGAGTCCTCGGCGGCCTGCTCGTTCAGGACCGCGACTGGGACGTCGACGACCGCGAGACCATGGAGGTCGCATGCGGCGAGCCGAGCGAGTCCTGCTGGGGCGACCTCGTGTTCGCCTGGCGGGTGTGCAAGCACGTGGGCTCGAACGCGATCGTCCTGGCGAAGGACCTCGCGACGATCGGGATCGGCGGCGGTCAGACGAGCCGCGTCGACTCGGTGAAGATCGCACTCGAGAAGGCGCGGGAGCACGGTCATGACGTGCGCGGCGCCGTCCTTGCTTCCGATGCGTTCTTCCCGTTCCCCGATGGTCCGCAGGCCGCCCTCGACGCAGGTGTGACAGGGATCATCCAGCCCGGCGGAGCCAAGCGGGACGCCGAGGTGACCGAGGCGGTCCGTGCCGCCGGCGCGACGATGGTGCTCACGGGCCGGCGCCACTTCCGGCACTGACGGACCTGAGCTAGAGCTCTGCCGGAGGCGCGATGCGGTAGACGCAGGGCCCGACCTGTCTCGAGATGCCGACGAAGATCGGGAGAAAGTCCTCTTGCGCGCGTGCGTTCTCCAGCGGTCCTCCGTGGAGCGGCTCGTAGCCGGCGTCGCGGACGAGCTGCTCGACGATTTCGCGGGCTTCCTCGTCCCCGGTCCAGATGTTGCCCGGCTTCGCCCGAGCGTTCCCGAGCTCGCCGTACTGGTTGGCGAAATTCACGTTGAACGATTTTGCCGTCGGCCCGTTGGTTCTCGACTTCACGAACTCGGCATTCGACTGAAACCCCGAGGGGCGATCTGCGCCGAAGAGATTGGTCGCGTCGATGGCCGTCTTGCCTTCAAGCCCTTGCACGTTGTCGAGTGCGGCTTCGATCGCACCGCCCGGCACCGCAACCAGGACGGCCTCCACCTCCGAGACGTCCCCGCCGTCCCTACCGATCCGGGTCACCTCGTGTCCGGCCTTCTCCCAAAGATCTGCGAGCCCGCCGCCGATGTTTCCCCTTCCGATCACGGCAATCTTCATTTCCCCGCTCCCTTCGTCGTTGCACAGACCAACGGGACGGCCGGGAGAGTATTCCCGCGGACTACCCCCCAGCGGTGGAAGTACGCTTCCCCGGCGATGGCCCGCGACTACCCGACTGTCCTCGAGCTCGTCGGCAACACGCCGATCGTCCGCCTCGACTCGGTCGGGCGCGGCGTCGAGCCGCAGCTGCTCGCCAAGCTGGAGTACGTCAATCCCGGCGGGTCGGTGAAGGATCGGATCGGCCTGGCCATGATCGTGAAAGCCGAGGCCGAAGGAAAGCTCGAGCCGGGCGGCACGATCGTCGAGCCGACGTCCGGCAACACCGGTGTCGGTCTGGCGATCGCGGCGGCGAAGAAGGGCTACCGCTGCATCTTCGTCATGCCGGACAAGATGAGCCAGGAGAAGATCTCGATGCTGCGCGCCTACGGTGCGGAGGTCGTGATCTGCCCGACCGCGGTCCCTCCGGATTCACCGGAGTCGTACTACTCGGTTTCCGATCGGCTCGCGGAAGAGATCCCCGGCGGCTTCAAGCCGGACCAGTACTCGAACATGTCGAACCCGGAGGCCCACTATCTGCACACCGGTCCCGAGATCTTCGAACAGACCGGCGGTGAGATCGACGCAATCGTCATCTCCGTCGGCACCGGCGGGACGATCTCCGGAGTCGGCCGCTACTTCAAGGAGCACAAACCGGACGTTCTGATCGTCGGCGCAGATCCTGAGGGGTCGGTCTACACCGCGCAGGAAGAGCGCGACGTCCACCCGTATCTCGTCGAGGGAATCGGCAAGGACACGTGGCCGAAGACGATGGATCCTGCGGTCGTCGACGAGTGGGTGCGCGTGTCCGACCGCGATTCGTTCCTGACCGCGCGCCGGCTGGCCCGCGAAGAGGGACTGCTGGTCGGCGGCTCCGGCGGAACGACCGTCTGGGCTGCGCTCGAGATCGCGAAGCGCTACGGGCCGGAGGCGAAGATCCTGACGATGATCCCCGACTCGGGCCGTTCCTACATGTCGAAGTTCTACGACGACAACTGGATGCTCGAGCATGGCTTCGCGGAGCGGCGTCTTCCGGCTCCAACGGTCTCGGAGCTCCTGCGGTCGAAGCGCCTCGAGGAAATCGACGTGCCGGCGCTGATCACGATTGCAGCGCACCAGAAGGTCGGCGAGGCAATCGACGTCATGCAGCGTTACTCGATCTCGCAGCTTCCGGTGGTGCGGGATGGAGACGTGCAGTCCCTTGCCGATGTGATCGGGTCGCTTCAGGATCGCGATCTTCTCGACCGGGTGTTCAAGAATCCCGACGCGCTCCACGAGGACGTGGCCACTGCGATGCAGCCTCCGCTCGCCGCGGTCGAAAGCGACGTCACGCTCGACGAGGTGTTCGCCACGCTGACGGGACGCACGAACGCCCTCGTCATCGCCAGCAAGGGAAAGCCGATCGGCGTCCTGACACGCTCGGACCTCCTCGACTATCTGGCACACCAGCGTGGCTAGTATCGGAAGCGTGTCGACTCAGCCGCTCCAGGCCCTGCTCCAACATGCCTTCCCCGATGCAACCGAGCTGCACGTCGAGGACCGCACCGGGGGCGGCGACCATTTTCAGGTGACGGTCTCGAGCCCGCGCTTCACCGGGTTGTCCCTGCTCGACCAGCATCGGCTCGTGAACGAGGCCCTCGCCGAGCCGCTCCGAGACGGCACCATTCACGAACTGCGAATCAAGACGAAAGGAAGCGAATGAGCGAGTTGCGCCAGCGAATCCAGGACGTGATCGAGAACGAGCCCGTCGCCGTGTTCATGAAGGGAACGCCGCAGTTGATCATGTGCGGCAACTCCGATCGTGCACTGCGGGCTCTCCGCGAAGCCGGCGCTCCGGTGACGGGCGTCGACGTGCTCGCGGATCCGGCAATCCGCCAGGAGCTGTCGGAGATCTCAGGCTGGCCGACGATTCCACAGGTCTTCGTGAAAGGGGAGCTGATCGGCGGTGCCGACATCACCGAGGAGCTCGCCGCCAGTGGCGAGCTGACCCGAGTTCTCGAGGAGAAGCTCGGCCCCGACTACAGAGACTCGGCCGGTGAGCGTTCTGTCTCTCTCCTCACCCCCGCGTAGCGGAAGCCGATCGGGCGGATCGCTCCGGCAGCGATGAGACCGGCCTCGAGCGACTCGGTCGCAGGCCCCTCGAGCCAGCGGTAGAAGTACGGACGCCATTCGAAGTGCCGCTCGTCGTAGCGCGCGTCGATCTCCGCTCGCAACGTTTCGTAGGGGTGGAGATCGGAATGGCGTGCGCGCCACTCCGACAGCTGGGGCGGTCCCTTCGGCTCGCGTCCTGCGGCAACGAGCACGCGGTGCTGCGACTCGTACCAGTCGATCGTGGGATCGTCCATGTGATTCCACGCGAACTCGTCGAGGATGAGCTGCGGCGCCAGCGTGGCGAGCTTGTCGAGGGCCGGAGCCAGGGGACGAACGTGGTGGAGAACGCGGCCGGCGACGACCGCGGCGAAAGGGCCCGGATCGTCCAGCTCCTCCAACGTGGTCTGCCTGAACAGGCGACCCTCGGGGGCAAGCGGGTCGATCGCGAGCACGTCGTAGCCGGCCGCGGCCAGAGCCGGGGCGACGCCGCCCTCGCGACCACAGCCGACCTCGAGCACTCGCTGCGGCGGCGCAGGTAGCTGAGAGAGTGCGAACTCGGTGAGCCCCAAGCCCGTCAGCCTCGCACAAGCTCGCCGAATCGCGGTCTGGGCGCAGCAGCTCGACGGCAGCGCCGACGGGGTGCTCGCGACAGTTCGGCGGCTGGGCTTCCTCCAGATCGACCCGATCTCCACGGTCGCACCGCCACAACGACTCGTCCTGTGGAGCCGACTCGGCCCCCACGACTCGGCCGAGCTGGACCGACTGCTCTGGGAAGAGCGCAAGCTTTTCGAATGGGGCGCATTCATCTGGCCGATCGAAGACTTCCCGCTCATTCGCGCACGCATGCGTCGTCGGCGGGGCAAGCAGATGTACGAGCAGCGAGGGACCGAGTTCCTAAGGCGAAACGCACGCTTCAAGCAGCACCTGCTGCGCGAGCTCGAAGAGCGCGGACCGTTGCTCTCGCGTGAGATCGAGGCCGACCTGATGGTGTCCCGAGACGCGCATCCGTGGTGGGGAGCTCGCAAGGTGACGCTGATGCTCGAGCTACTGCAGGGTCGGGGTGTCGTTGCGATCGTCGGACGCCGCGGCAAACAGCGTCTCTGGGATCTGGCCGAGCGGTGGTACCCGGATGCCGAGAGCATCCCCTGGCCCGAGGCCAGGCGGTTACTCGAGGAGAAGCGTTTCCGCGCACTGGGCGTGAGGCTCGAGCAAGGCGCGTGGCAGGTGCATCCCGATGCGGAAGACGGTCCGGTTTCGAGTCGCGTGACCTTTCTGTCGCCGTTCGACCGGCTCATCCACGACCGCGACCGCGCTGAGGCCCTCTGGAACTTTCGGTATCGGCTGGAGATGTACGTCCCGAAGCCGAAGCGCGAATACGGCTACTACGTCCTCCCCATCCTTCGCGGCGATCGCCTCGTCGGCAGGATCGATCCCATGCTCGATCGCAAGACCGGCGTGCTTCAGGTGAAGGGCGTCTGGTGGGAGCCGGGCGTCAAGCCGGTCTCGCTGCAGAAACCACTGCGGGACCTCGCAAGGTTCGTCGGAGCGAAGCGGATCGAATAGCCGAAGCCGGCGCTATAAACCGAGCGTGACGTTCAGGCCGCTGAGCCTGCGGGCGAAGTGGGCAATCATCGCGCTGGTCGCGGTGGCAGTCCTCGACCTGGTCGCCGTCTTGGCCGACTGGGCCCGCTACCACCTGCTGGTCCGGATCGCCAACGGTGGCGGCTACACCTTGGCTGAGGCCAACACGTCCGACAACCGACAGTCGGCGATCGCGCTGTTGCAGATCGGTGCGCTCGTCTTCGGAGCGATCTTCTTCATCCGCTGGTTCCTGGATGCGTATCGCAACGTCGATCCACTCGGTGGCACGCGCGCCTTCACCGAAAAGTGGGCGGGCTGGTCGTGGTTCGTGCCGATCCTCAGCCTCTGGCGGCCCAAGCAGATCGCGAACGAGATCTGGCGCGCGAGCGATCCGGATCATCCGGACGAACATCCCTCCGAGAAGACGCCCTTGTGGGGCGTGCTGACGCTCTGGTGGGCTTGCTGGATCGCGTCGAACTTCATCAGCCAGTTCGGCGCCCGCATGGTGTTCAACGGCAACACCGCAGGCGGACTGCGGGACGCGACGGCGGCCTACCTCGTCGGCGACTCCATCGACATCGCGGCCGCGATTCTCGCCATCGCCGTGATCCGGCGGATTACAGCGCGGCAGGAAGAGCGGGCCGCGAAACGCACGCTGTCCGTGCCGGCCTAGCCCGAGCCGCACCCGTAGAATCGAGAAGCCGATGGACTTCGAGACGCGCGCCATCCACGCAGGCCAGGAGCCGGATCCGACGACCGGCGCGATCACGACGCCCATCTATCTCACGTCGACGTACGTGCAGGACGCGGTCGGCGAGCACAAGGGCTACGACTACTCCCGCGTCGCGAACCCGACCCGCACCGCTCTGCAGCAATGCCTCGCGTCACTCGAGTCGGCCGAGCACGGAGTCGCATTCGCGTCAGGGCTCGGCGCCGTCACCACGATCATGCACCTGCTGAATCCGGGCGACCGGATGGTTCTCATCGCAGACGTCTACGGCGGCGTCTACCGGATGACCTCTCAGGTCTACGAGCCGAAGGGCTACGTCTTCGACTATCTGCCTGCAGCCGACTTCGACGACCTCGAATCGCATCTCGACGAGCGAACTCGAATCGTGTGGATCGAGACGCCGTCGAACCCGCTGCTGAACATCGTCGACATCAAAAAGGCGGCGGACGCGACGCATGCGGCGGGCGCGATCCTCGTCGTCGACAACACCTTTGCGACGCCGTACCTGCAACGACCGCTCGAACTGGGCGCCGACATCGTCGTCCACTCGACGACGAAGTACCTCGGTGGACACTCGGACGTCGTCGGCGGCTTCGCCGCGACGAGCGATCCGACGATCGCGGAACGACTGCTGTTCCTGCAGAAGTCCCTCGGGGCCGTTCCGAGCCCACTGGACTGCTGGCTCGTGTTGCGAGGGATCAAGACGCTCGCGGTGCGCATGCGACAGCACTGTCAGAGCGCTCATGCGATCTCCGGCTTTCTCGAGCGCAATCCGCGCGTCGAGCAGGTCTTGTATCCCGGGCTGCCACGCCATCCCGGGCACACGATCGCCGCGAAGCAGATGCGCGACTTCGGAGGCATGATCTCGTTCCTCGCCGAGTCGGAAGAGGAAGCCACCGCATTCGTCGGGAGCACGAAGATCTTCAAGCTCGCCGAGTCGCTCGGCGGCGTCGAGAGCCTCATCGAGCTGCCTGCCCGAATGACGCACGCGTCGACCGCGGACGCACCGTTCGCGGCCCCGCGCAACCTCATCCGGCTCTCGGTCGGTCTGGAGTCCGCAGAGGATCTGCTCGAGGATCTCGAGGCAGCATTCGCCCGGGTCGTGGCAGGAACCCGCTCAGCCCGGTCGATGTAGAACCCATTTCGGCCTGACCGCATGGGAGGATCCGGGCTCGGTGGGCCCGGATCCTCTCGACCTCCAGCACCTCGGCGCGGAGCGTGTCATCGCGTCCTACCTCATCGATACCGAGGACGGGCCGGCGCTCTACGACTGCGGCCCTTCGTCCTGTGCGGAGCAGTTGCACTCGGCTCTCCGGCAGCGCGGCCTCGAGCTCCAGGACGTCCGCCACCTCTTGCTCTCCCACATCCACCTCGATCACGCCGGCGCCGCCGGAGTCCTCGTTCGAGAGCATCCCGCGCTACAGGTGCACGTCTCGGAGATCGGCGCGCCGCATCTCGCCGACCCGAGCCGGCTCGAAAGGAGCGCCCGCCGCCTTTACGGCGACGCGTTCGACACGCTCTGGGGAGAGCTCGCGCCGGTCCCGGAGAAGAACATCCGCATCGTCGGTCCGGACGTGCTCGGCCTGGAGTGCTTTCCGTCCCCCGGGCACGCAAGCCACCACGTCTGTTACCTCTCCGGGGACGGAACCCTGTACGCAGGCGACGCGGCAGGTGTACGGCTGCAGCCCGACCGAACCGTCCTGCCGCCCACACCGCCGCCGGAGTTCGACCTCGACGCGTGGTACCGCACGATCGACGAGATCGAGAAGCGGGCACCGGGCAGGTTGGCGCTCGTGCACTTCGGGGTCGCCGACGACCCCGAGCGGCATCTCGCCGAGCTTCGAGACCGGCTCGCAGACTGGACGCGTCGAGTCGGGGCGGGTGTAACGGAAGAGGAGTTCGGCGAGTCGGTTCGCAGTGACGTGACTGCAACCGGAGGCGACGTGAAAGCCTACGAGCACGCGATGCCGTTCTGGCAGTCCTACGCCGGACTGAAACGCTACTGGGAGCAGCGCCGTGCGCCTTGAGCTGGGCCCTCTGCGCGAGCGCAACTTCCGCCTCCTCGCCAGCGCACGAACAATTTCGTTTGCCGGCACGAACCTGGCCCCGATCGCGGTCGCGTTCGCCGTTCTCGACCTGACGGGATCGGCAACCGACGTCGGAATCGCCTTCGCGTGCTGGACGCTCGCCGAGATCTCCACGCTCTTGATCGGCGGCGTCGTTGCCGATCGGCTTCCTCGGCGACTCGTGATGCTGTCGTCGGACTCGGCGAACTTCGTGATTCGCGCCGTCATGGGCGCCCTGCTCGTCACCGGGCACGCGCGCATCTGGGAGCTCTTCGTCTTGCAGGCTCTCGGCGGAGCTGCGACTGCGTTCTACTCGCCCGCCTCGACCGGTCTTGTGCCCGAGACCGTTCGACCTGCCTGCTCCAACGGGCCAACGCGATCATGAGCATCTCCCGTTACCTCGCCTTTCCGGTCGGCGCGGCGGCCGGCGGGACCATCGTCGCAACGGTCGGTAGCGGCTACGCGCTCCTCGTCGATGCAGCGACATATGCGACCAGCGCACTCTTGCTCAGCCGAATCCATTTGCCGGACCGCGCTCGGACTGCAGCCGCTCCGAATTTCCTACGCGAGCTCAGCGAAGGATGGCAGGCGTTCACGGAGCACACCTGGGTCTGGCTGCTCACCGGTTGGATCTCCCTGTACTTCCTCGTGACCTACGCGCCCTTCTTCGTGCTCGGCCCGTACATCGCGAAAAACTCACTGGGCGGCGCAACTGCCTGGGCGATCGTGGTGACCGGTGAAGCGATCGGAGCTCTGGCCGGCGGCCTCGCCGGGCTCCGCTTCCGGCCGCGCCACACGATGACCTCGATCGGGGCGCTCTTCATTTGCACCGCACTGCAGTGCGCCCTGCTGGCGCTCCATGCGCCGGCCCTCGCCATCGGCGCCGCCGCAGTGCTCGCCGGGTTTGCGTTCTCCTTCGGCACGGTGATCTGGGAGACCGCCTTGCAACAGGCGATCGCGCCGGAGAAGCTCGCCCGCGTCAGCGCCTACAACTGGATGGGCGCAATGGCTTTCCTGCCCGCCGGGTACGCCATCGCAGGGCCCGTCGCGAGCGTGATCGGCATGTCGGCCTCCCTCTGGATCGGGGTCGTCTGGATCATCGTCACGACCTTGATCGTGATCTCGGTGCGCGACGTCCGCGATTTCCGACTCGATCCCATCGACGTGCACGACGCCGAGTTCGCAAACGCAGTCGCGGCCTCGTAGGCTTAGGGCTTGCCGCCCGTCCCCGTTACTCCAGAGGTCGACGAATTCCTGGCGCGACCCAACCCGGCAGTCGTCGCGACGCTCCGCCCTGACGGCTCACCCCACACCGTGCCGACCTGGTACGACTGGGAGGCCGGCCGCGTGCTGCTGAACATGGACGTGAGCCGACTCCGGCTGCGGTTCATGCGCCGGGATCCGTGCGTTGCTCTGACCGTTCTCGACGATGACAGCTGGTACAGCCACGTGAGCCTGATCGGCCGCGTTGTCTCGATCGAGGACGATCCGGATCTCGCCGACATCGACCGGCTCGCCGTTCGCTACACAGGGCAGCCGTTTCGCCGACGCGACGCCGAGCGGGTCAGTGCCTGGCTCGAGCCCGAGCGCTGGCACGGCTGGTCCGGCGCCGCGCCACTCGGTTAGCCGATCGCCCTCTCGTAAGCCCCGACGTAGTCGCGCACCATCCGCTCCGGCGAGAACTCCTCCTCGACGTAGCGGCGCAACTCGAACGGGTCGAGGTCATCCGCTGCCGGCAGCGCCGCGGCCATCTGCTTGTAGTGGTCGACGATGATGCCGCTGCGCCCGTCCTGGATCACCTCCGGGACCGCGCCCCAGCGCGTCGCGATCACGGGTGTTCCACACGCCATCGATTCGATCATGACGAGGCCGAACGGCTCCTCCCATTCGATCGGAAACAGCGTCGCCCGCGCGTTCTGCAGCAGCTCCACCTTCTCACCGTGAGTGACCTCACCGAGGTACTCGATCCCGTCGACGAGGTGCGGCTCGACGAGCTCGTGGAAGTACTCACGCTCCTTCGGCTCCTGCATCTTGCCTGCAAGCTTGAGCGGGAGACCTGTCTCCCTCGCGACCGCGACCGCCCGATGCGCGCCTTTGTCCGGGCTCATCCGGCCGAGGAAGAGCAGGTATTCGCCGCGATGCGGCTTGACGGGATAGACCGAGAAGTCGAGCGCGTTCGGGCAGTTGGCGATCCAGTTCAGATCCGGCTTCGGCTCGCGCTGGTTCATCGAGATCGAGATCAGTCCGACCTCGGGCGCCACGCGGGAGATCAACTCGTAGATCTCACCGGGCTCTCCGTTGAGCGGCCCGTGCACGGTGTGGACGACCGGCGTGGACGTGGTGGCGCCGAGCGTCATGCCGAGCATCCCCGTGTGGTCGTTGATGACGTCGAAATCGTCGGTTCGCGCAAAGCAGGACAATGCATGCTTCAGCTCCCAGAACGTGCGGCCGATCTGCTTGCTCGGCGCTTCCGGGAAGACTGCTGCGAGTTTCGCCTTCGTGCGCGAGTCGCCCGAGGCGAACAGGGTGACGTCGTGGCCCGCGTCGACGAGCCCGTCGGCGAGCAGCCACACGATCCATTCGATGCCCCCGTAGCCGATCGGTGGAACCGCGAACCACACCGGCGCGAGAATGGCGACTCTCATCTGATTGCGATCATGCTTCTTCGATGCGGACGCGTCCGTCATCAAGGCGCGCGTCCCAGAGCCGATCGAACGCTCTGATGCCGGAGAGCCTGATCGTCCCGGCCCAGGACGGCAGGTCCAGCGGAGCAACGGTTTCGAGCGCGTGGCGCCGACGATCCGGCTGCAGGCCGAGCAGCAACTGCAGCAGCAACACCGGCGTCCCGGCAGCCCACGCCTGCGGGCGCGCGGCCGTCGGATAGGCGATCGGAAACGGCGTCTCGGAGCGGCGCATGCCGGCGAAGACCTCCGGCAGCTGATAGCTGAAGTGCTGCGCGGCTGTGAGCATGCGCTGGGTGATGCGCTGGGCCTCCGGCCAGCGCGCGTAGCGCGCGAGACCGGCGGCGATCAGTGAATTGTCGTGCGGCCAGACGGTGCCATTGTGGTACGAGAGCGGGTTGTAGCCCGCGTCGCCGGTCGACATCGTCCGCACTCCCCAACCCGACCACAGCTCGTCTCCCATCAGCTGGTCGACGACCGCATCGACGCGGTTCGGCGGAACGATCCCGCTCCACAAGAGGTGGCCGATGTTGGAGCAGAGGGAGTCGACCTTCTTCTTTTCGCCGTCGAGTGCGAGTGCGTAGTACCCGCCGCGCTCCTCGACCCAAAACGCATCGTCGAAACGATGCCGCAGCTCTTCGGCCTCTCGCTCCAGCCGCGTCGCGAGCTCGCGCTCGCGCCAGACCTCGCGCGCGAGCTCGGCGATGCGGTGCTTCGCGTCGTAGACGTAGCCCTGCACCTCACACGGCGCAATGGGCGTCTTCGCCAGGCTCCCGTCGTGGAAGCGCTGCGAATCCCACGAGTCCTTCCACGACTGGTTCTCGAGCCCGCGCTCGGTGCGACGCTCGTACTCGACGAAGCCGTCCCCGTCACGGTCGCCGTACTTGTCGATCCATTCGAGCGCGAGCATCGCCGGGCCCTTGAGATCACGCACGAGCGCGGCGTCGTCCGTCCAGCGCCACACCTCGGAGAGCAGGACGAGATAGAGCGGAGTCGCGTCGGCGCTGCCGTAGTAGCGCTCATGCCACGCGCGGGCGGCCTTCCCGTGCCGCACCTCGTGCACGATCTTGCCCGGCTCCGCATCGATGGCGGGATCGTCCACCTTCGCCTGGAGCTCGGCGAGCACCCTGAGCGCGGTGCGCGCGAGCTCCGGGCCGAAGACGAGCGTCTGCAGGCACGTGATGATCGTGTCGCGGCCGAAGACGGTCATGAACCACGGCACGCCGGCGCCCGGAAGCTTCCCGATCCCGGAGCCATCGGACTGCATCCGGAGCGACGCGAGGTCCGAGACCGACTGGCCGAACGAGCGGCCGAGTGCGTCCCACGATGTCCGTAACTGCGGCACTCGCAGCTGCCATGCGGCGAGGGAGTCCCGGACTCGGCCCACCTCTTCACCGAAGCGGCGCTGCGCGAAACGCGGGGCGACGAGCTCCCCGTCCGGCAGCGGAATTACCTCCACGTCCAGATTCCATTTCTCGCGGGGCTGAAGGGCGAGGCGGAACTTGACCGTGGAACCGTTCACCTCGCCGCGCTGGGAGAAGATCACCTGCGTTTTGACCGGCGCGTCGCCGTTGTCCGAGATCAGGAACTGGTTGCGCTCCTCGTCGTACTCGTTGGGCCTCGGGTCCGGCAACGGCTTCGCGCGCAGCGGATCTCCGAGCGCGAAGTCGTAGTCCTTGACCGCAAAGATGTCGGCAAAGTCCGTGCCGACCTCGAGCTCGAGATCGAACTCGACCGGCTTCATGCTCTGGTTCTGGACGGCAAAGGAGTCCTGCATCCCTTCGCCCACGAAGCGCTCGCGGCGGATCGAGAGCGCGTCCTGGTCCAGGCCGCCCGAGAGCGGGTTGCGCATGAAGAACGCGGCGGAGAAGTACTCGATCTTGTCCGAGGAGAGCAGCAGCGGACGATGTCCGTCGATCGTCAGCTTGAAGCGCGAGAGGTAGCGCGTGTCCTCAGAGAAGAGCCCCTCGCCCTGGTGGTGGAGGTCACCGACCTCGTCGCAGATGCAGAAGGTCGCGCCTTCGAGGATTCGCAGTTGTCCAGGCATCAGGTCTCGGTACGAACTATGCGCCCACCGGAGGACTGCGCAAGGGCTTTCACGACGATCTCGTCCACATTCATGTGCGGCGGCCGGGTCACCGCGAACTCGATGCAGCCCGCGATGTCCTCCGGCGTCATCGGCTCGACGCCCTCGTAGACCTTGCCCGCCGTCTCGGCGTCGCCGCGGAAGCGGACGCGTGAGAACTCCGACTCGACGAGGCCGGCGTCGACCGTCGTCAGGTGAATCGGACGACCGAGGAGGTCTTCGCGCAATGCGTACGTGAAGCCGCGCACCGCGAACTTCGACGCGACGTAGACGGCCGCCTTCTCGTATGCCTGCCGGCCGGCGATCGAGCCGATGTTGACGATGTGGCCGCCGTCACGAATGTGCGGCAGAAAGAGGCGCGTCATGCGGATCAGGCCGTTCACGTTGGTCTCGAGCACCGTCCGTTCGTCCGCTTCCGTGCTCCCGTCGAAGAGGTCCCGCCCGAGCGCAAGCCCGGCGGCGTTGATGAGGATGTCGACGCCGGTCAGCTCCTCGAGGGCGGCCTCCACGAAGCGTTCGCAGCTGCCCGGATCCGTGACGTCCAGCTCGAGAGCCATCACGGGTGGCTGGATCCGCTCGACGCGGCGTGCACCGCCGACGACCTGTGCTCCTTCCTGCGCGAGGACGAGCGCGGTCGCCGCGCCGATACCGCTGGATGCGCCGGTGACGACGGCCGACTTTCCTTCCAGGCGGGGCACCGCGAGAGCCTAACGGCCGAGCGGAGCGTTCCGCGCAACCGCTTCGCCCAGCTCGACGGTCGTGCTCGCGGGCCCGGCGTGCTCGACCTGGAGCGTCGTGTGGGTCAGGCCGAAACGATCCGACAGGATGACCTCGAGCCGGCGGCGCGCGGCGTGGCAGTCCGCCCCGGGCGTGACCAGGACATGGGCGGAGAGCGCCGGGAAGCCGCTCGTGACCGTCCACACGTGCAGGTCGTGCACCTCGACGACGTCCTGCTCGGCGACCAGCGCGCGCCCGATCGCATCGGGATCCGCGTCCCCCGGCGCGCGCTCGAGAAAGATGAGCGTCGACTCACGGAGAAGCTGTGCGCTCGACCAGAGCATCAGCGCCGCGACCGCAAGGCTGGCGATCGGGTCGAAACGGTCCCAACCGGTCGCGAGGATGAGGCCGCCGGCGAGTGCGGCGACGCCGAAGGCGGCGACGTCGGTGAGGAGGTGGAGGAACGCTGCACGCACGTTCAGGCTCTCGCGACTGGCCCTCGAAAGCACGAGGCTCGCAGCGACGCTCGCCGCAACACCGCCGAGGGCGACCACCAGCACGAGTCCGCCGCGGACGTCCTGCGGGTGGACGAGGCGATGCACCGCGGACCAGACGACCCAGAGCGCGAGCAAGCCGAGAGTGATCCCGTTGGTCTGGGCGGCGAGGATCTCGAGCCTCGAGTAACCGAACGTCCAGCGTCCGGCAGCGGGGCGTCCGGCCACAGCCGATGCGACCAGGGCAAATGCGAGCGCCGCCGCGTCGGTGAGCATGTGGCCGGCGTCGGCAAGCAGCGCAAGCGAGTGGCCGATCGTCCCGGCGACGATCTCCGCCGCCATCAAGAGCACGACGAGCAGGAGCGCGATCGTCAGCGCCCGCCGGTCGGTCCCGAGCCGGTGTTCGTGTGCGTGAGCCGTGCGAAGAGGTTAGTCGGTGGCATCCACCGGAACGTGCCACGGGCCCTGTCGGCGGCCGCCCGGCCGCTCGATCGCCCGCATTCCCGGCAAGAAAAACGCACCGAGGGTGACCGCGGCGCCCAGCGCGGCTGCCCCGACCAGCGTCGCGCGAGCACCGAAGACCGCCGCCACCGGCGCCGTCAGCGCGAATGAGAGCGGCAGGAGGCCGATCGAGATCAGCCAGTCGAGGCTCGAGACCCGGCCGAGCATGGAGCCTGGAACGTGCTGCTGCTTGATCGTGGCCCAGACGATCGTGCCCGCCGCCTCGAGCGCGTTGAAGACGAGGCAGACGAGCATCAACTCCCAGGCGGCGTTGGCGATTCCGTACCCCGCGATCGCGAGCGTCGCGATCGTCCAGGTCATGTACATCACCGTCACGTCTCTGCGCGGATGGCCGCGGTGTCCCATGAACGCCGCGCCCGCGACGGCTCCGAGACCGCCCGCCGCCAGCACGAGCCCCAGTGTGCCGGCAGACGCGTGCAACTCGTTCTTGACGAGGAAGGGAAGGAGCACCTCGGCAGGGCCGAGGAACACGAGATACGCGATTGCCGCGGAGAGGAGCGTGCCCCACAACCACACGCGCCGGCGAACGAAGCGGAGGCCCTCCTTGAGCGCAGCGACACTGGACGACTGAACCTCGATGCGACGACCCGCGCGCCGCGGCATGGCGAGCACGGCCACGAGGCAGGCTGCGAACGAGGCGGCGTCGATCGCGAAGGCGATCCCGGCCGATGCGACCACCAGGGCTCCGCCCGCCACGGGGCCGACGAGTCTCATGGCGATGGGCCGAACGAATTGGTCGAGCGCGTTGGCCGCAGGCAGCTCCGACTTGGGCAGAAGCTCCGGCAGGATCGCCTCGAAGGCCGGCATGAAGAAGGCTGTCCCGACTCCGTAGAAGGCGACGAGGACGACGAGCTCCCAGAAGCGGAGCGTGCCCATCAACACGAGAGCCGCCAGGACGGCGACTGCGACGGCGCGAAGACCGTCCGCCCAGGCCATGACGACCCGCCGGTCGCGCCGGTCGCTGACGACGCCGCCGATGAGCAAGAACGCGATCGTCGGAATCGTCATCCCGATGCCCACGATCGACAGAGCCACGGGAGCGTTCCAGAGGGAGTAGCTCTCCCACGCGATTGCAATGAGGAAGATGCCGTCACCGATCAGGGAGATCGTCATCCCGGTCCAGAGGATCCGGAAGTCGCGCTGTCTCAGCGGCGAGAGCAGGTTGCCCCGACCAACGCCGCCTGGTCGGTCGAGCGCTTCGTGACTATGCTGCATTGGAGGCTGCTGACGACTCGACGTCTTCCCGAGTCGGCGCGCCGGCAATGCTGAGGAACTTCGTCAACGCGTCCGAGTCCATCGGGCGGGCGAAGAGGAATCCCTGCCCGAGCTCGCACCCGAGCTCTTCGAGCGAGCTGGCTTGCTCGGGAAGCTCGATTCCTTCCGCGACGACCTCGAGTGAGAGGCTCGTGCCGAGCGCGATGATGGCCGAGGTCAACGTGCTGTTTTCCTCGGCACCGACGAACGATCGGTCCATCTTGAGAATGTCGACGGGGAAGCGGCTGAGATAGCTGAGTGACGAGTACCCCGTCCCGAAGTCGTCCATCGCCAGCCGGATGCCGAGTGCCTTGAGATTGTGCAGCTGCATCATCGCGAAGTCGGTATCGGTGAGCATCAGCGACTCGGTGATCTCGAGGACCAGCGCAGCCGCCGGGAGCCCGCTGACCTCGAGCGCATGCTGCACGTCGGTCACGAGCGTTTCGGACTGCAACTGCCTGACAGAGAGATTCACACTCATCGTCAAGGGTTCGGATCGAGGGAACGTTTCCCGGAGGCGAGCACCCTCGTGGCAGGCCGTTTCCAGGATCCAACGCCCCATCGGGATGATCAAGCCTGTCTCTTCTGCGACCGGGATGAACTGGATCGGCGGGATCGTTCCTCGCGTCGGATGCTTCCAGCGGACCAGAGCCTCGACGCCGAGAATCTCGCGGTCCGAAAGCCGCACAACCGGCTGGTAATGCAACTCGAGCTGATCCATCGTCAGCGCGTGCTGTAGATCCGACCGGAGCTCGAGTCGCTCGACGACGCGCTCGTGCATCGTCGGCTCGAAGACGCGGTAGCTGCCCTTGCTGTCGCGCTTGGCCATGTACATCGCCACGTCGGCGTTCCGCAGGAGCTCCGACGCCTCAGGCGTCTCGAGGTCCTCTCCGACCAGGCAGATCCCGACGCTCGCCCGCGGAAAGACGTTCTTGCCCTCGATCTCGATGGGAAGGTCGAGCGCACGCAGGATCCGCCCCGCGGCGTCGGCGGCATCCTCCGACCCGGCCACGCCGTCGAGGAGGACGGCGAACTCGTCTCCCCCGAAGCGTGCGACGGTGTCGGTCGGGCGAACCGCAATCTTCAGCCTGCGGCCGACCTCCTGCAACACTTCGTCCCCGGCCGCGTGCCCCAGGCTGTCGTTCACGGTCTTGAAGTCGTCGAGGTCGATGAACATCACGGCGATCTCCAACACGCCGCGTTGAGTGCGCATCAGAGCGTGCTCGACGCGGTCGGAGAACAACGCGCGGTTGGCGAGCTTCGTCACCGGGTCGTGGAAGGCTTGATGAGCGAGCTGCTCCTCGAATGCCTTGCGCTCGCTGACGTCGCGGCTATTGAGCACGATGCCGCGAACGTGCTCGTCATGGAGGAGGTCGGTGTGCTGGACCTCGAATCTCAGTGTCGCGCCGTCCTTGTGACTGACCGAGCACTCGATCGTGTGCGCCTCGGCGTCGCCCGACCCGTCCACGGCGATCAGTTGCGCGAGCAGCGGCCGGTCGGTCTCGCTCAGCAGCCGGTCGAACCGCGTCCCCTCGACCTCGTCGACGCGATAGCCGAGCAGGCGCTCGATCGATGGGCTCTGGTACGTGATCAGGCCGTCGGCGTCCAGCACGGTGATCAGGTCGCTGGAGTGCGCGACGAGGGAGCGGAAACGAGCCTCGCTCTGGCGTCGATGGAGATCCTCTGCGAGCGAAGCGCCTTCGACCGCGAGCGAAACCTGCGTCGCGAGGGCGCCGAGCGCGTCGCCGAGATCGCGCGAGACGCTCACCGGCGACGAGATGACGATGGCGCCGCGAACTTCGCCGCGGACGGTCAGCGGGGCGACGATCGTCGTGTGGCCTTCGGGGAGTCTGAGATCCCCTCGCACGTAGGGAGGCGGATCGGCGTGCAGGACGCGAAGTGAGCCCGAGCGCTCGTGCAGCAGCCAGTCACACGTTCCCTGGCCGACCCGACCGCCTGTGGCGCCGTCGGACGAGGCCTCGACGACCGCTACGCCGTCGGACAGGAGCACGAGCCGCACCGGGGGCTCGGCTGCGAGGAGACGATGGACGGCCGAGATGGCGGCATTGGCGACCTGCTCATGACCGGCTGCCGCAACCAACTCGACACCAGCCCCACGCAGGGCGCGTTCGCGCGAGACCACACGCGCTTCCTGCCGCACGAGACCGGCCATTCTGGCGACGACCAGGAGGAAGAGGACAGCAGAGGCGATGATCAGAACGAGCACGTCGGGGTTGCCGAAGGACTGGACGAACCGAATTCCCGGCGCGATCAGACAGGCGCTGCCGAGCAGCGTGAGCCGGAGGGGAGTCAGGCGCGTCCCGAGCTCGGGTGCCCGCTCCTCGAGCGAGCGCATCGACGGGTGCAGCGCCGCGGCGCCCCAGAGCAGGTAATAGAGGATCCAACCGGCGTCGAAGATCAACTGGTGGTTGTACGTATTTTTCAGCAGCGCATAGTTGTAGGCCGAATCCGTGGCCATCAGGCAGACGATGCTGCTGACGAGGAACCAGAACGCCGGCGTGCGCTTGCCGGCATCGACGGCGAGCCTGATCGCAGCGGCAAGCAGGAGAACGTCGCCGAGTGGATACGCGACCGACACCGCGTTGGCAAGCACGGACAGACCCGTGAGATGGATGTTCGGGGCGATGAGGAAGACCCACGACAGGAGACCGACACCGATCGTGAGGATCAGCGCGTCGATGAGCGCGGTCCGGTCGGGCCGCGGGTTGCGTCGCTTGATCAGGATGAACAGCCCCGCCATCAGAACGGGATAGACGGTCAGATAGAGGGCGTCTCCGATCGACGGGAACCCGACGTTCGCGCCCGTCAGCTTCGGGTAGCTGTACGTGTAGAGGTCGCCGCTGAAGAAGAGGAACTGTCCGGCCGCGAAGAGCCACCACGCCGCACGGGCGCGAGGCTTGTGCATGCGGATGCCGACGACGATCGCGACGACACCGGAAAGGCCGAGTGAGTTGATCAGCGGCCCGTTTCCAGCGAGTGGCGGGGCGAACAAGTACAGGCTCGTGAGAACCCCGGTCCCGGCCAGGTACCAGATCCAGACCCGGTCCCGCCGGTTCTCGGGCAGAGCGAACCGCCTCATGCCGCGCGCTCGCTCTTGCGGGCCGGCTGCAGGTCGAACACGTTCACAAGGCGGCCGAGCACATCGACCAGTTCTTCGATCTCGGCGTCGGTGTTCGAGGCCGTAACCTGGACGCGGAATCCGACCTCGCTCCTTGGAACGAGTGGATAGGCGGCCAGCGTCACGTAGATGCCGTTGTCGAAGAGAAACCGCCCGACGGCGTCGATGTCCTGATGCCGTGCAAGCGGCACCTCGATGATGGGGAATCCGGATCGGTTCGGCGTATGCACACCAAGGCGGTCGAGCTCGTTGAGCACGGCTGCCGTCTTGCGCCAGAGATCGGCGCGAATGGCGTCACCGCGCTTCTCGTTCACGTCCAGACCGACGATCACCGTCGCGAGCGAGGCGATGGGAGACGGGCCGGAATAGAGGTACGGCGGGGCCGCGGTCTTCAGCAGACGCTTCAGCTCCGGGGGGCAGGTCAAGAACGCCGCCAGCGACGAGTACGCCTTCGACAGCCCGGAGACGAGCACGACGTTGTCGTAGGTCTCGCCGGTGTGGCGCACGATGCTGTTGCCGCGGTTTCCGTACGGGCTGAGCTCGTCGTCGCTTCGCTCGCCGATGACACCGAACCCATGGGCGTCGTCGACGTACAAGAGAGCGTCGTAGGCGCGGGCAAGTCTCGCAAACGCCGGCAGGTCGAGTGCATTGCCGGTCATGCTGTTCACGCCGTCGACGCAGATCAGGCGCGGCGACGGGCCGTTCTCCTTGAGGAGGCGCTCCAGGTCCTCCGCGTCCTCGAACTGGAATCTCTTCAGCGTGGCGCCGCGGGCGCCCGCCAGTTGGCAGCCTTCGTAGATCGTCTTGTGCGCGCGCGATTCGACGTAGATCGTGCCGCTGCCCGCGAGGACCGGAATCACGGACATGTGAATCAGCGTGATCGTCGGCAGCACGAGTGTGTCCTCGGCGCCGACCAGCTCGCTGAGGCGTTCTTCGATCTGCGAGTAGAGGACGGGACTGCCGAGCAGGCGCGACCAGCTCGGGTGCGTGCCCCACTTGTCCAGATACGCCGGAACGGCCTCGATGATCTCGCGCTCGAGATCGAAGCCCAGGTAGTTACAGGAAGCAAAGTCCGCAAGCCACTTGTCGCCGACACGAATCATGCGACCGTCGATCTCCTCGATCACCGCGTCGCTCATGGGATGCGAGCGCCCGAGCTCGTCGAGGTCATGAAGAGCCGCCAACCACTTGTCGATCCAGGCAGGAGCGGCCAGCGCGGCCCTGGGGCCGGTGGATGCGCGCGCAGTCACTCAGGCACCATCGGCCGGAGACCACCCAATCTTGAGTGTTCGAGCGAGGCCCTCGACAACAGGAGTCAACAAGCCGACCATGCCCTTCATCCGAGCTGCGAGTGCCTCATGAGGACTCCGCGGAAGTCGGGCCCGCGCACGGCCCAGGCGATCTGCTGAAGCAGACGGGCCTGGCCGGGCTCGATGCCCGCTGTGAAGCGGCTTCGAGTCGGCTCGCGGCCGGAGAGGAGCCCGTAGAACACGCAGGCTGCGAGGTACGAACCGAGCAGGCTGGGATGCTCCCCGTCGCCGGCCCAGAGCTCGAGACTCGGCTCGCGCCGAAGCGCCTCCGCCCACGCGGGCCCGGCGGGGGCAACGGTCGCCCCGAGCTCTTCGCCAAGCCTCGAGTAGCCCGAGGAGAGCCTGGCCTGCATCGCCGCGTACGTGTCGTGAGGCTCGTTCCACCGGTCGCCGAGCACGTAGCCCCAGGTCATGAAGAGGACCGTCTTGGCGCCACCGGCGGCGATCTTGTCGCGCAGGTCGCGCGCGAACGGATAGGTGCTGTGACGCCACTGCTGCTCGGGAAACGAGAGCAGCCAGCTCTTCTCCTGGAGCACGACGACGTCCCACTTGACGTCTCGCAGCAGCTTCGTCAGGCCCCCGTCTTTGTCGGCCTGGTGGAGGCTCCAGCCCGGAGCCGCGTACTCGACGGAGAAGATCGGGGTCGCGCCGCGATCGCCGGCCGCGAGCTCGTGTACGAGCGCGGGCAGTGAGTTCTTGAAGGTGAAGCTGTTGCCGACGAACAGGACGCGCAGGCCGGGACGATCACTGCGCGCGAGTGCGAGGTCTCCCCGCAGGGTCGGGGCAAGCAGAGACCGTGCGAGCCCGATGTGGACGAGCCCCGAGTAGAGAGTCAGCCCGAGGACGATGCCCGCGACGGCGCAGGCGAGCAGTCGCAGCATGCGGCCCATTCGCCCGGCATCGGCGGCGGCCGGCCGACGCTTGACGCTGGGCCTTTGTCTCAGGCCGACCGCAGGTCTTCTACTTCAGCCGAGTCGTATCTGAAAAGGGGGGCGAGTCCCCTGACGGCAACCGAACGCACTGCGGCGGGCGTTCGGCAGGGACACGCCCCCTGAGCGTATTCCGCAGGCGCCGGAAAATCCCTCGGCGCTCAGGGAAGCTCGACGACCATTCCCTCGCGCGCGAGTCTCGGCGAGGGCCCGCTGGTTCCGCTCGCCAGGTCACGCGCTCGATCTTCGAGTTGCTCGAGCAGTCCATCGCCGTGACGTGGCTCGTGGTGGAAGAGCACCAATCGGCCCGCGCCCACTGCGCGGCTGAACTCGACCGCGTCCGCCACGCTCGAGTGGCCCCAGCCGATCCGGTCTGCGTACTCGTCCTCGAAATACTGCGCATCGTGAACGAGCACGTCGACGCCTGACGCGAGCGACGCGCCAGAGATCCAGTCGATCGATCTTCCGGCGATCGCCCCCGCAAGCGCGGGCTCGTGATCCGGGATGTACGCGAAGCTCGAGCTGCCCGTCTCGATCCGGTACCCGACCGTCGGGCCGGGATGGACGACGAAGTGTGCCGCGAGGGAGGCGCGGTCGATCGCCCAGGGCACGCGCGGAACGTCGTGGAAGGTCACCGCAGCTGGGACGTCTCTGAGCTCGACGGGGAAGAGCGGCGGCGAGAAGGCGCGCGCGATTCGTGCCCCGAGACCCAGTTGCTGGGACGGCGGTCCCCAGATGTCCAGCTCGACGCGCTCATCCCAGAGTGGCGCAAAGAAGCGCAATCCTTCGAAGTGGTCGAGGTGGAGATGAGTGAGGCAGAGATGGATCTTCCGCGTGCCGCGGTTGAGCAGATCGAAACCCAGCGGTCGGATCCCGGTACCGGCGTCGAGGACGAGGACCGTCCCGTCGTCAAGCGAGACCTCGATGCAGGACGTGTTACCGCCGTAGGTGACGGTTTCCGGCCCGGGTGTCGGCACCGAGCCACGGCAGCCCCAGATCGTCACGCGCACACGGCCTCCTACTCACGCCAGAAGATCGCGACGATCCCGACGAACTCGTCCGCGTGCGCGAAGAGTGGGAACGCCGTGACCGCGACGTCACGCTCGACCCCGTCGGCGCTCGTTATGCGGAGGTCCTCATGTGACGCACGCCGCTGCTCGAAGGCGATGTGCGTCGGCCTGCGCTCCGGCGAAAGCGGTTCGGAATCGGGGGTTCGCGGCGCGAAGCTCGCCGTCCACTCGTCAAGCGGCATCTCGCCGACCTCCGCGAACGGGCGGCCGACGACGGACTCGGCCGCCTCGTTGTAGAACACGAGCTTCCCCTCCTCGTCGGCGATCAACGTCGGCGTGGCGAGGTTGGCTGCGAACTCGCGGGCGAGGATGAGAACCAGGTGCTTTTGTTGTCGCTGCTCCAACGCACGAAGCCTACGCGCCCGGCTCGTCAGGTCGTCGGGCTCGGGTCAGGGGCTACGAACGCACCCGCGGCTCGTGTACAGGCCGCCGAACCCGGTGTGGTTGATGAAGCCGAACGCGACCGGCTTGCGAGTCGCGTACGAGCAAACAGCGATGGACGCGGCAAATCCGCGGCGAGTCCAGACGGCGCGGGCGCGGATGAGCAGTCGCCCCCGCGCAAGACATGTGAACCCGTGCAGCTGGTCCGGGGGCCCGGGCAGCCCCGCGTGGCTCAACGGCACGGCGGCGCTCGCGTGGCGACATCGCTTTTGATCGACGAAGACGCCTTTTTCCTGGTTCTGGAATGTCGCGGTCAGGATCCAAGCGAGCGCGGTCTTCCCGTTCACCACACTGAGCGAAGCTGGATAGGTGCTCGACCCAGTGAAATCGGGACTGTAGATGAGGTGGAAATCGCTCCTCCCGTGCAGCTCCGGGACCGTACAAACGACCGTCATGTCTTGAACGCTCGGCACGAGACTATTCCCCGCAAGGGCCGAGTCACCTCCGACGCGAGCCACAAGCGGGAGGCCGACAACGAGCACGATGACCGCCGCACCCAGCGAGGCAACCGTGACTCCACCGAGAACACGACCAACGGTTCGGCTGCTGGATTCCTTCACCCTGCCCGCTCCTGGCGGAGAATGCTAAGGGAAAAGAGAATGCCCGGCCTACTGAAATCCCGGGACATTCTGGGGTTTTGCGAGTGGGCGGTGACGGGATCGAACCGCCGACCTCCTGCTTGTTGTAGGGCGTGTGCGAATGGAGAACGCAGGGCACTGGAGGGCATTTCTCCACCGTTTGCCTGCGCCTGGAGATTGCGTTTTCGCCTGCATTCTCCTGTTCTCTTTACCAACGGACTACCAAACGACTCTAGTGGTTTGAAAGCTCAGGGGATCTCCCGCTACATTGAGCGTACGCGAGACGTGATCCACTCGCCGTCTAGACCTACGCACACGTAGCGCCACTGAAACGACCTGGTGCTCGGTTTGCTTGAACGTTAGAAGCGAGGCGCAGCTGTCGCACTTTGGCGGAAAGGCGGCAAGAACTTCTGGTGTCGTGGCGTCCGGCGGGTAGGAGAACAGACGTCCTTTCCCTCTTATAATCCTCTGAATGCGGAAGTCAGACGAGGCTCGGATGGATAGTCGATTTCAGCGCTTCGCGTCTGCGGGCACGGTGGGGCTCGTTCTGCTGGCCGTAGGCACCGTAGGGCTCGCGTCTGCCGCACCGAGTCTCGGCATCTACACACGTAACGTCACTACGGGGGAACTGCTGAAGGCCGGCTCACTCGCCCCGCACGGCGAGTGGACGCTGCGCATAAAGGTACGCGGATTGTCGTTGGACGCGAGGGGCCAGGGGCTCGTTCCGGAGCGCGCCGTCTGGACAGCGTCGAAGGTGAGGGTGAGCGACACGCCCGGATCTGCGTCGATCTTCTGCGGTACGACGGTCAAGGGCACCTACAGCTGGAGGCGGATCGGCTCCAAGCTCAGCTTCAGGTTGGTCAGGGATCCTTGCACCGACCGTGCCGGAGTGCTGCTGGGCGTCTGGAAGAAGTCGGCGTAGGCCGACCACCAAACCGACATCTGGACGGATCTAACAGAGCACTGCGTTTTAACGTCCACTTGCAGGCCCCCTCTCGCATTTCGAGCTTGAAACTGCTCATCGTGAAAAACGCAGATGAGGCGCGGCTTACGAACCCCGGGCCGTGTCCTCTTTGCGCTTACGACGCTTGAGGCGCTGCGCGGAGGCACTGTCAAGGTAAGGCACCAACGTCGCAGCCTCAGCCACCCTAGGGCGCAAGCCCCACAACCAGAAGAGGACGCTTGCTGGGATCCCAAGTGAGCCTCCACACGTACCTGTACATCCTCAGAGGGGAAGGCTCGACCTGAATTTTCAAGCCCTCGATGCCGAGATACTCCTCGACCTCATGGAGCTTTCGCGGGCGGCTTGAGAATGTCTTCACTTTCACGCCACCTTGACGGCGGCTCCCCAGGCGGTGGAGCCGCGACTCACCAATTCACTAACCATCGGGGCGACGATTGCCACGCCGACCCGGCCGAACGGCCTAGTTGAGCCATGGGCGGTGACGGGATCGAACCGCCGACCTCCTGCTTGTAAGGCAGCCCCGGCGTTCGCTACCTGTCGCCACCCGTCGCCGAAACGCGGAGCTGAGCCACTTTCCCGGCCCCGGCAGCACCCGGATTTCGTCGTGTGTCGCCACCTGTTCTTGTCGCGGAACTTGTCGCGAGAACAGCCCCGAAAGCGCTCGCGCCCATCGCCTCCCTGATCTCGTCGTGGTGACGCGCCTGGTCGAACAGGTCGGCGTACGCGTCCTGCGTGATCGACGGTTTCGCGTGCCCCATCTGCTTCGCGACCTGCACCGCGTCGAGCTTCAAGTCGAGGATCAGGTGCGACGCGAACGTCCGCCGCAGGGTGTGCATCGTCACCGGCGGCCCCAGCTCGCTCCCTTCCTCGGTTGCGCGCTTGCGCTCCTCCCGCGACGGCATCAGCCCCGCACTCACCGCCGCCTTCTCGAGTCCGCGCCACGTCAGGTTGCGGGACGACAGTGGTGTGCCCGCCTCCGACGCGAACACCGGATCGGTCGGCCGCGCACGACCCAACGCGAACGCCTCCTCCCTGTGGGCCTTCAACAGCGGTTCGAGCTGCGGCATCAGTACGATGCCACGCACCGCCTGCGGCGTCTTCGGCGCGACCCGCACGCCGTCGCGGCCGAGCTGCTTCCTGACGTGGAGGAGTCCCGCGTCGAAGTCGACGTCCGCCCAGGTCAGGCCGAGCAGCTCGCCGAGCCTGACGCCGCTGTACGTCGCCGTCGCCAACGCGAGCCGGTAACGCTCCCCTGTCGCCGCGAGCAGCTTGCCGATCTCCTCACCCGACAGGATGCGACGCGACCGCCGCTCGATCTGCGGCCGCTGCCCCCGCTCCAACGCGCGCACCGGGTTGCGGTCAGCCCACTCGTTCAGGATCGCGTACTGGAACAGCGCCGACAGCGGCGACAGCACACCGTGCACCGACCACGGCTGCAGCCCCTTCCCGGTCAGCTCGCCGATCAGCCGCGCCACGTCGTGCGCCCGAACCGCGTTCACCTTCCTGCTCCCGAGCGTCTGCCCCGTGTCACGCCCCAGCTTCGACGAGAGCACATGCTCGCGCAGATGCGTGCGGTACGTCTGCAACGTGCGTGGCCGCAACCGTCCCGCCTGCGCCGCCAGCCACTCATCCGCCACCTGCGCGACCGTCTGCCGCGACGGCGCGGCACGCTCACCACGGTCGTGCTTCCCGAGCACGTTCCTACGCGCCCTCTGCGCGTCCTTCAACCCACCCGTGATCGTTTGCCACACCTGCTTGCTGTCCTCGGTGTACGTGATCTCGAAGCTGCCCGTCACTGTGTTGCGGTAGATGCCGCGCTCGACCCTGACGTGCCGAGCCTGCCGAGCGTTCCGCGTCGCACCACACACCGCGCAGCGCAGCCCGTCACCTTCCGTCCACTTGTGCTTCCGCTTCTCGCAGCTCATCGCTCCTCCCCTTCCAGGTCGCGCAGCCACGGCATCCGCTCCACGTTCGCCTTGTACGCCTCCGTGTTTTTGAAGTCGCTCGGGTTGAACTGCTGGCTCATCAGCCACTCGCGTAGCTCGTCGATGTTGCTCGCCGGTATGTCCCACGTGCCGCGCTTGATCCAGTCGCCGTCGTGCGCGTCGATGTTCAGCGGCGGCAGGTCGCGGCCGCTCGCGTCGTGGTCGTCCTGCTTAGGATTGCCGTGCATCGGGGTTACCTCCCGGTGTCACGGGGCCGGTCGCTTCCGGGCGATGCGGCCCCTCTTTTGGCGCGCAACCTGTGCGCGTTTTTGGTAGGTCCAGCATACACCGACCGCCTACTCACCGAGCAGCAGGTCACCCCGTTAGCCCGCATGGCAACAGGGAACGCGCAGCCGCGACAAGCCCGCGATAAGACACGGCCGAGCCGACGCACGAGCAGCACGCGACCACGACGAACGGGAAGGCGGGCGCAGCAGTCGATGCGTCACGGCCCGGGACGTATGTGCACGAGACTGGCGGCGCGCATCATTGTCACGTTGCTGACGCGTAAGCCCCCTGGGCCGACCCAGCTCATGGTCTTTTGGGCGGTCGTCGGACCTGCTTCGGGTGAGTACAGAAACGTCGCCCGGTCGGGGAGAGCCTCCGAAGCGTCGACAAGGAACTCGTGCCCCGCGGCGAGGTTGCGTATCGCCTCGGCCGGGACCGTCACAACTAACAGGTTGCGGCCTACGCCTTTTCTCTTGTCGGCGACCGCTCGGACGGTTGCGCATAGTTCGCGAGCGACAGCCCTAGGGCCACCGCGCTCGACGGCCTTCCTCAACGTGCGTTGCGCGCGCGTCGCGATTTCGGGCGGCAGGTCGCTCGAGGGTACGAGGACAAACGATTCGTCCGCTTCGATCCTGCGCGCCGCAAGCACAAACTCGCTGCCATCGCTTTTGCGAAGGGCACCGCTGTCGTCGTAGTTCGAGATCGACCATGAGGCGGCGGTGAGGTCATCAGGTCGGTCGGTGAATGGCACGAAGCCAACGCTCATTATCCGGAGCCGTGGGTCCACGAGGTTCGACCGCGCGACAGCCTTCGACGCTTCCATACCGACGGAGTCAATGACGTGACCGAAGTCCTTTCCACTTGCATCGGCAAGCACAGCTAGCAGCCATTCGTCCGTGTAAGCGTGGTGCGGGAATCCCGGTAACGCCTCCAGCCGGTGAGTGCCGCCGTGACCAGTTGGAGTGGGCGTGAGGGCGGCGGTGCCGGTGTAGCCGAACACGGCGTGGTGCTTGTAGAGGATTGACTTGTTCCGATCGTCCTCAAAGATGCTGCCGCCGGGGGATACCAGCCTGCGGTCCGACACTTGAACGACGTAGTCGCGCGTCAGGACGTTGAGGATCAGCGTCATACCGGGCATCTTTACGCTTCCCATTCCTCGCGTCGTGCCTGCTGCCAGTGGTGAGGCCGTCGTCGTTCATCGTCTCCTCCTTCGCTTGTGTGGGTGTATAGCGCGGACGCGGTCGTGGTGGCAGGCGGCGCACACGACCGTCGTCGGTGCGGCGCGCCCGTTCACCGGCCACCACGCGACCAGCCAGCCCTCGTGCTGGATGTCGCCGCAGTCCTCGCAGTAGGGGCTGCCGTGCTGCAACTTCACGAGCTGCGGAATTTTCTGCAGCTTCAAATTTTCTCCCTTTGGCCTCTTTGTTTGGCCTGCGGCGTGCGGTGCTGCCGCGTGCGTGTGTCGGTCCCGCGCCGCTCTCTGTGTTTCGTGGTGCGTTGCGTGATCCGTGGGTGGCATCCCTGCCGGTGGCGCGTCGTGCACCGCATGACGCTTCTGGCGTCTGCTTGCTCGTGTCGACTGTCAGTCACCGCCGCCCATCGGGAGGCCAAATACGATGGGCGGGCACCGCACGTCCACGGGCTACGGAAATGCGAGTGTGTGCGCGTTGCGCGTAACCGGGCGAAACGAGCAGGGGCGGGGCGTGTGGGTGCAGACTCTCCGCCCCCGCTCGCGTTGCGCCGCTTAGCTAGATGGCATCGCATCCCTTCGTGCCTCGTGTCGGAACTCGTGCATCCACTCGTCGAGGTCGCGGCGCGCGAAAAACACGCGGCAGCCGACGCCCTCCTGGTGGAACGGAATCTCGCGGCGCTCTTTCAACTTGCGCAGCCGCTCGGGCGGAACGTCGAGATACCTGCTTGCTGTCTCGACGCTCATCCATTGCGGCCACTGCTCGCCGTCTCGCAACGGAACCGCCGGAACCGCCACTGCGATCGTCGCGAGCGCATCGTCGTCGAGCACGACCGGAACGCGGACGCCGTTCAGCTCGACCTCCACGCGCACGCTCACGACGCGCGCCCCCGGTTCTTTGCTTCTGGGAACCGGGTAGGAGGCGACGCGAGCGGCCGGGTGGACCTCTCCCCTGCCCCGGCGCTCTTGGCGGCTCTGACGGCCGCGAGTGTGGACTTGCGGTTACCGCCGAGCGCGCGAAGCACAGCGTTCGCGCTCGCCCCGGGATGCGTGCTCAGATACTTGGCGACGGTGCGCTCGCGCTGCCGCTGCGCCTCGCTCTTACGCGCCGCGACCGCACTCCGGATCACCGCGACCGAATCCGGGTCGAGATCGACGTGGACACGCACGCCGTCCACAACAAGGCCGATCCTCACGCCGACCTCCTCACAATCTGTGAGGTGCCCCGAGGGTGGCCGGCTACCCGTTCAGCAGGTTCGGGGTCGCCGGCTCTTCGGCCTGGCGAACGTGCCCGAGCTCGCGAACGAGCTCGACGATCACGCGGCCGAGCTCGCCGAACAGGTCGGCTGCGGCAGGCAGCCCCGACGCGGAAGTAGCTCCGACGCCAGTCCCTGCGGCCAACACCGCCCCGGCGAATGTTCATCGGGATCAGCGGAACCTTCGACGTCGTCGGGGGACGCCAGCCAAGCAAACTGGCGATTTTCGCGAGCTCCTCGATCTCGGCGGCCTCGTCCTCGGCCAAGTCGACGACCTGGAAGACCCTCCCGTCGTCGTCGCTGAACGTGGGCGCGTTGCGCCACCGCTCTGACTGAGCGTCGGCTAGCGAATCGAGAGGCACCGCGTGTCCGTGACGTGACCGTTCATTCCGAATCCGACTTAAGCAGGCCGACCGGACGGCCCGTAAAGACGAGGCCCACCGGGTCAGGGCGGGCCTCTGGAATGAACGGCGTCAGGAGACGCGAACGAGTGCGACCTTACATGACCGTTCGGTCGTCGCCGACGTTGTGCTCTTGATCCACTGCACGCGCGTCGCGCGCTGCTGGTCTGTGCGTTGAGAAAGATCAGCGCGCTGTGGGCCTTGTCTGAGTCGATAATCAGTGGCAGTGCGGTTGCGCGAGAGACAGTTGGCGCGAAGGCAGCCGACAGTCACACGCGCCCTCCGCACCACCACGGCGCTTACCCGATCTACCCGAGGCCAACGACAGATGCCCACATCCAGACTGCATCACTACCGCGTTCGACTGCGGCTTAGCCAACGCGCGCCATATCGGATAGCGCGGCTGCTCCTCTTAGCCATACCGCTCGCGCTGCTCCTCCTCGCCTACATCGTCGCGCGAGGCTAACTGCCCGGCTTAGCGGGCTGGTCGGTCGTCGCCGTCCTGCTGCGCGTCGGCGCGTTGCGCCTAGCGTTTGCGGAACACGGCGGTGTGTTCGCTCAACCTCGGGTCGTACCGGCCGAACGTGACGAGCTTCACACTCGCGCCGAGACCGTTCCAGGCGTGCCGAAGTACTGGCGGCGGTTCGGCGAAGGTGTTGCCGTACGCAACCTCAAGACCGTTCGCGAGGGCGATCTGTTTGAGCCGGGTGGGTGTGATGTCGCGGTGGAGGACGGTTGGGAACGGCCCGCACCCCGGCATCCCGGCGTTCGGGTTCGAGCGGCGCGCAACCCACACATGGAACCGGTACGGGGTCAGCCTCGTCACAAGTGCTTTCAGTCCCCACCGGTATGGAACGGCGATGACGAGCAGACCGCCGGGGCGTAGCGCCTCGGCGAGCCGTTCGATCGCGTTAGCCGGTCTTGAGAGATGTTCAAGAACCCACCAGCACAACACCGCGTCGAAACTCTCCGGTGGGAAACGGTGGGTTTGGACGTCATCGATGATTGTTTGGTCGCCGTTCTGGTTGAGCGCCTCCGCGGAGATGTCGAGCAGGGTGAGATGCGTTTCGGGCGGTAGGTGGATGGGGAGTTCCCAGCCTGCGCCGGCGTCTAAAACCCGGTTGCCATGGAAGTTGTGGTCGAAGAACGCTTGGAGTTGTCGGCGGGGGTGTTGGTGGGCGCGGGGGCTGACGCGTCTGAGCGTGGTTTCGATCACGGGTTGACAGTACTACTAGCCGCAGAACCTGAACCGGTGTGTTGTGTCCACCCCTCGATGAGCAGCGCCGAAATCAAACGCGGCGACATGCCGCTCGCGCGCAGCTGGCAGATGAATCGGCTCAGGGCGGGCATCTCCTCCGCCTCTTCACGCGTGGCGCAGTGGCGGCTCGCTTGCCAATACACCGCGAAGCGGCCGTTCGGCAGCTCACGAATGCGGCCGCGCACGACTACAACCTCATCTCCCGGTGCAAGCCCTCGAACGCACGCAGGTATTCCTCGTTCGGCGATCCCTCCGCCGCCTCGTACGGCTTCACGGTGTGGTACTCGGCGTGCATGTCGCCCGCGCCGACGTGCCTCTGCTGCCACACAGCCAAGGCGAGCGCGACCGCCGTATCCGAGTGCGCTCCCCGCGCGCGCGGCGTCGTCACGCCCGCCCGCCCCGCCTTGAACTGCGACTTGAGACCGCGCAGCTCGCGCAACAGTCGCTCGTCGCGTGGCAGCTCGATCGTGCTCTGGTAGACGCGCTCACGCACCGCGCCGAACATCTCCGTTTTCAGTGTCGCCGACAGAGGCACGGTTTTGACGGGCACGTCGAGCCGGGCGAGCCTGGCTCGGATCGGCTGCGCCTGGAACTGGTCGACGACGACCATGGCGTTGTAGCTGCGGGCGAGCTGGGCGACATCGTCGAGCAGGCTGTCCTCACGCTCCCGGCGCTGCTCATACGACCCGGCGCGCTGCGGCTCCCACACGCGCACCGCGCCGACGAGCAGACGCCCCTCGTGCGCCGTGTCCTGCCCGACGAGCACCGCCGCAGCCGGATCGCTCACGTAGGCGGCGTCGAAACCGAGAACCCACTGCGCCGCGTCGAGGCGGCCCAGCTCGCCGCGGTCGACGACGACGTCCTCCAGGCGGCGCGGGTCGATGAACGCCAGCCCCGCTGTCGCCCAGTTCGCGAGTACCTCGCACTCGTAGGCCGCCGGGTCGCGTTCCAGCTCTGCTCGCAGCAGCTCCGGCTTCAGGGTCGGGTTCACTTCGGGCGCCGCGAAGTGAAACGCGCGCGCGTCCTCGACCTCCCCGGACTCGACTTGCTGCACGACGTCGTAGAACCAGCCGGACGCGTCGAGCGGCGTACTCGAAACCACGATCACGGCGTCGTCCGCGAACTGGTAGCTGCCAGGTACGAGGCTGCGGAACATCGGCCCGGCCGACGAGTCGCCGTCGAGGTCGAGCATGTGGGCTGCCTCATCGACGAAAATCGAGGAGGTCGGTAGCCCACGCACGCCGCGCGCCGTCGCGGGCAGCGCCCGCAGGATCACCCGCTCGAACTCGATCTCGTCGTCAGACAGACGCTGCACGAGCCGCGACAGCAACGGCGAGCGTTCGACGATCGCGAGCGCCTGCCGAATGAAAATCCTGGCCTGCCGCTCCGACGTCGCGACACTGACCGCGTAGCGTTTCTCGCCGGGCCGCAGGTGACGGTCAACGTGCGGCCGCAAGGTCGCATCCCACACCCCGATAAGTGCGCCCAGCGTTGTCTTACCGCTGCGCCGCCCAAGCCGCCACGCGCTCAGGCGGGCGCCCTCGTCGATCGCCTCACACAGCAGGCGCTGCCTCGGCCACAACTTGACAGCGCCCAGGAGCTGCGGGTCGTCGCAGGCGTCGAGCAGCCCGGCGCTAAGAGGCATCGCGGTACTTCGCCTCCAGGTAGTCGCTCAGCTCGTCGTGCGGGTCGCGCGCGCGAGTGTGCAGATGCTGAGCCAGCGCCGACAGAGCACGCCGCTCGCTCTCGACGAGCCTCGTGTACAGCGTCGTGTACGGGTGCGGCACTCCGTCAGCGTCGAGCAGCCCGACCTGCTCCGCGTGGGCGTCGAGTAGTTGCAGCATCGCCGCGCAGCGCGACCAGTTCGCTAGCAACCCCCGGCCGATAGCCGACAGGTCACTCGCACCGATGCCGCGCTGGCGGAGAAGGCGGCGCGCGTGCCGCTGCGCGAGCGGCGCGACTACGCGCTGCGACCTTGCGCCGTGGCGCAGCCCCAGCAAATTGCCGGTCGGCGCGGGCATGTCACCGCCGGGAGCGCCCGAGACGCGCGCGGGACGACGTTAGACCGCGCATAACTCGCGTCCGGTCAACTGGCGCCCCGGCGATCCATCAGCCGATCGGCAGGGGCCCGCCGTCATCCATCGGCAAACGAACGTATGCGGCGACTTCCTGGCCTTCGTCGACGGTGCGCACGCCGAGCGCGGCGTCAATGACCAGGGCGGCCTCGTCGACCCTGGGCGGGTTCCGCTCGATGTCACGCTGGAGCTGTTGGTTTTCGAGCGCCCGTTTGGCGTCGGTGCTGTAACGGGACTTCAGCTTCAAGTATTCGGGGCCTCCCATCACCCAGTCGTGCCGTTTCGCCTCGATGAACCGGAGAGCACCTTCGAGCGCGGCGGCACGCGCGAGCAGCTCCCGCTGCTCCGCTTGCAGTCGTTCACGCTCGGTGTCGGAGGCCTCGACGTTCTTGTCGGCGATCAGCCACAGCTGCTTGTCGCACAACAAGATGCCGGTGTTGACCATCTCGAAGCACTTGTCACTGATCCGCCGTGCTTCAACCGCGCGCCGGGTGTTGTCGGCGCGCTTCCGGTCCGCCGTGTCGAACGCCTCGACACCCCGGAACTCGTCGGCCGTCACGTTCGCGTTCTCCGCCTCGATGCGTTCGCAGGACTCTGCGTGTTCACTCGCGATGCGGTGCTTCGCGCGCCAGTCGTCGAGGCGCGCGCAAAGCCGCTCATATTCTTCCAGGGGATCGTCGACGGGGCCTCTGGAATCTTCCCATTTGTCACGCCGCAGCTTCATCGTCAGACGCTCCGGAAAGTGCCGATCGGCGGCCGCGTCACGAACGTCGCCCTCGCGTACGCGTCCCACTGCGCTTCGCTGTACGACCTTGCCGGTGCGACGTTCCGCGCGGCCTTGCGCGACAGCAAATCCTGGGTGGCGGCCTCGTAGCCGACTTTTTCGTAGTGCGAGCGCCAGCGAGGCTTCTCACCTTCGCTAATGCGGCCCTGGGCGCGCGCGACTTCTAGGTTGGCCTCCATCACGCCGCTGCCAGTGATGATTTCTGCGTTCATGGTGTTCCCCTTTCCCGGATGCCGGTCGCCTTCGCGTACGCGTCGTAAAAAATCTCTTCGAGGTCGGCCTCGCTGAGCTGCGTGCTTTTCGATTCGCCGGTGGCCTCGGGGCCGCCCGGAGCGGACGCCTGACCGGAGAGCTCGTGGGCTTTTTCCATGAGACCCAGCGCGCTCTGAAACATCGCAGCGCGGTGGGCGACGGGGCCGCCCGGCCCGGCCGACTTAGCGGCCTGCGCTTCGGCCTCGACGGCGGCGCGGGTCGCCTCGATCGCGGCGGCTCGGTGCTTCGCATTCACGATGGCCCCTTCCGCTCCCCGGCCTCAATGAACTGCGCGACCTGCTCGGGCCGGTAGCGGATCAGCCCGCCGATACGGATGCTCGGGAGCGCGCCCGAGCGTGTCACCCGGTAGACGCTCTGCACCGAGCAGCGCAGCAACCGCGACATGTCGACGGTGGTGAGGAGTGTCTGCTCTTGAACGGTCATGCCCTCTAAGTATCTCGGCTCGGCGCGCTCTTATCGCGCCCTTTTCGCAGGCGAGCGTCCGCGACGGCGTGCAAACACGCGGCAAGAGAAAGGCTCGCCTGAGCGGGCCTTTCTTAGTGGGCGGTGACGGGATCGAACCGCCGACCTCCTGCTTGTAAGGCAGGCGCTCTCCCAGCTGAGCTAACCGCCCCGGGGTTTCACATTAGCCGCAGAAAAGCCATTCACAGAACGAGCGCCCCGTGGGGGGCGCTCGTCTCGGGCAATCGGTTACGACCTTCGAACGTAATGTTCTGATCAGACCGCAGGCTGGCCCATGCGGCTTCGCCGAGCCAGCAGGAGGCCGCCCAGTGCAGCGAACGATATGAGCATGAGGCCGCTGCCGGCCCAGATGCCCATGTCGCTCCAGCTGGACGTGGCCGACGAGTCGAACACGACGGGCGTCGAAGCGCGGACAGGGTCCGTCTTGGCGGGTGCCGCAGGAGAGTTACCTCCGATCGGAGCCGACGGAGAGAGCGATCCGGTCGCGACGCTGCGTACAGGACGAAGCGCCTGCTGGTCGTCGGCCGGCAGGTGCCGGTACGACTGCGCGGAGATGCCGTAGACGCTCTTTGCGGCCTGCGCTGTCGCTGCCTGAGCCCGTGCCTGTCCAACGGGGACGACGACGGCCACTGCCGCGAACGCCACAACCAGCCGTCGTAGAGACCGATATCGCTTCCACTTCTTCATGTCATGCGCTCCTTTTCTCTGTTCCGTCTGCCCTGACGACCCCACACTCGCGCTCGGCAGTAACGAAACCCCCACCGTCCCCCCACCGCCGCCCACCGGGGGGTAATCAACCACTCGAAACGGCGTGTCTCCCGAGAAAGGGTCGCGGGATCGAATCGCTCAACCGGTGCAGTGAACGTTCCCCCAGATCGTGGGTGCTGCCTCGTAGAGCACAACAAGTCCACCGGCGTAGGCGATCAGGAACGCAGACAAGAGCAGCAGCAGCCTGCGTCGCCACCGCACCGCGGCTACGGCTGCCACCAGGAAGAGCAAGAAGCCCATCAGTACGGCCCAACCTTCGCTATCCGCAATTCCGCCGTGCATCGTTCCTAGAAAACAATCGTTGAGCTCCACGGCGAAGACGTAGGTAGCGCAGGCGACGACACCGATGGCAACCATCGCGACGGACCAGAGGGACAGGGCGACCTTTCCGCGGCGGCTTCCGCCTCCTCTCATCGTCAATCGCAAGAAAGCCCGCACGTGTGACATCTACCCAGTCGGCGACCTTAAGGGTCTGTGACGACGGCGCTGCCTTCTCGCTAAGGCGCCACGGGGCGCATGGTCGCGAAGCGACCGGATCTCTTTCTGTGATGCCCCCAGCGGGATTCGAACCCGCGCTACCACCTTGAAAGGGTGGCGACCTAGGCCGCTAGTCGATGGGGGCGGCCGGGCCAGAATAGCCCGCGAAGGGGTTAGGAGATAAGGGGCGGGAAAACGCCGCCGGCCGTAGACAGCCGGGTTTCGGCCGGTCTCTGCTCGGTTGGTCGGAAGCAAAAATCGGCGGCGTGCACGCCCGGTCCCCACTACCAGCCTCTTGGGCCGTAGGGACTCCAGCTGCCGAGGTAAGGCTTGAGTTTGTCTGGTGTGATTTCGGGGTCTTTTGGCATGCGCGGAAGCTGTTGCGCGTGGTCGGCGTGTTTGCGTGCGAGTTCGAGCCACTGTTCAGCTTCGGGGTCGGCTGCGATGGCGTCTGCGCCGTGCCGTGCTTCGACTGCGTCGCAGTAGGCGTGGATCAGGTCTGCGTCCTGCCAGGCGCGCACCTGGCTGCGCAAGAGCTCGAGTCGGTGGTCTTCGACGAGGCGTTGCTTTGCATGCTCCATCGCCGCTTCCCATTGGCGTTGCCGTTCTGCTTCTTCTCGTTCTCGCGCGATTCGGCGTTCCTCCGCTTCCGCGGCTTGGATCTCGAGCTCGCGCAGGAGATGCGGAAGCCGGTCTTCGACGGTCCAGCGTGTCCGGTCGCCCCAGCTGCTCTGCCGGCCGTGTGTGAAGCCGAGCGCGGCGATGTTCAGCTCACCGGTTGCGGGGCTGTCGTACGGCTTGGGCCGGTCGAGGAACTGCATCCCCCGGTAGGGCTGCTCGCGATCCTGGCGCCAGCGTCTCATCGCCGCTTCATAAGGCCCGCGCAGTCCGGCGCCTTTCTCCCAGATCCTCACAGCCAGCTCGTGACCGTTCACCGTGATGAGCAGCTGTCCGTTCGAGCCCGGCTTCCACTCGGATCGACCGTAGGAGTCCTCACGCACTCGCACGCAGCCGATCGAATACCCGCGACGTTCGCTCTCGACCGCTAGCGCGTGGACTATGCGAACAGTGCGGGGCAGCCCTTTGCGAGAGAGCTCATGCAGGCTCACCGCGTCGCGAAATTCGCGCGCGACCCGATGCGGCTTGCCCAGGCGACCAGGCACCGGCACCGGCACGAAGCCTTTAGAGGCGCCGTCGACAGCATCGGTTCGGTGGTGGAGATCCGGGATCAGCTCGAGCACAAGCTCGTCCTGGGAGACGACCTTCACGCTCAGCCTGCTGCCGGCGGGTACCTTCCCGTGAACCTCGGCAAGTTGGGCCCGCCGCTGGTAATCGATCCCGTCTTTGGAGCTCCAATGCTTCCGCGGGACTCGAAGCGAGCCGCCTGCGGCTGCCACATCGTCAATTAGCTGCTGCGTGACCGAGACGTTGGGTTGTCGTGGCTCCGGCGGGTTCGGCCCATCTACACGAGCCAAGTACTCCCGGCCGTCGCGCGTGATTGCCGCTCTCCAGGTAGGACCGCGGCCCGAGGTGTGTACAAGCCCGCGGTTACGCAAACCACCCGCAGAAATGCGAGCCGAAACCTCTTCGACTACCCCGTCTGGACAGCCTTCGCTAATCCAACGCAGGACAGCGACTTGTTTCTCGGTCAGCGTCTTGCGTTGGGCCATGCCTTCTCCGGCCCGAGTCTGCGCGATGGTCGCGCGAACGAGACACTGCGGTGAATGCTGAGGTGTGCAAGGTTTGGGGCGTTCGCGATCAAACGATGACCACCGTGCCCTCGCCCGGCGCAATCGCTAGTTGAGCCAACCCCACCGCTTGGGAGCGTCAGGATCGACGTCTGACTCGGTCAGCAGGTTGTAGTTGTCGACGTCGTGAGCGCCGGGTGCTTCGGGGATTGGATTCCAGATGTAGCCGCACTGTTTGTGTGCCTCACTGACGAGTTGGCTCGTACGCGACCACGCAATATGTGCAGCAGTCAAGACGTCTAGCTCCGGAGAGAGCCGACTGTCTCGCCACCAACGCCGAACTCCAACTTTCATGCCGATTTCAGAATGTTCCGCGCCAATGTACGTTCCCGTGAACTGCCTGATCGCGCTTTCGAGAATCACGTCGGTGGGAGCGTCCGTCGGCACGACAAAGGCGATCGTGAACTTGAGTTCGCGGTTGCGAAACAGACCGGCTTCGACCTCGCTCTCGTTAAAGAGAGCCCTCTGGTGAAGGACGATATCCCGGCCTTTGTGGAACGCCGTTGACCGGACCCCGTTTTTCGGTCCACTTGTTATGAGAGTTCTGGTTGGTTGTCGGTCCTCCAGCGGCGGGCGTATTCGGCGGGTGTTTGGTAGCTCAAGGATTGGTGTGGTCGGTAGTGGTTGTACTCGAGTCGCCAGTCCT
>DAITAW010000070.1:0-13135 GCA_036824055.1 Gaiellaceae bacterium | reverse complement strand
AGCACGTACAACGTCTTCGAAGCGGCGCGTCTGCTTGGCTTGCGCCGAGTCGTCTGGGCCTCGAGCGAGACCATCCTCGGCCTGCCCTTCGACCGCGAGCAGCCGGCTTACGCACCGATCGACGAGGACCATCCTGCGTATCCGGAATCGAGCTACGCGATCTCGAAGGTGCTTTCGGAAGAGCTCGGACGCCAGCTGCACCGGTGGACGGGGACGCCGTACGTCGCGCTCCGCTTTTCGAACATCATGGAGCCGCACGACTACGAGCGCTTTCCGTCCTACTGGGGCGACGCAACCCTGCGGCGCTGGAATCTGTGGGGCTACGTCGACGCCCGTGACGTCGCTGAGAGCTGCCGTCTTGCCCTCGCTGCCGAGATCGGCGCCGAGCACTTCATCGTCGCCGCGGCGGACACCGTCATGAACCGCCCCAGTCGCGAGTTGATGGCCGAGGTGTACCCGTCGGTGCCGTATCAGCCGACGGCGGGCGACTTCGACACGCTCCTCTCGATCGAGAAGGCGCGCAAGCTCCTCGGCTTCGAGCCGCAGTGGTCGTGGCGTGACCACATCGCAAGCAGCTAGCTAACGGAGGCTGTTCAGCGCCGCCACGTCTTCGGGGCTCGGCTCCCAGCCGGCAGCCTCGACATTCGCTCGCACCTGCTCGGGCTTCGTCGCGCCTGCGATGACCGAGGCGATCGCCGGCTGCGCGAGGAGACCTCCGATCGCCACCTGCAACAGCGTGACACCGCGCTCCTTTGCGAATGCCTCGAGTGCCTCGAGACGGTCGAATGTCTCGTCGGTGAAAACCGAATCGCGGTCGGCCAGGCGCGTGCCCTGCGGACGTTCCTCGCCGCGCCGGTACTTCCCGGTCAGCAAACCGCTCGCCAGTGGGAAGAACGGGAGCACGCCGATGCCGAGCCGCTCGCACGTCGGCAGCAACTCCTCTTCTGCTTCCCGGCGCAGGAGGGAGTACTGGTTCTGCGCGCTGACGGGCCGCACGAAATCGTGCTCGCGACAGACCGCTTCGACTTCTTCGACCTGAGCCGCGTTCAGGTTCGAGTGACCCACGTACCGCGCCTTCCCGGCACGCGCGACCTCGTCGAGTGCGCCGAACGTCTCCTCGAACGGCGTGACGTTGTCGGGCGTGTGGTACTGGTAGAGATCGACGTAATCGGTGCGCAAACGCGCGAGTGAAGCATCGATGGCCTTGTGGATGTACTCCCGCGAACCGCGCGCCTCGGTTCCGTCGCCCATGTCGCCGCCGAACTTCGTCGCGAGCACGACGCGACCGCGTCGGCCTTCGAGCACCTCTCCGAGGAGCGACTCGCTGCCGCCCTTGGCACCGTAGATGTCGGCTGTGTCGAAGAGCGTGACGCCGGCCTCGAGCGCCGTGTCGACGACGGTACGCGTGCCCTCGAGGTCGACCCTCATGCCGAAGTTGTTGCAGCCGAGGCCCACGACCGAGACTTCGGGCCCTTCCGCTCCCAATCGCCGCGTACGCACGACCGGCCATGCTAGAGCTTCCGGGGTGCGCTACCGCCGCCTCGGCTCCAGTGACCTCGATGTCTCCGAGATCAGCCTCGGCTCCTGGCTGACGTTCGGCGGAGGCATTTCCAACGCCCAGGCCGAAGCCTGCGTCAACAAGGCCTTCGAGCTCGGGCTCAACTTCATCGACACGGCGAACGTCTACTCGCAGGGCGGGGCGGAGGAATTCCTCGGCGAGGTGCTCGCCACGAGACCGCGGGACTCGTACATCCTCGCGACGAAGCTCTACTTCCCGATGAACGGCGATCGCGGCCTGTCTCGCGAACAGGTCTTCAAGCAGATCGATGCTTCACTCGCGCGTCTGCGCACCGACTACGTCGACCTCTACCAGTGCCATCGCTACGACGAGGACACCCCGCTCGAGGAGACGATGGAGGCGCTCAGCGAAGTCGTGCGGCAAGGCAAGGCTCGCTACCTCGGCTTCAGCGAGTGGAAACCGGATCAGATCCGAGCCGCGCTGACGCTGGTCCCACGGGTCGAGAAATTCGTCTCGTCGCAGCCGCAGTACTCCCTGCTCTACCGCGTCCCCGAACGCGAGGTGATCCCCCTCTGCGCGGAGAACGGCATCTCGCAGATCGTCTGGTCGCCACTGGCTCAGGGCACGTTGACCGGGAAGTACCAACCCGGCGAGGAACCGCCGGCCGGCTCGCGCGCGGCGTCGCATCAGATGGGCTGGTCGATGGACCGCTTCCGCGACGACGACGTGCTGCGCGCGGTGCAGCGCCTTGCCCCAATCGCAGCCGGCCTCGGGATCACGATGGCGCAGCTGTCGCTCGCGTGGGTCCTGCGAGAGGAGAACGTCGCGTCGGCGATCGTGGGGGCTTCGCGGCCCGAGCAGGTCGAGGAAAACGCGGGCGCATCGGGGATCGTGCTCGACGAAGCGACACTGCAGGCGATCGACGACGCGGTCGCGGAGGTCGTCGTCCGCTAGTCACCGAGGGAAGAGCCGGGCGTGACCGGACGTTCCCAGGCGTATGAGCCTGTTCACAACAGGACTTGCGGAGCTGGTGCTGATCGTCGAAGACGTTCCGCGTGCAGCGCAGCTCTATCGCGAGGTCGTCGGGCTCGAGCCGGAAAGCACTGCGAACGACGAGTGGGCATGGTTCTTTGCGCGAGACGACGAGCAGGCACAGAGAATCGCGCTGCACAAAGGTTCTCTCCTGTTCGAGGAGCACTCGCCGCACCCCGCGGGACAGCGCTTCGGCAACGTCCATCTCGCACTCGAGGTGCCACGCGAGCGATTCGACGCCGCAGTCGAACACGTGCGGGCCAGCGGCACAGCGGTCTACGGCCCGACCAGGTTCGACTGGATGCGGGCGACCTCCTACTACTTCCACGACCCGGATGGGAACCTGCTCGAGTTCTGGTCTCCGGACGACTCGTGAGCACCAGGCCCCGGCGCGATCGCACGCCGCCGGGGCCCCACGAAGCACGAGTTAGGCGGCGAGGCGCTTGCGCGCCTTCTGCACGGACGGCAGGGCCGCTTTCGCCTTCGCCAGCGGCCGCGCCTTGAGCGCGACAGAGGCAGGCTTCGCCGAAATCGTGATCTCTTCGCCGGTCGCGGGATTGCGACCCTGGCGCGGTTTCGTCGCCTCTTTGACGCGCACGACCAGCTGCACGACGCCGCCGATGCGCACCTTCTCGGCGTCCGCGAGCTGCTCGAGAACGACCTCCTCCAACGCCGCGAGGGCGGCCTTGGCGTCGGTCTTGGTCAGGCCGCTTCGATCGGCGACTTCGCTTGCGAGTTGCGTCTGGGTCAAGGGCATAGGGCTCCTTCGGTTGTGGGGGAGGTGACGTAGGGATTCAAGCGAGAGCGCCAGACGGAGATCAGGTGACGACCCGGTAGACCTCGAAAACCTCTGCAAACTCGCGGTTCACGTTGATTCCGTGGGTCCGGGCGACGTTGCGGATGTATTCCGGATCGCTGTAGCGACGGTGCTGCTGGGAGGCGTATTTTGAAAGGGCGGCGACCTTCTTCTCGACGTGGGATTCCTGCAGTGCGAAGTACGCCTGGTACGCGAAGTCGAAGTTGTTCCACGGGATCTCGTAGCCGAGAATCGTCGTGCGCTTGAACGCGCGCAGGCCTTCCGCCGCGATCACCTGGTGATCCTGGTGGATGTCGTGGAGGCTCGGCTGGAAGACGGCGTCCGGGCGCCAGTCCTCCCAGAGCGCAACGAGCAGCTCGAGGATGTCCTGCCGGTGTTGCGGAAACGTCCGCACGTCGAAGTCGTGCACGGTCAGGTTCTCGGGCGAGATCCCGAGCTCGGCGGTGGCCGCCTTCACCTCCTGGGCCAGCGTGTCCGGTGGAAAGCCTTCCGGTAGCGACCGGGTGGCGATCGAGAACGCCACGTAGCGAACTTCCGCTCCCTCCTCCACCAGACGCGTCATCGTTCCGCCGGCGCCGAACTCGCCGTCGTCGGTGTGTGGGGCAAGCACGAGGACGCGCTTCCAGGCTCCGATCACGCGGCCCTTCCTATCACGATCCCCCCATGGCACCGCTTGCGGTGCCGTCGTCAGACGGGGCGAGAGGTCCATAGTCTTTGTCCCTCATGCCCCATGGCGACCTGGCTCAGCTGTCTGCGGTAATCGGCGGGCTGGGTGCGGCGGCGATGCTCCTCTCGCGCACGCGCGCTCAGCTCCTGGCCGGCATGGCCGTGACGTCGGTTGGCGAAGCGGCTCTCGCGGCGGCCCTCATACCCGGGCGAGACCTCAAGCTCCTCGTCAGTCCCGCCACCCATGCCGGCGCCCTCGTGGTCGGCGTTCTCGTCGTCGGCGCCGGCGCGGTGGCGCTCGCCCGTTATCCGGCGATCGTCCCGGTCGTCCTGCTCGCTGCGGCGCCGTTCCGGATCTCCGTGTCGATCGGGTCCCAGAAGGCGTACTTGCTCGTGCCGCTCTACGTCGTCCTCGGAGCCGCCTACCTCGCGCTCTTGCTTCGAGCGCTGCGGCGAGATGTCGGGAAGCCGCTGCCGGCGCTGCTCGCGGTGCCGGCCGGAACGTTCGTGGCCCTCGCGGGCATCTCGTTGGTCTGGACCCGGGACCTGCGGCAGGGCACCATCGAGCTCCTCTTCTTCCTGTTTCCCTTTTCGGCGCTCGTCGTCGCGGTTGCGCGATCACCGTTCCGGCCGTGGCATCCGCGCGCCCTCGCGACGACGCTCGTGGCGCTGGCCGGGCTCTTTTCCGCGGTTGCGCTCTTCCAGCGCCTGGCCCACGGACACCTGCTCGCCGGCGACGTCGCGCGGGCGAACGCGTACACGACCTATTTCCGCGTCACCTCGCTCTTCAAGGACCCGAGCATCTTCGGGCGTCACGTCGTGATCGGCATCGCCGTTCTTCTCGTCGCGGTCTGGCTCGGCCGGATCGGCTTCTGGACCGGAACGGCGCTCATCGCTTTTCTGTGGGCGGGGTTGCTCTTCTCGTACTCGCAGTCGAGCTTCGTCGCCCTCTTCGCTGTCGGCGTAGCCGTGTCGTACGCACTCGGGGGACCGGGGATGCGGCGTGTGCTGCTCATCGGCGGCGCCGCCTTCGTCCTCGCCGGAGCGGCGTTCGTCGCCGCCACCGCCGTGAACGACTCTGCACGCCAGGCGACGAGCGGCCGGACACGACTCGCGAGAGTGACCTGGGTCGTCTTCACGAACCATCCACTCGTCGGCGTCGGCATCGGCGGCCAGCCACAGGCGAGCAAGGACGAGGCGAACACCAAGCTGTCGGCGAAGCGTGACCGTTCGCACACGACGCCGCTGACGGTCGCCGCCGAGCTCGGCCTCGTCGGCTTGCTCGCCTACGCCGCTCTCCTCGCGGGCGCCTCGCGTTTGCTCTTCTTGCTCACCAGGCTGAATCGCGCGCTGGGCCTGGGAGCGTCAGCGGTCTTCCTCGCCCTGTTCGTGCACTCGCTCTTCTACGCGGGGTTCTTCGAGGACCCGATCGTGTGGGGAGTGATGGCGCTCGCCGCCTGGGCCTTCCTCGCTCTTCCCCGGGAGACGCCGACGCCACCGAGCCCGAAGGTCACCGAGCATTCGCAGGATGGCGGGCCGCGACGAACGGCTGTCGAGCTTCAGCATCAAGCCCCGCTGGCAGACTAGATCCGTTCGGTGCGCCGTCGGATCCTTCTCATCGTGGCTGTCCTCGTGCTGCTCGTCGCAGGCGCGGGCGCGGCCTACTTCCTCAAGTCGCGCGAGCGTCCGGGAGGAAAGCTCGACACGAAGTTGAGCGGCATTTCGGCGTCGGTCGCGACGACCGCAGCGGTCCCGAAACAGCCGAAAAAGAAGAAAGGCCGCTATCACGTCGTCGACGACAAACAATGTTGGGACAACTTCGGCGGCGACCCCGCACGCACGCTGTCGCGTCCCGGGATCGACATCGGCCTACCGCTGCGCCACTTCTGGGTCGTCGGCCTGGGTAGCTACATCGAGTACCCGCCCAGCTACTGCAGCGGGATCCTCTACGTGAACACCTACGCCGGCCGCACCGTCGCCCTCGACTCGCACAACGGGAGCCGGATCTGGCAACGCTTCGGCGGCAAGAAGCCGTCGACGCCGGCGATCGCCGGCCCACGGTTGATCGTCAGCTCGCTCGACGGCACCGTAACCGCGTACAACCGCTTCAACGGCCAACTGCTCTGGCGGCTGAACCTCAACGCAAGGATCGAGTCGTCGCCGGTCGTCATCGGTCGAGTCGTCTACTTCGGCTCGCCCGACGGCCGGGTCTTCGCGGTCTACGTCCGCACCGGTCACGTCAAATGGGCCTTTGACACCGGCGGGCTGATCAACTCGAGCCCGTCGATCTCCGGCAACCGCCTCTTCATCTCGACGTACGCGGGCTCGATCTTCTGCCTGCGCGCGAGCGACGGGCAGAAGATCTGGGACAAGTACTTTCGCCGCGACGTGCTTCGGTTCGAGAGCTTCTACGCGAGCCCGACGACCGATGGAAAGCGGGTCTTCAGCATCGCCCGTTCCGGCAAGATCTACGCCGTCTCGGCAAGCGACGGCCACGTGATCTGGACCGCGCAAGTCGGAGGCTACGGCTATTCCACGCCAGCGATCGCCGACGGCCGTGTGTTCATCGGCGGCTTCGACGGCGGCCTGCGCGCGTTTCGTGCCGCGACCGGAAAGCTGCTCTGGCGCCAGAACCTCGGCGGCCGGATCCTCGGCGGCTCGTTCGTCGCCGGAAACCTCGTCTTCACATCGACGCTCGCGGCTCGCACGTTCGCGCTCCGCGTCTCGGACGGCAAGATCCTCTGGCGGCTGAACGTCGGGAAGTACTCACCCGGAATCGTCACCGAGCGCCACTACTTCTTCACGCTGAACGGGCTCGTGATGGCGTGGCACGCGCAGCGTAGCCCGCAGATCCTCGCGCTTCGCCGAGCCAAGCGCCGGTCGGCGACGACTACGACGACAAAGAAGCCTTAGCCCCGAACTTCGCCGTGCTCAGGGACGGCGCACGCGCACGACGACCACCGCCGTCGGCGCGGAACGATTTCCCGCGAGATCTTCCGCAACGAGCTGGAGCTTGTGCCGGCCGGGCTTGATCGCACGACCGTGAACCTTCCCGGACCAGTGCAACAGGTAGCGCAGTCGCTTCGACGCCGTGAACACTCGGCGCTTGCCGTCGACCAAGAGCAGCGCATGTGCATGCTCGGAGATGGTGTACGCCACTGTCAGCTTCTCGGTGCCGGGCCGGAAGAGCCGCGGCCGGAGGCTCCTCAGCCTGATCGAAGGCTTGATCGTGTCGACACGGATCGGGTTCGGGAGGTCAATCGTTCTCCCGGCGCGCTCGAGGTGCACCAGCGGGTAGTAGATCCCGTCCGGCACCACTTCCCCCGACGCGTCGCGTCCGTCCCAGTGCACGCGCACATCGCCGCTTCGAAAGAAGCCCTGGGCGACGCTCACCTCGCCGGAATCCGTCCTGATCGCGATCTGCAGCTGATCCGCCTTGCGGAGCGCGAACTCGATGTTCGCCGCCTTCGTGTCGCAGCGACACACGGGCGAGAACACGGCGGAGACGCGTGTCCGGGAGATCGGGCTAGGCTCGAGCTTCAGGCGCTGTGTCACCGCGAATGCCGTCGCGCTCGCCACGATGAGCAGGAGGGCGAGAATCGTCGGTGCGTTGCGCCTCATCGGAGCGCGATTGTATGCCGCGCATGCCGGTCGCCAGCCAGAGGACGAACGCGGTCAGGCCGATACCAAAGCCGATCGCGATCACGTAGCCCGAGGCCGGCACGTTCAGCAGCTTGACACCGCTCAGCGCGAGTACGCCGGCAAGCCCGAGTCGAAGGGCGTCCTGAGGAATCTGCAGCGTGAAACGGCTCGAGAGCCAGATCCCGGGAATCGACCCGAGCAGGAGCCAGGCCATCGCGTGTAGATCGACGTTGCCCTGCACGAGGTGGCCGATGCCGGCGACCCAGAGCAGCGCGGCCGCATGAAAGATGTCGGTGCCGACGATCTTCGCGACCGTCAGCGGATACACCATCACCATCACGAGGCCGAAGAAGGTGCCGCTCCCGACTGACGTCAGCCCGACGATGAATCCGAACACGCTGCCGATCAGGACCGCTCTGACCTTGTCCTTGCGCTGGAGGATGAAAGGCGCGTCGCTCGACCGAACGCCGCGGTGCACGAAGGTCTTGGCGATCAGACCGGCCGCACCCAGGATGAGGGCAGCGCCAATGGCGTACCCCTCGGCCGATTGCACGCCTTCGCCATACGCACGCTGGAGCCAGCCTGACGTCGCAACGCCGAGAAGCGACATCGGCCCGGAGCCGAGGAACAGCCAGAGCGTCAGCCGCGCATGCACCGTGCCGAGGCGCCGGTGCCGGAGGGCGCCGAAGGTCTTGAACACCGCGCCGTGGAGGATGTCCGTCCCGACTGCATACGTCGGCTTGAAGCCGAAGACGATCACGAGAATGGGCGTCATCAAGCTGCCGCCGCCCATGCCGGTGAGTCCGACCAGGGCGCCGATGAAGAGCCCGGTGAGAGTGAACTGCCAGGTCAAGCCTGAGGCACCGCTCGCTGTGCCGCCGTCAGGATGCGCGGGCTCAGCCCGTGCGTCCGTCTGAACTGACCGGTCGATCCGATTGAGCCGATTGCGACCACGGCCTAAGCCCGGTAAGCCTGGATCAGCACCTCTGCGACTTCGGGCCGGGAGAACTCCTGGGGCGGCAACTCGCCGGCCTCGAGCATCTCCCTCACCTTCGTGCCGGAGAGGAAGACGTGATCGTCCCCGCCGTGCGGACAGGTCTTGGCCGACGCCATCGACCCGCAGGCCTTGCACCAGAACGAGTGCTCGAAGAACATCGGCTCGATGTCGAGCTCGTGCGGCTCGAACTCGTCGAAGATGAGCTGCGCGTCGTACGTGCCGTAGTAGTCGCCCACACCCGCGTGGTCGCGGCCGACGATGAAGTGCGAGCACCCGTAGTTCTTGCGACAGATCGCGTGCCAGATCGCCTCGCGCGGACCCGCGTACCGCATTGCCGCAGGGAACGCCGAGAGCACGACCCGGTCGGACGGGTAGTAACCATCGAGCAGGACGCTGTAGCACTCGACGCGCGTCGAAGCCGGAACGTCGTCCGACTTCGTGTCCCCGACGAGGGGATGAACGAGTAGCCCGTCGACGGTCTCGAGCGCGACCTTCGTCAGATACTCGTGCGCGCGGTGGATCGGGTTTCGCGTCTGGAAGCCGACGACGCGGCGCCAGCCGCGCTCGGCGAACTCGGCGCGCGTCTCCGCAGGATCTTTCGCGAGCTCGGGGAACGACGGCTCGGCACGCTCGAACACCGTCACGCGGCCCGCAAGGTAGAGCGGTTTCTGCTCGTAGAGCCGCGCGACGCCGGGATGAGCCTCGTCCGTCGTGTGGAACGCCTGCTGCGCCTCGCGCTGCTTGTCGTACTCGTACGTCTCATCGACCTCGAGCAGGGCGAAGAGCTTGCCACTCTCGTCCGCAAGCGCAACGCGGTCGCCCTTCGGCGCTGCGTCGACGGCGAGACAGACCGGTAGCGCCCACGGGAGGCCGTTCGCGAGCCGCATCGTGTCGAGCACGGACTCGTAGTCCTCCTGCGCCATGAACCCGTCGAGCGGCGACAGCGCGCCCGAGGCGATCAGGTCCAGGTCGGAGAGCTCTCGCGACGTCAGCGTCACGATCTCGAGCATGTCGATGTCGTCCGGCCGCTCGCCCGTCCGATCGACGAGCATGCCGCCGTGCGGTGCGATCAGCTTGATGTCGGTGGCAACGCTCACGCCGTGACTCCGGCGGGGATCAGGCCGCGCTCCTCGAGGTGTTGGAGGATCAGTTGGGCGCTCTCCTCGGGCTCGTGCTGCTCGGTGTCGATGCGCACATCGGGGCTTGCCGGCTCCTCGTACGGATCGTCGACACCCGTGAAGCCCTTGATCTCGCCCCTGAACGCCTTCTCGTAGAGGCCCTTGACGTCACGTCGGGCGCACTCCTCGACCGAGGTCGCAACATGCACCTCGATGAACGTGCCCCACTCCTCGACGAGGTCACGCGCCTTGGCGCGAGTCTCCTCGTACGGGGAGATCGCGGCGGCGATCACAGCGGCGCCGTGACGGGTCAGCCGCGCGGCGACCCAGCCGATGCGCTCGATGTTCGCGTCGCGATCCTCCTTCGAGAAGCCGAGGCCCTTCGAGAGGTGCGTCCGCACGGTGTCACCGTCGAGGTACTCGACGATCGAGCCCCGCTCTTCGATCGCCGGACCGACGAGATGCGCGATCGTCGTCTTGCCGGAACCCGACAAGCCCGTGAACCACAGCGTGAAGCCGCCGTCACGCCTGCGCTCTGTCTCCGGATGCTCGTGCGCGTAGATGTGCTCAGTCATTGCTCTCCTTCACCAGTCGCGTGTTGCCATGGATGCCGCATTCGAGCTTGTCCGACCCGGACCACCGTCCCGCGCGTTCGTCCTCACCGGCAACGACGGGACGCGTGCAGGGAATGCAGCCGATCGACGGATAGCCCGCGTCGTGCAGCGGGTTGTACGGAATCTCGTTCACGTGGATGTACGCCTGGACGCGCTTCGCGTCCCAGTCGACGACGGGTTGGATCTTCCAGACGCCGTAGCGCGCCGACCACTCGACGCGCTTGGCATCGGCGCGTGTCAGCGCCTGCTCGCGCCGGATGCCCGTGATCCAGGCGTCATAGGGAGCGAGCGCTCGCTCGAGCGGCTCGACCTTGCGGATGTGGCAGCAACGGTCGGGGTCGCTCTCCCACAGGTTCGGGCCTTCCTGGAGCGCCTGCCGCGCGACGGTGATCACTTCGGGGCGCTCGAGCGTGAGCCCGTAGCGCTCGACGAGGCGGTCGCGCGTTTCGTAGGTCTCCTTGAAGAAGAGTTGCGTGTCGAGCTCGACGACCGGGACGTTCAGCCCGAGCTCGCCGAACACCATGTGCACGAGCACGGAAGACTGTCGCTGCCACGAGCACGTGAGACACATTCGGTCGCCGAACTGCTGGTACGCCCAGAGCAGGGCCTCCTCCGCGGTCATCGCTTCGACGTCAGGAAGCTGGAGTGCCGGCGCGGTTGCCAAGCAGCACCTCCTTGAGGGTGTCGCCACGGAGGCCGCGACGGAGCGTCTCGAGCGGAATGACCTCTTCCGGAGGAATGTTCCCGAGGTTCACGGCAGGCCCGAACTCCTTGATGAACCACGCCTGCGCGGACTTGGTCGGAGCTTCGAAGACGACATCCTCGAGCGGCACGGCGTCGGCGATCTCGCCGACGAGATCCGTGCGCATGTCACCGGACTTGCTGAAGATGCCGGCGGTGCCGCCTTCGCGCGCCTCGGTGATCACCTTCCAGGCGCCGGCATCGAGCTCCTCGCGCAGCCACCTCGTCCATTCGTCGGGCGTGAACTCGACGTCGGCGTCCTTCGATCCGACCTCGGAGAGGACGATGAAGTCGCGCGCGAACTCCTCGATCAGCTCGAGCTTGCGCTCGCGCGGCAACTCGATCACGCCGTCCGAGATCTCGACGTGCGTCAGACCGAGCCCCTGCAGCCACCGCTTGTAGCCGTCGAGCTTGTCCTGCACGAAGACCACCTCGAAGAACGTGCCGCCGATCACGACCGGCTTGCCGCTCAGCACGTCGAGCTTGGCGCGCAGGTTCCGGGTGACGTAGGCGGTGCCCCAGCCGAGCTTCACGATGTCGATGAAGTCGCCGGACGTCTCGAGCACGTCCTCCCAGCCACGGGGGCCGAGACCCTTGTCGATCACATGCGTGAGGCCGCCGGGCCGGGGCGCCAGCCCTAGCTCAAAGGCGCTCATAGAGCTCCTCCAGCTTGGCCTGCGCGCGCTCCTGCACGTCGTGGAAGAGCGAGTTGCCGTGCGAGTCGATGCCGACGGTGAGCGGGCCGAAATCCTTGACCCGGAACTTCCAGAGGCACTCTGGCATGAGCTCCTCCCAGGCGACCTCTTCGATCTCCTCGATCTGCGTCGTCTCGAGCGCGGCCGCCCCGCCGACGATCGCGAAATAGACAATGCCGAGTCGCTGCATCGGCTCGATCGCCTCGTCGGGGAGACCACCTTTCCCGCAGATCGCGCGGACTCCGTACTGCGCCCCGAGGCCTTCGGTGAATCGCACCATGCGCGCAGAGGTCGTCGTGCCGATGCAGATCTTCTCGTACTTACCGGGACCGAGCTTGCGCACGCCCGGCGCGGTGTGCAGCAGGAACGCGCCGCTGAGATCCATCGGCGGTTCGATGCCCTGGTCGAAGATCCGGATCTGCGTGCGGTCGCGGATGCCGATGATGTGACCGTCGACCGTGACCTCGTCGCCGGCGCGCAGCTCGCGAATCGCTTCCTCAGTCGTTGGAAAGGTGAGTCTCTTAGAACTCACGGTCGAACTCCACTTCCCCGTTGGCCGCAACGTGTGCGCTCGCGCGGCGCGCCGCCCAGCACTGGTAGTTGACCGCGACCGGGTTCAGCGTCATGTGCGTGTCCGCATGCTCGACGTGGCACGAGAGCACCGTCACGTCGCCGCCGAGGCCCATCGGGCCGATGCCCGTCTCGTTGAGCAGCTCGTACAGCTCCTCCTCGAGCTTCGCCACGTGTGGATCGGCGTTGCGCGTTCCGACGGGACGCGCGATCGCCTCCTTGGCCAGATACATCGCGTAGTCGGCGCTGCCGCCGATGCCAACGCCGACGATGCCGGGCGGACAAGGCTTGCCACCCGCACCGACGATCGACTCGAGCACGAACTTCTTCACGCCCTTCACGCCGTCGGCCGGAACGCACATCTTCAGGAAGCTCATGTTCTCGCTGCCCGATCCCTTCGGCACACACTTCACGTCGAGACCGTCCCAGTCGGGGATGAACTCCCAGTGCACGATCGGCAGCCGGTAGCCGGTGTTCGGTCCCGTGTTCTCCCGCGTGATCGTGTGCACGGCGTTCGAGCGCAGCGGATGCTCGACGGTCGCGCGCTCGGTGCCCGTCTTCAATGCGGCGTAAATTCGGGACGGATGCAGGGGAAAATGCTCACCGACGCGACAGGTGTAGACGGCGATTCCGGTGTCCTGGCAGACGAGGTTCTTCTCGGTCTCGGCAACGGTGACGTTCTTCAGGATGGTCTGCAACACGCGCTGCCCGGGCACAGACGTCT
>DAITAW010000069.1:0-13440 GCA_036824055.1 Gaiellaceae bacterium | reverse complement strand
TCATGCCTGCCGCGGTCTACTGGTTCGGCGGGCTCGCGCTCGCGCACGGCTCGGCCTCGATCACGATCCCGACGCTCGTCTCGTTCACGACCCTGCAGACGCGGCTGTTCTTTCCGGTCGGATCGTTGCTCGGCGTCGGCCTCGACGTGCAGACGTCGCTCGCGCTCTTCGACCGGATCTTCGAGTACCTCGACCAGCCGATCGACATCGAGGAGAAGCCGGACGCGCTCGCGGTGGGGCAGGCCGGGGACGTCGTGTTCGATCAGGTCTGGTTTCGCTACGGAGAGGACTGGACGGTCCAGGACGTCTCGTTCACGGTCGCTGCCGGCACGACGACCGCGCTCGTCGGGGAAACGGGTTCGGGCAAGACGACGCTCGGGTACCTGGCGGCGCGCCTTTACGACGTCAGCCGCGGGCGGATCACCATCGCAGGCGTCGACATCCGCGACCTGACTTTCCAGGCCCTGTCCGATCTGGTCGGGGTCGTCTCGCAGGAGACGTACCTGTTCCACGAGTCGGTGCGCGAGAACCTGCGCTTCGCCAAGCCGGACGCGACCGACGAGGAGGTCGAGGCCGCCGCCGAGGCCGCACGCATCCACCACGTCATCGCGGCGCTGCCGGAGGGGTACGACACGGTCGTCGGCGAGCGCGGCTACCGGTTCTCGGGAGGCGAGAAGCAGCGGATCGCGATCGCGCGCACGATCCTGCGCAACCCGCCGATCCTCGTGCTCGACGAGGCGACGAGCTCACTCGACACCGAGACCGAGCGGCTGGTCCAGGAGGCGCTCGACCGGCTCTCCGAGGGCAGGACGACGATCGCGATCGCGCACAGGCTCTCGACCGTGCGCGACGCCGACCAGATCATCGTGCTCGACCACGGCCGGGTCGTCGAGTCGGGCACGCACGAGGACCTCATCCTCGCCGGCGGCCGCTACACGGCGCTGAGCGCGCGTGACGCCGACGTCGGCACTGCGGCACCTGCTCTTCGCTAGCGCGCGAACGACTCGACCATGCGCGCAATCGCACCGGGCGCCGCGAGCATGGAGAGGTGCCCCGCGTTCGGCAGCAAATGAAAAGGAGCTCGTAACGCCTGCGCCGATCGGCGTCCGGCGGAGACCGAATCGACCGTGTCACGGGTGCCCCACAGCACCAGCGCAGGCACGCGCACCGCGCGCAGTTGCGGCAGCTGGAAGCCCTGGATCCCGTATTGCAGCAGCGACCGAAACGCAGCGAGAGTCCCCTGCACCTTGAACGGTCGCTCCCACTCCGCCAGGAATTCAGGCGTAAACCGAGGGTGCCCGGGATATGCGCCGGCGAGGCCGCGCCTGAAGATCCAGTCAGAGCTCGTCGCGATCCGATAGGCGCTCGTGAACCATGGGCCGACGAGCAACCTGGTCACCCAGGACGGTGTGCCTCCCGCTGAGATTGCGTCGCCGTCGAGCAGCACGATGCCTTTCGGATCAGCGGGATGCCAGAGCGCATCGGCGACGACAACCGCAGCACCGAGGGAGTGGCCAACGAGAACCGGCTGGTGCAAGCCGAAACGCGACTCGAAGGCGCGCACGAGATCGATCCAGCCGCGCAGCGTGTACGGGCCCCTGCGCTCCGTGTATCCGAACGGCGGCAGGTCGAGCGCGAACACGCGATGGCTACGGCCGAGCCGCTTGCCGACGCCGTCCCAGACAGAGCTGGGGACGATGAAGCCGCCGAGCAAGATGATCGGGGTCCCCTGCGTCCCCCAGCGTCGGTAGGCGACGAGCTTCCCGTCGACGTGGACGAACGGCCCGGCGTAAAGCTTCGCTGCAGGTTTGACGGCGTCCACCGTCGCTGTGTTGTAGACGACCGAGGCGATCGTCAGCACGGCGAACAGCTCGAGCAGCACCAAGGCGACCCGCTTCGTCCAGCGCCGTAGCCGGGGCATGCCGCGACGGTAGCCGCGGGGTCGCGTCGGCGCGACAGGTTCTGCGACTTATGATCGGAAACCGTGGCGCGCCTCGTTCGGCAGGCAGGATCGACGCGACCGTCTGCAGCGCGAGTCGCGCAGAGCATTCGTGCGGCGATTCCGAGGTTTCCCCTGACGGACTCGGGCCTGGTCTCGTTGAAGAGCGCGGCACGCGCAGCGATCGTCATGCCAGCGGTCTTCGCCTTCGCCGACAAGGTGATCGGAAATCCGCAGACCGCCATCTTCGCCGCGTTCGGATCGTTCGCCATGTTGGTGCTGGTCGAGTTCACCGGGCCGATGCGCAGCCGGCTCGTCGCCTACCTGGCGCTGGCTTGCGTGGGCGCGGGGAACATCGTCCTCGGAACGTTCTGCTCGCGAAATGCGTGGCTCGCTGCCGCGGCGATGGCCGTCGTCGGGTTCGCGATTCTCTTCTCCGGGGTGATCAACGGCTACTTCGCTGCCGCCGGAACCTCAGCGTTGCTCACGTTCATCCTGCCGGTGACGATCCCCGCTTCCTTCTCCCAGGTGCCGGCACGCCTCGAGGGCTGGGGACTGGCGGCGGTGGCGGCAATCTGCGCGCACATGCTGCTGTGGCCCCCACGCCCACGGGCCACGCTGCGCAGTGACGCCGCACGGGCCTGCGGGGCCCTCGCCGACCTGGCCGAAACGGAGCTCCGGGATGATCATTCAGCCATCGCGTCACGCACGGCTGCCGCGCGAGAAGCGGTCGCCGGTCTCCGACAGACCTTTCTCGCCGCGCCGCACCGGCCGAACGGGCCGACCGGACCGACGGCGGCGCTCGCCTCCCTTGTCGACGAACTCGACTGGCTGCTCTCGTTTCTGGTGCCTCGCGCCGACCTGCCCTCACTCGACCTGTGTCGAGAGGAAAACGCCGAAGCGGTGGCGGCAACGGTTGCGGCTTTGCGGGCGAGCGCTGCGACGTTGGCCGGCGGGGACGAGCGGCCGGACTTCCAGCGGATCGAAGTTGCGCGGGATGCGGTGGCACGTGCACTCGTCCGACGAATCTCGGCGTTGTCGCCGGCGCCGGACGACCAGAAACTCGAATCCGCTCTCGAGCCGCCCTTCCGGATCCGGGTGATCTCCTATTCCGCGCGGCAGGTCGCGGGTTACGCGCTCCTGGCAAGCGGGATTGCCGCGCCGGAGCTGGACGAGCTGGATGTCGCCGGCGGCGATCCCGGCACCTCGCCGACGCTGGACGCACTCCAGGCGACGCAGCAGTTCGCGGTCGAGCACGCCGGCGCCGGCTCGGTCTGGTTGCGCAACAGCGTTCGCGGCGCAGCAGGGCTCACGGTTGCGGTCTACATCGCTCAGCGAAGCGGACTTCAGCACTCGTTCTGGGTCGTGCTCGGAACGCTTTCGGTGCTACGCTCGAACGCGTTGAGCACCGGCTGGTCCGTGGTCAGCGCGCTTGCCGGGACGGCCGTCGGGATCGTCCTCGGCGCAACTCTCGTCATCGCGATCGGAACTCACGAGCACGTTCTCTGGGCCGTGCTGCCCGTTGCGGTTCTGCTCGCGGCCTACGCGCCTCGAGCGATCTCGTTCGCGGCGGGCCAGGCTGGTTTCACGGTCGTCCTGTTCGTGCTGTTCAACATCATTCAGCCCACGGGCTGGACGGTCGGGCTGGTCCGGATCGAAGACGTCGCGATCGGGTTCGCGATCAGTCTCGGTGTGGGCCTGCTCTTCTGGCCGCGCGGCGCAGCGACGGTGTTGCGAGAGTGTCTGGCTTCGGCGTACGGACGCAGCGCGGACTACGTCGCCGAGGCGGTTCGTCAGATCATCGTCGGGCCCGCCAGCGACCCATCCGGCTCCGGGGAGGCCGCCGCCGCCGCTCTTCACCAGCTGGACGACGCCTTTCGACAAACGCTCGCCGAGCGGTCCGCTGGGCCGGTGAATCTGGAAAGTGTCGGGGCGCTCGTTGCAGGCGCAGCACGAGTCCGCCGTGCCGCGCAGTCGCTGACGGCGCTCGGCCGCATGACGGAGGGGGACGGCAGGCTGACCCGCTGTGGCGAGAACCTCGAGGGCGAGATTCACGCGCTGCGCTCCTGGTACATCACGCTCGGCGACTCCTTCATCCATTCGACAGCGGTCCCGCCGCCGCACGTCCGCGATACCCAAGGCCGCAAACGTCTGCTCGATTGCGTGCGCGCCGCCGTGGCCGCCGGTGACGGGACGGTGGTCCCGTCCGCGCTCGTCTTACTGTGGGCGAACCAGCACCTCGACAGTCTCTGGCGGCTCGAAGCGCACCTCGGCAGGTCCGCAGCCGAAGCGGCGAGCGCTGCTCCGCGTCACTGAGCGACGGACGGGGCGGACACTGCGCCGCGGTCAGGGCGGGCGAGCAAGATCGCGCCGAGCGTGACGGTTGCGAACGCGACGATGCGGAGGCCGCCGAACACGCCCGACGGCACGGGCTCTCCGAGCACCACGTTGCCCGCGGCGATCGGCAGCGCGTTCGTCAGCAGCGTTGCCAGCCCGGCGACCGTGAGCGCGCCACCTTTCTGATAGCCGAGTTGGAGGAAGGCGGTGCCGAGCGAGTAGCCGACGATCACGCCGATCGCGAACGCCGCTCGAGCGCCTCCTTGTGTCGCGACCTTCACCGAAATGTCACCGATCGAGAAGAAGAGTCCGCCGGCGATCCCTTCGGCGACCGCGAGTGCACCGAACCTCCGTCCGAGCGCGAGCACGACCACCGCGGCTCCGGCCGTCGCCGCGAGCCAGAGAAGGATCTTGGCCGTCGAGCCACCGGCACCCTCACCGCTCCCACCCGCCAGCGACACCGCCAACGCGAGCAGCCCGAGCATCGACAGGAGCACACCCCCAAGTTCGTAGCGACCGAGGCGGCGGCGGCTGAAATGTGCGGAGGCGTAGGCGAGGATCCCGATTCCGCCCGCAGAGACACTCTGGACGAGGGTGAGCGGCGCGAGCGCAAGCGCGGCGACGTAGAGCGCGAAGCCGCCGCTCTCGAGCGCGAAGCCGAGCAGCCAGCTGCGATCCGTCAGGAGCGCTTCGATCGAGTGAAGCGGTCGCCGAAGCGAGAGGGTGGGCAGAGCGGCGGCAGCATCGTGCTCACGCAGGTACGCAACGTTCGTGAGCCCGGTGGCCGCGAGCGCCAGGACGAGCGCGATGGCGGTCTGAACGCTCATGGGCGGGCCACGCTATTCGGGTCGCGCTCTAGAGATGGGTGCACCCACTAGAGTCATTCGATCATGACCGATACGACTCTCGATCAGCGCGCAACACCGCTGGCGCCCGGAACCGAGGCGCCGGAGTTCGCACTTCCATCCACGCCGGACCAGCGGGTTTCGCTGTCCGAGTTCCGGGGCCACCCCGTGATCCTCGCCTTCTACCCGGAGGACTGGAGCCCGGTCTGCTCGGACCAGCTGGCGCTCTACCAGGAACTGCTGCCCGAGTTCCAGACGTTCGACGCAGCGCTGCTCGGCATCTCTGTGGACGGGATCTGGTGCCATCTCGCCTTCGCCAAGGACCGCAATCTGCATTTCCCGCTGCTCGCCGACTTTGAGCCCAAGGGCGAGGTCGCGCGGACATATCAGGTCTACCGGGCCCAGGACGGCACGAGCGAGCGGGCCCTGTACGTGATCGATGCCGAAGGGATCGTGCGTTGGAGCTACGTGTCACCCGTCGGTGTGAACCCCGGCGCCGACGGAATCCTGCGAGCTCTCGAGAACCTGGGGACGGAGGGAGCAACATGAGCACGACTCGGTGGGGCGCCGCACTGACGCTGCCGGTCAGCGAAGACCGGGACCACATTCTGGGCTCGGCGGACGCCGCAGTGACCCTCGTCGAATACGGGGACTACGAGTGTCCGTACTGCGGTGCCGCATATCCCATCGTCAAGGAGCTGCAGTCCCAGCTTGGCGACGGGCTTCGGTTCGTGTTTCGAAACTTCCCCATCACGACCTCGCATCCGCATGCCGAACAGGCCGCGGAGAGCGCCGAGGCTGCGGCTGCCCAGGGCCGGTTCTGGGAGATGCACGACGTGCTGTACGAGAACCAGGCTCGCCTCCGCGACCCGGACCTCCGCGGCTACGCCGAGCTGGTCGCGCTCGACCTCGGGCGATTCGACCGAGAGCTGGCCGAGCACGTCCATGCCGCTCGAGTGCGCGAGGACTTCATGAGCGGCGTGCGTAGCGGCGTGAACGGCACGCCGACCTTCTACGTCAACGGTGCGCGGCATGACGACTCGTACGATCTCGACACGATGCTCGCGGCGCTTGCGCGAGCTGCAGCCGAAGGCGGTCGTTAGGTCAGGCGGGCGTTCCCGCCTCGACCCAGCTCTGGAAGACACCGACCTGCTCTTTCGGCCAGGCGCCGTCGCAAGGCATCGTGCCATTGCGCAGTCGCTCCAGGATCGCGTTGCTGTTCTTCGCCACGTCGTCGTGCGACCAGAGGTCGAACGCCGATTTCATCGAGTGACGGTCACCCTCCCGAAAGAGCGGTTTGATGTGCTGCTCGAAGCTGAGCGGCTCGTCTGTTGAAGACATGTACCTCCTCTCTCGATGGTGCAGACTACGCGGCGGTAGTGCACATCGACAAGGAGGCTGGTATGGCGCTCGCACGCGTTGTGACCTTCGAAGGGGTCAGCAAGGACCGGATGGACGAGATGGACCGCGAGATGCAGGGCGGGGAGCCGCCGGAAGGATTCCCGCCGGCCGAGCTGGTCGTGCTCCACGACCCGGACGCCGAAACGTCGCTGACGATCATCATCTTCGACTCCGAGGACGACTACAAGCGAGGCGACGAGATCTTGAACGCGATGCCGGCCGGCGATACTCCGGGAAAGCGCACGTCCGTGACGAAGTACAACGTCGCGACGCGCATGAAGAGCTGAGATCGAGCTACCGGCGGTCGGCTAGGTCGCCACGAGCGCGGCCTGGACGCCGCCGGCGGCGAGCAACGTCTCGACGAGCCGCTCGGACGTGAAACGGCCGGCGTCGAGGACGAGCGAGAAGAGTCGCGCATCGTCGATGTCGACGTGGTAGAGCGATTTCACCCACGCCTGCCGGCGTAGGTCGGCGTGCTTGAGCGCCTTCTCCGCGCAGCGGCGGTCGACGACGTGCTCACGCTGGTAGGCCGCGATCCGCCACTCCAGCGGCGCCCGGAGCCGGACCTGAACTGCCGAACAATGCTCCGATAGAGCGGCGAAAGCAGCCGGAGCGTAGATCACACATGGTGTGCGGGCCGCCTCTGCGACGACGGCGCGTCCGATGGCGGGAAGCTTCTGTCGCAACTCCGCCTCGCGGAAGGCATCGGGTGAGCCGGTTCTGATCGCCGTGCTGAGCGCGAGCGCATTGAGGCGGCCGCCAAAGCGTCCTTCGAACTCACCGCCCAGCGGGAAGTCGGGATCCAGCCGGCGGGCGAAAAGCGCGAGCGCTGCTCGGTCGAAGAGCGGAACATCCGCAGCCGCGGCCAGTTCGGCGGCGAGGCGGGCGCCTCCGGTCCCCTCCTGAGCCGCGATCGTCCAAACAGCCATCGGCCTGGCTCCTCGTTCTGCTAATTTGACGTTTACGTTAATTATAAGCAGAAGGAGGGTCTGTGCGGCTGGGAAAGGTCGAGTACAAGTGGGTCGCCCTGTCGAACACGACCCTCGGGATGCTGATCGCGACGATCAACGCCTCGATCTTGCTGATCGCGCTCCCCGACATCTTTCGCGGCATCCACATCGATCCGCTCGCACCCGGCAACACGAGCTACCTGCTCTGGCTGATCCTCGGGTTCCTCGTCGTGATGGCGGTGCTGATGGTGAGCCTTGGACGTCTGGGTGACATCTACGGGCGCGTGCGGATGTTCAACCTCGGCTTCGCCGTCTTCACGGTCTTCTCGATTCTGCTCTCGATCACCTGGATGCACGGCAGCGCAGGCGCGCTCTGGCTGATTCTGATGCGCGTGGGGCAGGGTGTCGGAGGCGCGCTGCTGTTTGCGAACTCCAGCGCGATCCTGACCGACGCGTTCCCGCGCGACCAGCGCGGGCTTGCGCTCGGCGTGAACAGCATCGCCGCGATCGCCGGTTCGTTCATCGGGCTCGTGCTCGGCGGCGTGCTCGCGCCGGTCGCCTGGCGGCTCGTGTTCCTCGTTTCCGTGCCCATCGGCGTGATCGCAACGTTCTGGGCGTACCGTTCGCTGCGGGAGCTGGGCGAGCGCCGAGCGGCGCAGATCGACTGGTGGGGCAACGCCACGTTTGCACTCGGCCTCGTCGGCGTGATGATCGGGATCACCTACGGGATCCAGCCGTACGGCGGCCACACGATGGGATGGACGTCGCCCTTCGTGCTGGCAAACCTGTTCGGCGGCGTCGCGTTCCTGGTCCTGTTCTGCCTGATCGAGTTGCGCGTCGAGGAACCGATGTTCCACCTCGAGCTGTTCCGCATCCGCGCCTTTGCCGCCGGCAACCTGGCCGCGCTGCTCGCAGCGATGGGCCGCGGCGGCCTCCAGTTCATCTTGATCATCTGGCTGCAGGGAATCTGGCTGCCCGAGCACGGCTACAACTTCGCCCAGACGCCGTTCTGGGCCGGCATCTACATGCTGCCGCTGATCGCCGGCTTCCTCGTCGCCGGTCCCGCCTCCGGCTACCTGTCCGACCGCTTCGGCGCGCGCCCCTTCGCCACCGGCGGGATGATCCTCGCGGCGCTCAGCTTCCTGCTGCTGATCCTGCTGCCGGTGAACTTCTCCTACACGTGGTTCGCACTGATCCTGGTCCTGAACGGCGTCGGGATGGGGCTGTTCTCGTCTCCCAACAGCGCGGGCGTGATGAACTCGCTCCCGAGCTCTCAACGTGGCGCCGGCGCCGGCATGCTCGCCACCTTCATCAACACCGCGAGCGTGCTCTCGATCGGTGTGTTCTTCACGCTTATGATCATCGGGCTTTCCGCCGGCCTGCCGCACACGCTCCAGACCGGCCTGATCGCCCACGGCGTGCCGACCGGCGACGCGGGCCGCATCTCGCATCTGCCGCCCGTCGCAACGCTCTTCTCGTCCTTTCTCGGCTACAACCCGATGGCGACGCTGCTGGGCCCACACGTGCTCGCCGGACTGCCGCCCACACAGGCGCACGCGCTGACGGGGCGCGGCTTCTTCCCGCACCTGATCGCCGGTTCCTTCCACACTGCGCTCATCTACGCCTTCGTCTTCGCGATCGCCGCCTGCCTCGTTGCCGCGGTCGCCTCGTTGCTGCGTGGCGGGAAGTACCACTACGTCGAGGCGATCTCTCCGGCTGGGGCGCCGACGGGAATCGAGCCCGTCGAGCCCGACGTGCCGGAGACGGCCCCCATTCGCTCGCGTCGGACTGCGGAGGAGACGGCATGAACATGCAGACGCAAGAGCGCAGCTATCGGATCGGCGAAGTGGCCGAGCGCGTCGGCGTCACGACCCGGACGATCCGCTACTACGAAGAACTCGGTCTGCTCGGAACGGCAGCAGCGCGCGCGAAAGGCGCACACCGCCTCTACGACGATACCGACATCTCGCGTCTCGAAGAGCTGATCCGGCTCCGCGACCTGCTCGGCCTTTCGCTCGAGGAGCTCATTGCGCTTGCGGAGGCCGAGGAGGCCCGCGCTGCCCTGCGCGACCAGTGGGCGGAGAGCGCAAGCGACAGCGAGCGCGCCGAGATCGTCGAGGCAGCGATTCCGCTGATCGAGCGGCAGCTCGAGCTCGTCCGTGGACGCCAGCAGAAGCTCTCCGACTTCTCGGACGAGTTGTCGGCGAAGTTGCGTTCCCTCCACGACCGTCGAGCCGAGCTCGAACGGAAACGAAGGGGCGGGTAGCCGATGCGCATCCGCTGGTACGGCCAGTCGACGTTTCTGATCAGCGGTGAGCGGGCGGTCTTCATCGATCCGTTCGGTGTCCTGGAAGGGCTTGCGGAGCACGGGATGCGCTTCGACTACCCGCCCATCGAAAATGCGGAAGCGGAGCTGCTCCTCGTCACGCACGAGCACAGTGACCACAACGCGGTCGAGGTCGTCGGCGGCTCACCGCAGATTCTGCGCTCGACTGCCGGCACGTTCGACTCGCCGATCGGCGAAGTGATCGCCGTCGCCTCGGAGCACGACGATGCTGCCGGTACCGAGCGCGGCCCGAACACCATCTTCTGCTTCGCGCTTGACGGCCTGCGCCTCTGTCATTTCGGCGACTTCGGCCAGGCCGAGTTGCGCGTCGAGCAAGAGCGCGCGATCGGAGAGGTCGACGTGCTGTTCCTTTCCGTCGGTGGCGGCCCGACCGTCGGTGGCGGGCAAGCCGTTGCGATCGTGAGCGCGCTGCGGCCGCGGCTCGTCATACCGATGCACTACCGAACCGATGCCGTGAACTTTCTCGAGCCTCCGGACGCGTTTCTCGCTGCACTCGGCGCTCGCGTCGAGCGAGTACCCGAAAGCGAGCTCGAAACCGAGCAGTTGCTCGGCACGGCAGACGAGCCCACCGTTGCACTGCTCACGGCTCCTACCTCGGCCCAGCCAAAGGAGAAGGCACGATGAACGAACGACCTGAGATCCTGTACACCGCCGAGGCAACCGCCACGGGCGGCCGGGAAGGTCATGCCCGCACGAGCGACGGACGCCTCGACGTCGACCTCGATGTGCCGAGCGAGCTGGGAGGCCCGGGTGGGCCCGGAACGAATCCCGAGCAGCTCTTCGCCGTGGGCTATGCCGCCTGCTTTCAGTCGGCGCTGCTGCGGATCGCCGCTGGGCGCAAGCTCGACGTGACAGGGTCGCGCATCACCGCACGTGTCGGCATCGGGCCGCTCAAAAGCGGCGGCTTCGGTCTCTCGGCCACGCTCGACCTCGACGCGCCTCGAATCGGCCGCGACGAAGCCCTCGACCTGATGTCCCGCGCACACGAGGCCTGCCCCTACTCTCGGGCGACGCGCGGCAACATCGAGGTCACGCTCACCGTCGGCGGCATGACCCTCGTGCAGGCGGCCTAAAGCCGGGAAGCCTCGCTCCCCTGATGAATGCCTGGGGCGCGCCGATCAGATAAGCGAACCGAGCAGTCCGGTTACTGCTATGGTAAGCGGACCGTACAGTTCGTTTAGAAAGGTGATCGGATGAGTGTTCCTGTAAACCGGTGGTTCATTCTCGTTCTGGTGTGCGTGGCGCAGTTCATGGTCGTGCTCGACGCGACGATCGTGAACGTGGCGCTGCCGTCGATCCAGCACGGGCTCCATTTCTCGGCGACCAGCCTCCAGTGGGTCGTCAACGTCTACACCCTCTTCTTCGGAGGCTTCCTGCTGCTCGGCGGCCGCGCGTCCGACCTCTTCGGCCGGCAGCGCCTCTTCATGACCGGAGTGGCCGTCTTCACGATCGCCTCCCTCGTCAACGGCTTCGCCAGCTCCTCGGGCCTTCTGATCGCCGGTCGCGCTCTTCAGGGTCTCGGAGCGGCGCTTGTCTCGCCGGCCGCGCTGTCGATCGTGATGACCACGTTCGCGGAGGGCCGCGAGCGCACCAGGGCCCTTGGAATCTGGAGCGCGATCGCCGCCGGCGGCGGCGCGATCGGACTGCTGCTCGGCGGCCTGCTCACCGACACGCTCTCGTGGCGCTGGGTCTTCTTCATCAACTTGCCGATCGGGATCGTGGCATTCGTCCTGGCGGCCCGCTACATCGTGAACACCCGTGCCGAGCAGCGACCCGAGACGGTCGACGTCCTCGGCGCATCGACCGTCACGGCTGGACTTCTCGTCCTCGTCTACGACATCGTCAAGGCGCAGCAGTACGGCTGGACGTCCGGTCGCACGCTCGGTCTGTTCGCCCTAGCGGCTGCGCTCCTCGGCGCGTTCGTCGTCACCGAGTTGCGGTCGAAGGCGCCGCTCATCCGGCTCGGGATCTTCCGCGTGCGCTCGTTGACGAGCGCGAACGTGGCGATGTTGTTCGTGATGTCCGGCCTGTTCGGCATGTTCTACTTCGCCTCGATCTACGTTCAGGAGATCCTTGGGTACAGCCCGCTCAGGGCCGGCGTCGCGTTCGTGCCGGTCACCCTCGGGATCGTGATCGGCGCCGGGCTCGCGCAACCGGCGATCAGCGCTCTCGGCGTACGGCTCGTGCCGATCATCGGGATCGCACTTGCGGCACTCGGCCTGATCCTGCTCAGCAGCATCCCGGTGCACGGGACGTATCTGGCCGACCTGTTTCCGGGGCTGATGGTGATGTCGATCGGGATGGGGCTGACCTTCGTGCCGGTGACGCTGATCGCGACGACCAACATCGATGCCGCCGATTCGGGGCTCGCGTCGGGCCTGTTCAATACGTCGCAGCAGGTCGGCGGTGCACTCGGGCTTGCGATCCTGTCGTCGGTCGCCGCGAGCAGGACGAGCGCGATCCACGGTGTCACGCACGCGACCGCCCTCGTCGACGGCTTCCGGCTGGCGTTCCTCGTCGGCGCGGGGCTCATGCTGTTCGCGATTGCCGTGATCGTTGCGCTGATCCGCCGACGTCACGTCGCGTCGATCGGAGCCGAAGACGCGGTGGCGGTTCCCGCCTGATGGTCGTCGAGACAACCCACCTTCGTGCCGACGCGCAGCGCAACCTCGAGCGGATCCTCGAGGCAGCGCGCGCCGTCTTCGCGGAGGAAGGGCTCGAAGCGAGTGTCGCGGACGTCGCGCACCGCGCAGGTGTCGGCACCGCCACGATCTTCAGGCGCTTCCCGACCAAGGACGATCTCGTGGCGGCGATGCTCGAGCGGGAGCTCGAGACCGTTGTCGCCAGGGCGCAGGCCGCCGCCGAGACGAAGGATCCGGCCGCCGCACTCGCCGAGTTCTTCTCGGCGGCCGTCGAAACGTTCGTCGAGGATCGCTGCTTCTGCGAGGCGAGCGGAGGCGACCTGTTCGAGCGTCCGCGGATGCAGGAGCTGCTCGGCGAGCTGATCGCCGCACTGGATCAGCTCCTTGGGCGAGCGAGGGCCGCCGGGGCGATCCGTCGCGACGTCGTGGCCGAGGACATCGGCTTCCTCATCAACGCGATCGGCCTTGGCGGAGTCAGGCTCGAGCACACCGCGCCGGGCGCCTGGCGCCGCTACGTCGAGATCGTGCTCGCCGGCCTGGCGCCGCACGGCGGCCGCAAGCTCGCGCACAAGCCGCCGACGCAACAGCAGCTGCACGACTCCAAGCGGTCAGCTAAGGATCGCCCCGGTCACGCTCGGTGAGAGCGCGCCTCTGCTGCCGCGCCGGATCGAGCCGGCGGTCCTTCGCCTAGCTGCTTGACGCCGTCAGCGGACGGTTCGCGGGCCTGATTCGGCGAAGCGGGCAAGTGCGTTGACGAGTGACCGCAGCTGACGCCCGCGCTGGGTGAGGCGGTATTCGACGTGGGGCGGGCGGGCGTCGATCACCTCACGCCGGAACACGCCGGCCTGCTCGAGGTCGGCCAGCCGCTGCGCGAGTGTCGCCGGAGGAATGCTGCCGAGTGCCTGCAGGAACTCGTTGAAACGCACGGCACCCTCGTGTGAGACGTAGAGGATCGAGACCGTCCAGCGCCGCTCGAGGA